>NZ_JAQOUE010000001.1:2697500-3027820 GCF_032191465.1 Candidatus Nitronereus thalassa | reverse complement strand
TCTTCCCTGGCTATGGACACAAAAATTTTGGGGCCCATAGCTACCCAGGGGCTTCGACATCGACGACTGTTTCGGGAAACCATTCTTTTTAAAGCTGATGATGTTGGTCAGGCCAAGACTCTCATTCGCCACACGTATGAATCCATGGCAGCCGACAAACACCACAAAGGATTGCAATTTGGCATCAATGTCGACCCGATGGAAATGGGGTGAGGGAAACCCGTCGCTGGTTGCTCGTTGCTAGTGAAGAAAAAGGCAGGTTGTCGTTTCTTGTCTGATTTTTACTAGCAACGAGCGACTAGCGACGTTTTTTCCGTTGGGCTTTGGCTTGATTGGAGGTGAGGGGCTCACCAGATGAAGAGCTTTCAACTTTGGGTTGCGTGCGACGGTAGACACCGTATGCAAAAGTCAGCCAAAAAATGCCAGAAAACAACCCAAACAACACGGCGGTAAAGACTTTGCTCATTTCTTCAATGGGAGGTTCGGGACCGAACTGTTGAAGTTCACCCAACATTTGAAAAGGCCAAGCCAAACTTTCTAAACCTAGAAGCAACGTAGACCACATCCACACATGGGCAGTACTCGGGCAGACTTTGGCATAAAGAATCGTCAGGCCAACGATAAGGATAATGGTGACGGCTGAAGAAAGATCTCCTTGGAGAAACCACAGACCTACCGTGACGGCAATGGCCCCGAGCACGGCATTGACTAAAAAGAATGGTGTATACGACATAAGCGTCACCCTATCATATTCATTTTGGCTCGCGCACGGGGATTCAGCTGAGCTCGGTTCGAAAGGAGAAAACGTCTCTTGTCATTCTGAGCATTGCGAAGAATCTCTTCTTCACGACCTATTTATTCACATAAGAATTTCCAAGGAAAGAAAAAACAGATCCTTCACTTTATTCAGGATGACAAAAGAGATATAGAGAAAAAGACACCGTATGGAATGTAGAAAATTCACGACCAAACAGGCTGCCCGCCAAGCCGTGTGGGACCAACTAGCGTCCGATCACATTGCCAGATTCCCGTTTCCTCCCCATGGGCGCATCCCAAATTTTTCTGGAGCAAAAGAAGCTGCCGAACGGTTATTTACGATCCCAATATTTCAGAATGCCACCCGCATCAAAGTAAATCCCGATGCCCCACAACGGTATGTGCGAGAACTCGCCCTCCAACGCGGTCTCACGATCTTCGTGCCAACCCCACGACTGAAAGGGGGATTCCGACGATTTGATCCGCATAAAATTCCACAAGAAAAGCTTCGTGAGGCCGCAAGTCTATCAAAGGGGACGCAGTGGGGCGAACTGGTTTCCCTGGAAGAACTCCCACAACTCGATGCCATCGTCACCGGCTCGGTTGCCGTGACACCCAATGGGCATCGATGTGGAAAGGGAGAGGGCTATGGGGACTTGGAATATGCCATATTGTATGAGCTCGGGCACAAGCCCATTCCCGTAGCCACCACCGTTCATACGATTCAAGTGGTGAAGCATTTTCCTTGGGAGACGACAGATCTTCCGCTATCCTTTGTTGTCACACCCTCCACGATAATTGAGGTGAAGGCCCCACCACAGCCACCGAAGGGAATCGACTGGACCAAACTGTCGCCTCAAGATCTAGAGGACATGCCAATTCTGGGAGAGCTGAAACAAAAATCGTGAGACGTGGACCGTGAGGCGGAAAGAATAGCCCACTTTCGCATCTCGCATTACCCAAAGCTATCTAAATTTAGAACACAAGGAGAAAAGGATTTTGGGAATTGGCCGGTTCGCAGGGAAGAAACGTGTTACAGAAAATCTGTTGAAGATTGCTCTTCTTCGGTATTCGAATGCGTGGAAGGGCGAATAGAGGAAATTTCTTTGGGATGAATCAACGTCAAGCATTCCTCGGCCACTGCGTCTTTGTGAAACAACGCATAAATGGGAAATATCTTGGCATGGCCCTCTTCTTGTTGAGAAGGATACAGGACAGGGACCTCGACCCAGGGTGACGGGGCATCCAAACTTGCCAGGCGTAAACGGACGGCTAACAGCATATCCCGAATACGGGCCTCTCCTTCGGGGTTGGCGCTATCTAACGTTTCAGCAATGCTTCGATTCCATAACGACTTCGTAATACCCACGGACAAATTAAACCCAACGCCCTTGGCCTTGTTGGTCACGTCGATCAGTAAGCCTGCATCAATCGCTTCTTGGCGAGACGTGATCTGATGAGCGGGCGTCTGAGAATCCGTTCCATCACTCTCAGCATTTTTCCCCGGTGATGTTCCAAGGGATAAGGCTTCTTCAAACATACCTTCGGCCACCATGGGGTTCTCAAAAGGATCGACGCCCATTTCTGCTGATTCAAGTGCATCAATTGGTAGGCCGCGAGCTTTTATAATCCCGTCATACACAGCGCGGGAAGATTTGGACCAAGACGAATGAAAGGGCTTTCCCTGGTAGGCAGCTTCCGCAGCTTTTTTCTCGTCATGGCTCAAGGCACGTGGTTGTTTATTATCCATACACTAAATTAATAAGGCCCTGAGATTCACAAGTCAAGGTCTGCCTTATTTTTCACTTGACAAATATTTCATGATGTTCAGTAGAAATGCCCCCACCCCATTCGAATCCACATGGGGAAAAAGGGAAATGGGCAGAAAACAAGGTGCATCGCAAAAGAAGGCTATCTGAAAAAATCAAGGCTGGAAGTCTTGAGAATGAAGCGCGAGTTGGACGCCCCCCACTTGGTTCACCAATTGGGTCACGCTCGCATCCATCATTTCCATCAAAGGACCAGGATACAATCCAATCACCAACACTAGAATAGCCAAGGGAGTCACAGTCACCAATTCCCGACGATTCAGATCCGGAAGAAGTCCCGCCGCTTTAGTATTCGGCTCACCTAACGTGACTCGCTGCAACATCCACAGCATGTAGGCTGCGGCCAGGACAATGCCCCCCATGGACAGGAGAACCATGGCAAAACTTGTGTAAGACGTTCCCACCAAGACTAAAAATTCTCCGATAAAATTACAGGTGCCGGGCAGCCCAAAGGAGGCCACAGAAAACAAGAAAAAGAACGCCACGAATTTTGGCATGGGTTTATGCAAGCCACCGTAGTCACCGATCGCGCGGCTATGGGTTCGGTCATACAATTGTCCCACGGAAAGAAATAACGCTCCCGTGGTAATGCCATGATTAAACATTTGCAAAATAGCCCCTTGGATGCCCTGGCTATTGAAGACAAAAATTCCTAGGGTCACAAACCCCATATGGGACACCGAAGAATACGCAACCAGTTTTTTGAGATCGGTTTGCGCCAGGGCCATGTACCCGCCGTACACAATCGCCAACACGGACAACCATAAAATGTACGGAGCAAATAGGGCAGAGGCTTCAGGAAAAATTGGGAGGCAAAATCGAAGAAATCCGTACCCTCCCATTTTCAGTAAGACACCAGCCAGAATCACACTGCCGGCCGTCGGCGCTTCGGAATGCGCATCCGGCAACCAAGTATGAAACGGCACCATGGGCATTTTTATGGCAAACCCCAAGAACAGCGCTAAGAAAATCCAGAATTGCACCTTGGAGGAATACGTATGTTGACCGAGGGCAAGAATATCAAACGTATGCCCCCCTTCCAGGAAAAGCCCGAGAATACCAAGCAGCAACATTAGGCTCCCGGTAAGGCTATACAAGACGAATTTTATCCCTGCGGCGATCCGATTTGGTCCCCCCCATAATATGATCAGGAAATACATGGGAATCATCGTGAGTTCCCACAACATGAAAAATAGAAATAAATCGAGAGCTGTAAACACCACAATCATGGCGCCTTCAACTAACAGGATGAGCATCATGAAGGCACGAACTCTGGTCGTGATCGAATTCCATGAACATAAGATACACAAGGGACAAAGCAAGGTGGTGAGAAACACCAAAAGAATACTGATCCCATCAACCCCTACCGCATAGTGGATATTGAACGTGGGCATCCATGCCATGCGCTCAAGAAACTGCATGCCGGAGTCTTGGTAATCAAACCGAAGACACAACACAACCCCCAGACCAAACTCGATCATCGTGATAACCAACGCCGCACGTCGAATCATCTCTTCATCACGGAAAAACGCCAGAAGGCCCATTCCGATAAAGGGAAGAGCTATCAACCAACTAATCATGTGATCGGCAAACACGGTCATGGAATGCCTATTCAGACTTGCTTGAGAAGCCAGATTTTATGCGAAAATAATGTACCGAAATTCCCATTTTTCTACATCACCCAGGTTTTACGCCAACCGTTCCATTCGCTATTTCACCAGTATATAGAGCAGGGCAATGGCGAGCACCAACCAAAAAATCATCACGAGCAAATGATGTTGCAACGTACGAGGCCCGACTTCATCTAAATACTGCCCCGTCGCATCCGCGCTGACTCCTACCTGATCCATGGTTTTTCCTAACCCACGAATATCAATTAGTTCCCAAAGCCATTGTCCGAGGGTGACACTTTGCCTGCCGATATTAATCGTTAAACGATCAATGCCCTTGAGGTCGACCACCTGCCAAAGCCACCTGGCCAACCGGAGCGAGACGGTTGCCAGCCCATACACGATGCCATCCACACCCTGAACATCAATGCGACGCCAAAGCCAATGCGAGAATCGTAGGGTCGGACGAACAAGATATGCCTCATATATTTCATCGAAATATCCTTTATTGAGGAAAAGCACATACGCCGCTCTTTTCCACTCAGACTCGGTGTCACCATGTTTGTATGACACGGACGGTCGAGAATACGCATAAATCCATCCAAGCACCGCAACCCCCAACGGCCCGACTATCCACACCATCCCTTCTGTGGGAGTAACAATTCCCGGAACCGATGAAGGAGGCAACGCGAGAGCCGGAGTCAAAAATTGAACGAACCAAGACCAGATCCCCATGAGAATTGCGCCCATCACTCCCCCACTCGCCAACACCATCAACAAATGGGAAGGAGAGAACAACCGCGGGCCTGCTGGTTTCGCGATTCCTGTTTCACGATCCCGCATGCTTAGACCAACCCGGAACAGAGACCAAATGCCACGGTAGATATACACCGCCGTAAAAAAGACCGTCAGCAATCCCATGACCCAAAATACCGTTCGAGCGGACGCAAACCCCTGTGCCGCCCACAAGACCTCATACGGCCCAGAGAAAATCACAAACGGTGGCAGGCAGGCCAGCATCAACGCGCCAAGGGAAAGCCATGTTTTTTCTTTTGTAGGTAGGTCCGATTGCGGCTCACCATGGTGATGGGACTGCACAGCTCGCAATGCATTGCCAGTAGACAAAAACAAAAACGCTTTTAAACATCCATGCGCTAATAAATGAAAAATTGCAGCCACGAAGGCGCCAATCCCACACGTCATGATCATAAACCCAATTTGACTAATCGTAGAATAGGCCAGGTTCTTTTTGATATCCGATTGGGTCATGGACACCATCGCCGCAAATAAGGCCGTCACCGCACCCACGACCGCGATAAAGTTCATCGCCGATGGTGAAAGGACTAGGAGTGGGCTCAGACGCACTAACAGAAAGGGACCCGCATTGACCATGGTCGCGGCATGAATCAAGGCCGATACCGGTGTCGGAGCCTCCATGGCAAACGGTAACCAGACATGAAAAGGCATTTGGGCGGACTTGCCCATCGCCCCCATGAATAAAAAGAAGGGAATGACAGTCACCGGATGGATCTGAAAGTCTCCACCCATCCACCCCAAAATATTGACCGTCTGGTCTTTCACACTTTCCGCCTGCGCCAAAATAGTAGGAATATCAAGCGTTCCAAAGGTGGCAAAGGTCAGGATGATGCCAAAACCCAGCCCCACATCCGCAATGGCATTCACCAAGTAGGCCTTCGTCGCGGCTTGAACGGCAGGAGTCCGTTGAGCCCAATGAGAAATCAGCAAATAGGAGCACAGCCCCATCATCTCCCAAAACACGAACATGATCAGCAGATTACTGCTCATCACCAACATCAACATGCAAAAGGTAAAGAAGGAGATCACGGCAAAAAACCGATTGTACCGAGGATCCCCAATCATGTAGCGTGAAGAGAAGACGTGCACCACACCGCTGACCCCAGTGACTAACAACAACAGCAAGACGGTCAGTTGATCAAGATACAGCCCAACCTGAATGGCAAGCGGACCCGACTGAAGGAGCTGATAGAGAGGAATGGAGATTGGGCCATGATTCAATATCTCGAGAAAGGCTCCCACCGACAGAGCAAACGACAACCCCATCGCAGGAATGGCGATTCGATGGCCCTGGTCTCCCCACCGTCGTCCCCCCACCACCAAGGCAAGCGAGGCCAATAACGGCAGAAGCGGGATAAACACAAAAACAGACATGAAAGATTACAGTCCCATCGGCAATGTCTTACTCAGTAAGAATCCCACGATGGGATCACTCCACACGCCCAACGCAATCATGACCACCGACACCACGCCCAAACTCCATTGAATAGGTAGAGGCATCGTTTTCCAGGGGAGGTCGGAAGCGCCTGGAGGCTCCCGAAACAATCGCTCAAATAGTTTGACAAAGTAGGCTAGGGTCAACACCGTGGAGAGGAGCACCGCTCCTACCGCCAGATAATTATTAGCCTCCAGCGATCCCAATATGATGTACCATTTGCCAAAAAATCCGCCGGTTGGAGGAAGCCCAATCATCGACATCGCCGCAATAATAAATCCTCCGGTGATCCAGCCCGACTGACCGCGCAATTTCCATAAATCGTCCACCCCTCGCACGCCATATTGCACCACGGCCAGCCCAGCCAAAAAAAACAGCGCAGCTTGCATAATGGCATCATTCAGCAAATAGAAAACTCCCCCCGCAAATCCGGTTCGGTTTCCTTGACTCACGCCAATAAGAATGATTCCGATATGGGAGATGCCGCCATAGGCAAACATTCGCTTCACATCATTTTGGGTTAATGCCAGAAAGGCTCCGATGACCGCGGCCAGGATGCCGAGGGTGTTGATCATCAAGAGAATGGGGATATGATAGACGACGGCATCTGCTCCCAAGACCCAAAAGATAATTCGAATCCAACCGAATAGAGCCACTTTCGTCATGAGGGAAGCCAGAATGGGGGACACCGATTCCGGCGCATAGGTATACGCATCCGGCAACCATCCATGGAGTGGCACTAGCGCCATTTTGATGCTCAGGCCAATGAACATAAATAGGAGGCCACCCACTACGGCTTTGGAGGTCAATAAATATGGCAACTGCTCCGAGATATCCGCCATATTGAGGGTTCCAGTCGCCGCATAAAAATAACCTACGCCCAATAAATAGAACGAAGCTCCCAAAGTTCCTAAAATGAGATAGCGAAAGGCCGCCACTAACGCTCGTCCGCCGGACACGCCCACCAGACCATAACTCGCCAAAGCCGCGACCTCTAAAAACACGAAAAGATTAAAGAGGTCGCCCGCAAATACAATCCCGGTTAACGCCGAGATCAACAAAAGAATCAGGGTATAAAAATACACGACCCCATGGCCCAGGTCCGTCGGAACCGTTGCACGAGAAAACAACAGCGTCACAAGTCCCAGAAAGGACAACGCCACCAACATCAGACTCGCGAGACCATCGGCCACCCATTCAATCCCCAGGGGCGGGGCCCACCCGCTGAACGCATACCGCACTTCCCCATACTTCAAGACCATGACTAGATTGAGGATTGACAACAGCACCATGACGGTGGACACCGACAAGGCAATTGGCACACATCGTTCATTATGCCGCAGACACACCACCGGCATTGAAATTGCCGCAAAGAGGGGAAGCAGAAACAGCAGAACGGGAAGTTGGTGAATCATTCTAATTTTTTTAAAATTTCTTCTTCGTCGAGACTACCATAGGTTCGGTAAATCGCCGCTGCCAACGCCAAGGACACCCCCAAGGTCGCCACACCCACGACAATCGCCGTGAGCGTCAATACATGAGGGAGGGGATTGGTATACTGAATCGCCTGAACGGGTTCTGTCGTGGAAAGAAGGACGGGAACCGTCCCCCCGTTTTTAGCACTGGTGGAGACGAGAAAAAAAATGACGCTGGTTTGAACAAGATACATGCCCACCAGTTTTTTCACCAAATTGAATCGGGTGACCATAATGTAGAAACCCCAAAGAAAAATAATGACAAAGGTGAGAAAATTTGGTCGGTAAAAAATCGACGACAATACTTCAGCCATTGGCAGAATCCTCAATGATATCCTGGTCGGATAAACTCAAAACAATGGAAATGGCGGTTACGGCCACATCGGCGGCCACACCAATTTGGGTCAACAGAATTCCAATAAAACGTCGCGTGGCGGTTTCCATACCGGGGATTTCCAAATTGCCATAATTTAAAAATTCCCCTCCTCCAATAAGACACAAGCCCCCAACCCCTGCATAAATCAGCATGCCGACTCCATCCCCATGCAACAATTTTTTAGCTATGCGGCTCCGTGAGGCATCGTGACCAAAAATAAGAATGGCTAAAATCATGCTCGTGCCCAGAATCACACCGCCCACAAATCCGCCACCTGGTCCATATTGACCAAACACCAGCACATACAACCCAAAAATTTGGATGACCGGAATGAGAAATCGGCCTAAAGATTGAACAATAATACTGTCATGAGGACGTACCATGAGATTTTCTCCGCAATAATAAAGCACAGACGAGTCCCGCCGTAAAAATCACCACGGTTTCCACCATGGTATCCAAAGACCGATAATCCATTAATACCGCAGTCACTACGTTCGGAGTCTTGGTGTCTAAGTAACTGCGTTCTAAATAAACTGGCGACACATAAGAATTTGAAGGAGAATTGGGATCCCCGAATGTTGGCAGATCGTTCGCCGCGTATAACATCAGGGCCCCAAGAAGAGGTAGGCCGATAAGCACCGCGATGGGGGGCGGTGGTCGACGAAGCCGCCCATCTTTCGGAGCAGTCCCAAACAACGTAAGAAGAAACAGCACGGTCGCTAACCCTGCGCCGACCACGGCCTCGACGAACGCGACATCCACGGCTCCCAGCCATGCCCAGACCAACGAAAGACAAAATCCATAGGAGCCTAATAATAAAATAGCACTCATCAAATCTTTCACTAAAATCGCACCAGCCGCGGTGACGAGCAGAAGAAGGAGCAGGGGAATTTCGAAACTAAACGTCATCGTTTTTCTCCATCCCACGGTTTCAACCCGGCGCGAACCGCGGCCCGAAGCGTCGCATGAGAAATCACCGGATTTTGTAGATACAGCAGGGCCAACACCGCAAGAATTTTGAAAAAATTCACGGTCGATCCTTCATGTAATGCCAGACCGGTTAACAGCAAAAACGCCCCAAGTGAGTCTGTCAATGAAACCGCATGCGAGCGAGAAAACACATCTGGTAATCGCACTACCCCAATGGCCGCAACAACAAGAAAAAATAATCCTAACAGGATCAACACCATCGACAGTATTTCCATGCTACGGTAATCCCTTTTGTTCAAGAAATTTGGCCACGGCGAGAGCCCCGACTAAATTCAAAAGGGCATAGCCTGTGGAAATATCCACAAACATTTCAGCCCGATCATAGACCATTCCAATGACGACCAATAAAATGATTGCCTTGGTGGATATGCCATTCAGTCCTAACACACGATCGAAAATCGTCGGCCCCTGAAGCACGCGATAGAGATAGACGCCGATCAGTCCAGTCAATACCACCATGACAAAAAGAAAGAAATCTCTCATGATCTCCCTACCTCTTCCTTGAATACTTCAGCGATTTTTGATTCGATACGTCCGCTCGTCACATCCTGAGCCGACAATTCATCCAAGGCATGGACCAAAAGGACATTGCCATTCACCTCTGCCGTAATCGTCCCTGGCGTCAAGGTAATAGAATTACCCAACAACACCACCGCCGGAGGTTCTCGGAGGGTTGACGTGTATTGAATCAGCCTTGGATGAATGGGAAGGCGTGGGTCAAGGATCAACCTTGTCACATGTAGACTACTCTGCACGATGCGGATGAAGAGCCAGGGGAGATACCAAAGGATCTTTCCCCATAAGCGAAACCGAGGAACGAACGGAGAATGCCCAGAATTCAGCCAGGCCACCAAAAAGGATAGGGCAAATCCCAATCCCAAATGGATGGGATCAAAAGATCCCGACAGCATGATCCACACAACAAATAAGGCAAGGGTTTTTAGAAAAAGGAATTGAGAAGAAATTGGTCTCATGTTTGGCCGTATATTTTCCTGGGATCTTATCCCAAAAAATTGACCTAAATTCGAGTTCCTAAAAAAAAGCCAACCGAGTGCTTCGAATCAAATATTCGATCAGCCTCTGGTTGGCATGTCCTGTTCCCAGTCCCTAGGCCAAGAGCCTTTGATCCTCCCAGCCAAATAAATGGGCAATCGGTTCGACAAGGGTTCTTACCAACATCGCCGACCGATTCTTTCCATCATTAGCTTCCTTGGCTTCCTTATACCAACGTTACGCTCCGGTAACAACAGAAATCATTTTCGTTCCTCAGTCCTTTGAGCACTAAGATGTCCGCATGTCCAAGCAAGAAAGTGCTTAGGAATTTCGTATCGGAAGAAGAAAATTTGTAAAAATCTTTGAGCCACAAAATAGGCATTATGATATGCAGATTCGATGAAACGATGTGAGGAATATGGCCGACTCTTAACAGCTCTCATCCATAGGAGTTCCCCCCATTAATTTTTCCCCTGGTGGTCTCCTGCGCCGCTTGAGAGATCATCCGAACGGCGGGATGCTTAATCTTGCGTTCAATGGAAATGGCATAAAATCTTTCGCGAATTGTCGGCACTCGACCAACAAGATGGACTCGATACTGACGTTGCACTTCGTCTTCGATCAACGTAGGTATGGCAAAGACTCCGCATCCTGCTTGGCCAAAGGCTTTTAGCAAGGCACTGTCTTCAAATTCTCCCACCACTTTTGGATGCATCGCATGGCTTTCAAACCAATGCTCTAACGACCGGCGCAACACGGTATTATCTGTCGGAAGCAAGAAGGGAGCACCCTGAAGCGACCGAGGAAATCGCCGGCGATATTTGGGAGCCATTCGAGGAGGAGCCATGATCGACACCCCACATTCAATGAGTTGGTGGCTATACGCCCGAATGCCTAACATGGGCGGCAACGGCGCATCCGCCAATACAATATCCAGACGATGAATAGCGAGTTCGGCCAATAAATTTTCCAACTTTCCTTCCCAGCAAATCAGTCCAATGGGATCCGTCCCCTTCACAGCTGGCTCTAGGAGACGGTAGGCCACCAGCTTGGGCAGGACTTCCGTGATTCCCACCACCAATTTGGGAGAGCGTTCAGGTTTGGCTCCTCTCACCACTTCCTTGATTTCTTTTCCCAGTGAAAAGATCTCTTCCGCATAGCGATAGACCATTTGCCCAACATCGGTGAGGACCAACCCACGCCCAGCCCGCCTAAATAATTTCTCTCCGAGATCATCTTCCAGCATGCGCAACTGGCCACTGATGGTCGGCTGTGCCAACCGAAGCTCTTCGCAAGCCTTTGCAATGCTCCCCTCTCTTGCGACCGTCCAGAAATAATACAAATGATGATAATTGAGCCAATCCATGCCAGAAGTTATACATCGAATTTTCCGATGTGTCACGGCCAATTTATCTATTATTCAATGCAAAAACGCTTATGCTAAGACATTTAGAATTGGAAAGGGCCATTCATCCTTCTGAAATTTTTCAAAACCTGGATGGCTACAACGGCATAATGAATGAGGATCTGTTCCCCCGACTATCATGGGGCATCCCATTCCATGGAGGCTTGGCACCTCAGGGCGAAAAGGATTCTTGTCGGCAATGACCCCTGGAAGTCACACCACCGATGCCCAGAGCAGGAAAGCAAAAAAAGTTTCGAATCGTTGTTGCGGAAAAAAACACCAAGTGCCGTACCATAGCTTGCGATTTGGTTAAGCGGCTCCATTGCATTCCAATTCCTGTGGAGTCTGTTCCTGAAGCCTTGGATGCAATTCGCACACACCGGATAGATTTGGTGCTCTTGGATGTAGACTTAGCTCGATTGGAGAACTTAGACGCCGTAAACACTATCAGACAAATTGCTCCGCTGGTCCCAATTGTGATGATGAGTCAGGTGTTTACACCAACGCTGGCAAGGCGTCTATGCGACCGTGGTGTCCAAAGCTTTCTGGTCAAACCCATACAACTTGACCAATTGGCGATGACCTTGTTTCGATATCTTTTGTGATGAACAATGATGAACCACCCAAATAACGAGCCAGGCTCATGAACGCTGAAACATCACATTCTTCTCCGCTCGTTGCGATTATCATGGGAAGCCAAAGCGATTGGGAAACTATGCGTCATGCTAGTGAAATATTAACTGAGCTTTCGATTCCTCATGAATGCTCCATTGTGTCGGCCCACCGAACACCGGATCGGATGGTCGACTTTGCCACTAATGCAGAGACACGAGGACTTCGCGTGATCATCGCGGGAGCGGGCGGAGCAGCACATTTGCCAGGTATGACCGCAGCAAAAACGATTCTTCCGGTCCTGGGAGTTCCAGTACAGTCTCGGTCCCTCAAAGGAATGGACTCGCTTCTCTCCATAGTGCAGATGCCGAAGGGGGTCCCGGTGGGCACACATGCCATCGGTGAAGATGGTGCCGCAAACGCCGCCTTACAGGCTGTGGCCATTCTGGCGGTTTCTGATCAAGAAATCCGCCAACGGCTCCGGGCTTACCATGTACAGACAACTCGCCAGCTACCAGAGGAGCTCACATGACTATGATTCTTCCTGGGGAAACCATCGGAATCTTGGGTGGAGGACAACTGGGGCGCATGCTGGCCATGGAAGGTCGAAGAATGGGGTATCGGGTTGGCATTCTTGATCCGACGGAACATTGTCCGGCAGCTCAGTTTGCGGATTTCTCCGTGCAATCAGAACTGACCGACACGCAACGCCTTTTGGAATTTGCGGCTCAAGTGGATGTACTCACTATTGAAACAGAACTCGTGCCATGGAAGCTTCTTGCACAGTTGGAATCAGTGAAGACGACTCAGCCTTCGTCTTTTGTCCTCGCACTTGTCCAGGATCGATTGGTCCAACGACAGTTTCTTCAAGATAAGAATTACCCACAAACCTCCTTTGCCTCGGTGAAGGATCGGTCCTGTTTAACAGACGCAGCTCAACGCGTGGGTTTCCCTTCGATATTAAAAAAACGCCGATCAGGATATGACGGCAAGGGACAATTCCGAGTGGGCAGCAGAGACGACCTCCTTGCAGCTTGGGACGAGGTAGGTAAAGTTCCATCCATTCTGGAAGCCATCGCACCATTCAAGATAGAATTGTCGGTGGTTCTGGCCCGAAATCTCAAACGGGAAATTCGACTGTACCCCCTTGCGGAAAACGTTCATCAGCTCAATAAGCTTCATACCACAATAGTTCCTGCTCGCATCACAGAATCCGCTCGGACACGCGCGGAAGAGCTCGCCGTTTCCATCGCCGAGGCTCTTGACTACTGCGGGGTCATGGCCGTTGAATTTTTTCTCCTTGAAGACAACACGCTTCTGATCAATGAAATTGCTCCACGCCCTCATAACAGTGGACATTTCACATTTGGCGCCTGTTACACCTCTCAGTTCGAGCAACACCTCCGGGCCATTTGCGGATTACCGTTGGGTGACCCTACGCTCCTCTACCCCGTACTTATGGTGAACCTACTTGGGGATCTTTGGCAAAACGGCCCCCCACGGTGGGATCGCCTCTTCGCTTATCCCCACATCCAACTTCACCTGTATGGAAAAGACCAGCCAAGGCCGGGAAGAAAAATGGGGCATCTTCTTCTCCCAGCAGAAAATCCGGATGACGCATTGGATCAGGCCAATGTGCTACTCCAAAGTCTCACGCTTGAAAATTCTCCAAAAGGAAATCTCTCAGATGCTGAACTAGGAGAGGACTCCCCTCGCCCGCCATTAGATCCATTGGAAATCTCTGCATGAAAGTTTGGCAAGTCAACTTGAACGTAAAATACTGGAAACCACGTCTTTCAAAGACCAAGGTAGGGAATTTTTTCTGCCTATTGCTTTTTAAGTGTCATGTAGCGGACTATCATCCAAACGAGGGAGCTTCAAACTGGCGGGCTTGGCGGTGCATGCGGCTTTTTTCCAGGCTCCTCTGGCAACACGGTGTTTACCCAAACACCTACACGATCGGCAATAATTTCCCATCCGAGATGTCATTATGACGATATTCATCGCCATTCTCATTCCCCTGCTACCAATTAGCTCAGCCTTTATCATCGGCCTGTTCGGAAAACAATTAGGAGAACAGAGTTACAAAGTAGGAGTACCTGCTTTAGTCATGGCTTTTCTTGGATCCCTTTGGCTGGTCTATGCCGTCAGTGTGGATGGGCCAATTCGCATCGGCTTGCCATCTCTTTCTTCTGAAGCCCCCGGTTGGTTTCATTTGGGCTTGTTCATCGATCGCCTGAGTGCTGTGATGATCGTACTTATTACCGGCGTCAGCACCATTATCCACCTCTTCTCCATCAACTATCTCCAGGGAGAACGAGGGTATGCCAGATTTTATGCGCTGCTGGGTTTGATGACTTTTGTCATTCTCTGTTTGGTCTCCAGTGCCAACCTCTTCATGCTGTTTGTGTGTTGGCAATTGCTCAGTTGGGTATTGTATCTCCTACTCGCCTACAACTTTTCTCATCCACCAGCTGTAGACTCCGCTTTTAAGACATTAATCGTCCATAGAGTGGGCGACGTGGCATTTTTGGGCGGAATTCTTCTGACCTATCACCTATATGGAACTCTAGAATTCTCAGAACTCTTTGCCCGTGCCGCTGAGACCGCGACAATGATTTCTCTTTGGCCTGGAGGTGACCTGTCAGTCAGCGCCGTCACTGTTATTACACTGTTATTGTTTGTCGGGGCGATGGCCAAGTCCGCCCAATTTCCCTTGCACGTTTGGTTGCCAGACACCATGGACACCCCCACGCCCGTATCTGCCCTCATGCATGCTGGCATCGTGAATGCCGGAGGGTTTTTGTTGAACCGTTTGGCTCCTTTGTATGGCCTATCTCCCACCACACTACACGTGGTCTTTGCCATAGGCATGCTTACAGTGATCTTAGGGGCCAGCATGATGCTGGTTCAAAACGACATCAAAAAAACATTGGGATTTTCGACCATGGCCCAAATGGGCTACATGATTATGGAATGCGGATTGGGGGCATTTGCGCTCGCCATTTTTCACCTCATGGCCCACGGGCTGTTCAAAGCCACGCTATTTTTGAATGCAGGAAATGTCATCCATGCGTCACGCCACGAACCAAAGAAGCCGATGATCAGCCATGGTGGAGCCGCAATACCATTTTCACGAGCCACGTGGATTACGGGAGTCGGTGTCACATTGCTCTTGCCGTTGATTATTCTCTTGGCTGCACATGGGATATTGAAAATTCCCTTGCGAGACGCCCAAGGAGCAGTCATCTTTTTATTCTTCGCTTGGGTAACAGCTTCCCAAGCAATGTTTAGCTTATATCGACTCTATGAGGCGTCCTGGAAAGTCGTCGGGGTCATGTTGCTGGCCTTGGTCATGATCGTTTTCACCTATTTATGGGGAGCAGAAACCTTCACCTACTTTTTATATCCCCAACCTGGCGTCGCCCATCAGTATTTCCAAGTCGCCGCGCTCCATGGCGGATTGTTTGATGTATTGGTGATCCTAGTCACAGCCCTGATTATCCTAAGTTGGGCCGTTCTTTATACCAGGGCAAGTGGGCAAAGAATTTTTCTCCCTGGATGGATTTCCGCCCTGAGGCCTCAACTCTTCCTCCTTTTTATGAACCGCCTTTATGTTGATCAGTTCTATAACACCGTGTCGCAGAATATCATTCACTTCGCAAAACGCCTCGACCATAGCCTCGCAGGCTGGAGGAGGCCGTGATGGAATGGTGGTCGGTCCAAGCCATGTTGATGATGGCAACCCCCGTTCTTGGTGCCGCTTTGGGAACAATCTTTTGGTCAAGGCCTCAGGCCTTTAAGATTTGTGGGCTGCTGATGATCACCACAACCTGGCTGATCGTGACCGTTCCTCTCTGGATGTCAGGGTTACCTTGGAACTTTTCGTTCTTCTTCATGCACTTAATTATATTGACCGGATTACTAACCATTCTCGGCCAACCTCCCAACAAAGAAGCCTCGATCTCCTTTTGCCTCATCCTGTTATTTACAGGCTTAGGCTTAGGCTATGTGGCCAGTCAAGGGCCCTCCACCCAAATTGTGTTATCCGGGATTTTTGGATTACTGATCCTCATGTTCATTCGGCATGGGGGGCAAAGCCGAGAAATCCCTTGGTTTGCCATAGGCATTTTGGTTATGGGTATTCTTGCACTCTTTCTTTCCCTGGTGCTTCCAGATTCTATCAGGACCTTGACGTTATTGGTCCCACTCATCATCGTCTGGCCGCTACTGCCTGTTCATAAGGTTTTTGTAGCCTCTGCGAGCCAATTGCCTGGCATGGTTCCCGCGTTTCTCGCGGTTCTCTTACCGAGTCTGGGATTGTATGGCTTCATCAACCTACTCCCCGTCATACCCGATAGCCTGTTCAATCTCCTTTGGGTTCTCGCTATTGGCAGCGCCATATACGGATCGTTCCTTGCATTGGCTCAGGACTCGATGGACACCTTGGTAGCTTATGCCCATATGACACTTGGTGCGATCGTATGGTGGTACGCCGCAGTCACGCAATCAGTAACTCCAGGGGCGGTTGGATTTTTGGTCGGTCTGAACCTCGTGATGTGCGGACTGCTCTTAGGGAACCATTGCATATGGACGCGTTTTGGACATATAGATTTACAAATATCCCACGGCTTAGCACGCATCATGCCTCGGTTCTCTACACTTTTTGTCTTGTTCATTACCGCCGCCTTGGGACTTCCTTTCTTTACCATTTTCTCGGCCTTCATGGAGATGATGTTGGGCATCGCCTCACCTCCCGTAAAAAGCCTCGTGGTAATTCTTCTGGCCTGGCTTATGGCTTCTTGGTATTTCCCTCGGCTGATGCAACAAGTGCTATTCGGACATCCTTCACCGGGGACTAGGTCCGGGCATGATCTTCATCATTACGAACAGGTTTCACTCATCCTCCTATTGGCTCTTTTGATCATACTCGGAATGGCTCCATCGGATTGGTTCGGAATTGCCGACCCTTCAATTTCCTTGGTGCAATTATCTTTGGGGATTTCACAGGTTTAAATATGGATACTCTCACGACCCGTCAGTACAGCGAATCTCAACAAATGGAAATGCGCTCGCTGGTCAATCTCGCAGCCGAGGTGATTGCATATTACTGGCCAATGCGAACGTTTATTCACCATAATATTCTCCATGGATTGGAATATTTAGATTTTGATGAAGCCATTCAACAAGGCCAACGCTTTCTCGGTGGTCGGCCCTATCTCTCCAATGAACAATTTCGGGAATATTTTCTAACCGGCCGAATTCGCGGGGAGGAACTCGAAGCGGCACTTAGGCCATTGGCACAGGACAAAACCGTAACAATAGGCAACACACGCATCAGTCACCTTGAAATACTCAAGGCTCACATGATTCAAGGGAACAAGGAAGAGGGTCCTCACGAAGAGAACCCTCTCCTGATGACCCTCATGAATCGATTGGAAACGATACTCCCTCCACCAAATCAGGACGCCCAAGCTCAAGCCGACGTTCAAGCCCTAGGACGGGACGTCACTCTCAGCACATGGTGTGATCGCGTTCTGGGAACCAGAATTGTTGAACAAATCAATGGGGAACTTATCAAGTGGTGCGGAGCATTTGTAGATGAAGGTCATGCGGCCTGGGGCATGCCGTATCGCGAATCATCGCTTTACCATGCATGGAAAAGACTTGCTGAACACGATCTTAACGGTTCATTACTCGGCATCCCAGACTGGACACACAAGGTCCGGGCCTTGCCAGAACGTCCGGAAGATACCATCCTCATGATTTTTGAAACCATTGGCCTTCCAAAAGCTTTATGGATGGATTACCTCTCTCTTCAACTTGGCGCCTTGCCAGGATGGACCGGGTTTATCAAATGGCGTGCCGAAGAGGCAGGCTATGAGTGGCAAGAAGTCTACCCCGCCAGCCTGATCAAATATTTGGCCATCCGGCTATTTTATGAAAGTGAACTAGTCAGGAAGGCATGCCAAGCGGAACTAGGATTTGCCGGAACCTATGACAACCTGCTGGCCTTTATGCAAGACCAAACATCAGTATACGGCCTGCGCCAAGCCCGCGTGACTGGCGAATTACCTCGAAATTATATACATCAAGTCGATCGCCTCCGATACGGGTACTCAGGAAATAACAATGAGGCATGGAAAACACTTGCCACACAATACAGGGCGGACATGCTACTTGAAAATCGCCACAAAGAAACACAAACGAAGGCCAGAAACCTCTTGGGTTTGTGTGAGATTCTGAATTTAGACCCGGCGACCCTCAGTAACACTGCCCCTAGCGAGCTACAGACCATTTTGTCTTGGATGGACGATTTTCCAGAAAAGCTCCACCCCCCATATTGGTTGGAAGCCTTTGAATCGGGCTATCGAAAGTCCCTTTTGCAACAACTAAGACCCAAAATTATTGCGAAACAAAAAACTACTGGTCTGGACCAGGTCGAGAATGGCGAAGTTCGTCCATTAACCCAAGTCATCCTGTGTATTGATGTTCGCTCGGAAGGGTTTCGTCGGCATTTGGAAGAAATCGGGGGATATGAAACGTTGGGTTTTGCAGGTTTTTTTGCAATTCCCTTCCGCTTTCGTGCCTTCGGAACCCATCATGAAACTGACCAATGCCCGGTTCTGCTGAAACCCAAGCATGTGATACGGGAAGTTCCGCGAGCTTATCAAAACTTGGAAGCCGAAAAACATCTTGCCGGCATACAGCTCCTTCAGACCGGCCATCACTTGCTGCACAACCTCAAAGAAAATGTGATTACCCCCTATGTCATGGTCGAAGCGCTGGGATGGTTTTTTGGCATTCCTTTTATTTTGAAAACTACTTTCGGCACGTGGTATCGGGAACTTTCATCATGGATTCAGCGGTCTTTTGCCCCATCAATTGCCACGACCCTTACCGTGAATAAATTGACCGAGGAGGAGGCCCTTGGAATGTTAGCGGCGGAACAACGACCCACAATCCGCCGTGCGTTACGAGAACAACTCAATCTGTCTGGCAAAAAAGTGACTCAAGAAATCGTGGAGACCTTGCGCCAATATGCATTGGAGGAAAATAATTTCCGTGGCCCTCTCCCCGAGAAATATCGCCAGGCCCTTGGGTTGACACCGGACCAAGAAACTGCCTTCATCGGCATCCTCCGCGACCACTACCGTATCGATTCGCGCGGCGCCTCAGATCGATTACATCGCATTACCCAAACAGGTTTTACATTAACAGAGCAAGTCAATTATGTTGAAACTAACCTTCGCCTCATGGGTCTCACCAAAAATTTTGCACGATTAGTCCTGTTGTGCGGCCATGGAAGTACCTCCGATAACAATCCCTTCGAATCTGCCCTCGATTGTGGAGCCTGCGGAGGCAATCATGGGATGCCCAACGCCCGCACGTTTGCATTCATGGCCAACAAGTCTGATATCCGAAAACTTCTCCAGAAGCGAGGAATTACGATTCCACAGGATACCTATTTCCTTGCTGGGCAGGTTGATACGACCACCGATGCCGTCCAGTTTTTTGATTTAGAGGATGTGCCTTCGACCCATCGTCACCAATTGTCACAGTTGATTCTCGACCTTGAAGAGGCCGGTCAACAAAATAGCCTAGAGCGATGCGGTCGATTTCCCGATGTGCAGAAATTATTATCTGCTGAAATGGCGGCCCGGGAAGTGAAAAATCGCAGCCTGGATTGGTCCCAAGTTCGACCCGAATGGGGTTTATCTGGCAATGCGGCCTTTATCGTGGGACGCCGAGACCTGACCATGGGCTTGAATCTGGAAGGACGGACGTTCTTGCATTCGTACGATTATCAAGGAGATCCTACCGGCAAGTTCCTGCAGATCATCTTAACCGCACCCGGAGTCGTCATCCAATGGATCAGTATGGAGCATTACTTTTCCACTGTGGATCCTGAGATCTATGGGAGCGGGAGCAAAATGTATCATAACGTGACTGGCCGAATCGGTGTCATGTTTGGCACACAAAGTGATTTACGAATTGGGCTGGCGTGGCAGACTGTCATGGAAGGGGAGCGGCCCTATCATGAAGCCATGCGGCCACTCTATATTGTGGAAGCTCCACGCGATCGCATTAGCATGCTTATCCAAAAGAATGAGATCCTGCAACGTTTTTTTGACGGCCGCTGGGTTCATTTAATCGCTTTGGAACCAGAGGAAGGAATTTTTTACCAATACCGTCCAAGGCAAGGATGGAGTAAAATAGCTGAACCGACCTCTCCAAATGCTATAGAATAAGTCACCGCCCCAAACATTCGGCGGAAAAATACAAAGAACAATCTACTCGCTCTAGAAAAAAGGAGTGCATGCGCCATGAGTGGTCTAATTCTTCATCCCATGAAGGAAATCAAAATCATTATTGAGGGAGAGCATCTGAAATTTGTGAGTGACTTGCTAGACAAAGTCAAAGCCACCGGGTACACGGTCATCAACATTATTTCAGGAAAAGGGCACCATGGATTTCATGAAGGGCACCTCATGTTTAATGACACGGCTAGCCAAGTCATGGTCTTCACGGTGGTACCGGCAGAGAAAGTTGAACCAATACTTTCTGGCCTTGGGCCACTCTTCGATCGACATTCGGGGGCAATGTTTGTGTCTGATGTGGCGGTGAGCCGTCGAGATCGTTTCATTCCAGAGAAACCGTGACGAGAGATTTTTACCGAATCATGTGAAAAGAACTCCTCTTAGAAATTCCCAGGTGACTGTGGGACTAAATTGATGGAATTCGAGGGTGTAAGGAGCGAAAACTATGAGATTGAGCCATCAATTATGGGACAGTTGTTGAAGGATTTCAGCAATCTGAATGGTGGAGAAGGTAGCGGTGCGCTCATGACAGAAGCCTCACTCTTTTGCTCTACAGTAAATTCTTCCCAAACACAAAAAGAGGGAAACGTTGTCGCTGGATGCGTTTTGCCTCGGAAAAATAAATAACCAAAGCCAGGGGATCTTTGCCCTACTTTGACCCTCTCCTTCGGCCATATCTTGACCTACTCCCTCGGAAAGCGGCATGACCGCCCTCATTGCACTCCGCCATTTTCATCAGGTGAGAAACTCTAACCATTTCCTAACATACCTTTTCTAAACAATCTAAAAGTTTCCCCTCTGCCATTGTAGGAGTCGATACCCGAAAACGGCTTAATATTAACCAGATTTATCAGAATCGTTCCGCGAACTCTTCATAAACGACAATTTCTCTGCATGATTTATTCGTGAAGACTAGGTCAGCCAGCGTACCATTCGAGAATGGTGCCAGAGGGTCGAACATTCGGATTCGAAAAAGGGAACCTAGTGGCACTCTACTACACTATATAACCCATTGATGTCGTTCTAGGTCCAACTACATTCTGGAATGTACTTTGCCTTAGCTGAAATTAAGATACCTGCTCAATCCTTTCCAATTCCGATGAAAGTAAAGTTTTTCCAGATTTGCCCAACATAAAAAAATTTATGTATTTGTTTATGTCACGCGAGTTCATATTTAATAGTGGAATGGACTACAATCCAAGGAGCCAATTATTCTAATAAACGTCAGTAAGATGGATTTCGACATGATTGCCACTTACGAAAGAGGGTGCCCATGAAAAACCCTGAGACAAGACACACAAACCGAAGAACTTACCGTCTTAATTCCCGGCTCTAGTTTCAAGTCACTGAATGCGATGATCCTGTTGATATTTCTTACCTTGTGAATGTGTGGTTGTAACAGCCCTAATCCCCCACGCTTACAGGCGCATTTTGATAGTGAGATACATTCCTCTGAAGTTATTCAAGCCAAACTATCCACTCATCACCCATCCAGTTTGCACGCCGGTATGGTGATAGCGCTTAATGGCGATCCTACCCAGGGAACGACAGTTCTCTCAGAAGATAATCGGCAGCAATTTGTCACAAGGATAAAGGCAAAAATTATGGGACTCCTTCCCGTGTCCCTACAGAAAATTGTTCGCTGGGAGATTTTTCCATCGGCAGGAAAGTTGGATCATCTAAATGAAATGGCAGAAAAATCCCAACTTGAAGTAATTCTTGTCGTCCTGCCCTCAACCAATAAAATGACATCCCCGGCACAATATGACCTCACTTCGGAAGTGAGCAGAGTTTTTGGACAAGAGACTGTCAGTCATGCCTCCGTGGAGATCGGGATCCTGGCCCCCAAGTCTGGTAAATGGCTTGTACAAGCCATGGGTACTTCGTCTGCCACTCTGAGGGAGCTGGATGTGCCTATGGATTCAAATCGGTTTCCCCGAATTACAGGATCTCTCATGGGCAACAATTTCGTCTTGAGGAAGATCAGGCATTAGAAACTCTCAGGGTGGTGGGACTAAATGAGGCTTTGGACCAAGCGGTGATGTATTTACGCCAGGCATGGCCCAAGCCAAATACATCCACGACAAAAAAGGCCTCTTAACCCAAGTTTTAGTAGATATGGTTGTTAATGAAGGATCAATTAGAAACCACTACTTTAAGAAACTCCCATGAGGCATCAGGATTATATCGATGAAATTCACTGGTATGAGGATCGAGGGCTATAAGGTTGAGCCATTGATTATGGAACAGTTGTTGAAGGATCTGATGCTTTTGAATGGTCGACGAGATCACGCTTGGATGGTGTTCAATGATGGCGAGGAGTCGCATTGGCTCATGGTAGTGAATATCGCCGTTGTTGACTGTTTGCAACGGGAATCCCATTTGTAAATCACTTTGGCTACCTAACATGACTCCCACTCCACCCACGACATTGTGGATGACCTTACTTCCACTACCATAGGCCCACGGATCCACCCCCGAAAAGTAATATCCGGTATTAATCCATTCACCAACGATCAAAGGGGCAGTCATGATTTTTTCGAGAATTGCCCCTTCAGGATCAGCAAGGGGATCGTAAGAATGCAAAAAGACCCGACCACCTAAGTCCAACCCTTTCGTAAGCTTCCTTCTCCCAATGAGAAAAGCCGCATTGCCTGCTAATCCCCATTCCGGTCGCGGGTTGGCCCAATCGCCACTTCGCCCGGCCACATGCGCAAAGGCCTTTTCTGGAGAAATTTTGGTCGGAGCGCTGGGAATACGTTGGCATCGTTCAAGAGCCTGATGAGCGCCTGCGGATTCTAGATCTTGATGCAAGGCCGCGATATCGGCTTGGTGACTTTGAGGGAGTTCCTCTAGGTCGTAAAACGTCACTCGATCCGTTGTCGTATTATGTTTTCCTGGAAGGAACCACGTATCATCGGGAATAGGTAATCCCTTCTCTTTGAGAATGTGCCGAACTTCGGGGTCATTCGCCATAGAGGCAAATACTCGCGCATTGGCATCCCCTGGATTTCCCCCACAGGCACCGCAATCCAAGGCGCCAAAGTACGGGTTGTTATCGGTCTCACTTCCATGACCACAGAGGACGACTAATCGGCCAAAATTCTTGGTAAGCCCCATGGCCCGCAATCCATTTTCGATGAAGGTGGCTCGTTCGTCTGTCGAGAACCCTCGTGCGCGCCCTGAAGGGATCTCCTGTAGCGACACTTCTTCCTCTTGACAATCACTACTGGCTTTTGAAGAAGCCACCTCGATCAGTGTTGATACGGGAAATGTAAACCATCGATGGATCTTGGCTTTGACTGCGCGATAGGGCTTGAGCAGTAAAGTTTTCCCCACAAGGCCGAGGCTAAAGAATAACCCAAATACATCAATTACCATCAATGACCCAAGAGGATTTTGTTTCAGATCACGAAACACATGATCGCCTAATTGCCGCCATCGAGTCCCGGTGAGATATTGTTGAAGCGACTGCTCCTCTCCCGACCTCGGAAGTTCTTTCACGGCATGGTTGGGAGATAATAACACCGGACACAAGTCGGACCATCCCTCATGATCAAACCCTTGGTGGCTAATCGGAATGCCGAAAAACCCGGCGAACCCAAACGTTTCATACGGTCCTTGGGCTTCGATATGCCGACGAAAGGATTCCGATCGCACGTCAATACAAAACACGAGTTGGGCCTTGGGCCGAATGTCTAATGGAGAAACTATGCCCTGGTGTGCGAAGAGTTTTTGGAGTAGGTCTTTCCGGAAACCCCCCTCATACGCCTCCAGCCACACGGGGCCATGTTGATCTGGCGGAAAAGCATCGAGCCAATTGAGGAGTTTCTGCCCCTCCAACAAGGATAAACCTTGCACGTCGATCGGGGACCATTCCATGCACTGGGCGAGATGAAACAATCGCCAGGCATCGCGACAAATTGCCTGTTTGGTGGGATCACTCGAATACAATCCTTTTCCCATTCGAATAGCATAGTCATCTCGTCGAGCGTTCCAGTACCCACTCACGGCGGGAAGGATTCCGTCAATGCCCCATTCTTGCTGACAGACAACCTGAGTACACTCCACTTCATAAAATAACCGCATAGCTAAATACTGTATTGGATCTATGGGATACTTTTTCTGGGCAGGATATTCTGGATGTTCACCTAGCCAACGAATATACCGAGTCCACCCCGGCAATTGAGAGAGCAGTCGAGAAATATATGCTTGCCATTGAGTTGGGTGAATGCCCAAACGCTGTAAACCCCACACGATCGCTTCTTCTGGGTCAAGGGGAAGAGCCTGAACTTTTTTCGTAAAACCTTGGATTCCCAAAAACCGGCCCGTGTGATCCCGAGAAGCCAATTCTCTCCATGCAGAATAGAATCCAGATTCTCGCAAGCCCATTTCCCAACCAGCCAACCCTTCATCAAGAAACCCGGCAATCCATTTGATCATTTGTTGGTTAATCTGTTCGACTAACCCGACTCCGGCTAATTTCCCCACCCAATCACTGAGGGTTTGTTGGGCTGGCAGAGCCATATGAATCTCTTCAGGAAAATCACTGGACTTTGAGAAAGACAATTCCCCAGGAGCGGCAGAAGAAAAACCAAGCACCGCAAGGATACTTTTCCAAAGGTTGATCAGATAGGCCTTTTCAGGAAAGTCGCGACAATGTTCACATTCCTCGATAGTTCGAGCAATGATTCGCTTCCTCGAATCAGTTGGAAGGTCTTGGCGGAAACGCTTTGTTGACCCATCCTCACTGAGTTCCCATGGTAAGAGCACAGGTTCTAATGCTACAAACTCAAAGATCAAGTGGGAGAGCCAAACATCAGAGACCGTCACTTGACGACTCCCAACCTTAATAATGCCCTGGTCTTCCGATTCCGGTCTGACTCGAGCTAACGCCTGCTGAAGATCCTGGAACCTAATCCGTCCCTTGTGAAAAAACTGTCGATACTCCTCGTTCGGCAGATATCCCCTTCCGGCTAGAAATTGTTGACCCTGACGAACGGCCTCATCAAACGGAAGATATTCCAAACCGTGTATAGGATTTTGGGCGATCATCGTTCTCATGGGCCAAAAGGGTGCAATCAATTCGCTCGCTTTGGTAATGGCCACCCGAAGGTGATCACGTTCATCATGAGAAATCATGGGTTTTATTGGTTCCCTTATCATGAATTGCGTCGCTGCAACTTAGAATTCATAAAAAAAAAGCCAACCGCTACTGTTCCACCCATAAAAAAATGGAACACGGTTGGCTTGAACTGCCACTGACCCATTTTTTATAAGTCAGCAACCACACAGCCTTTATTTTCAATTAGGTTCGAGCTCAAGACTTCTGCCTTACTGCAGATTCTCACCCCACGAAAGGAGCAGCCACCTATCATGGATCGCTTTAAAATCAATCGGTTATACCACTTATAGCAAGGAAATTAGGAAGGCTCAAGAAATATTTATTGAATCAGAATGGAGGCAAACTTCTCAGTGGAGAGCAAAGAGGCGGAAAAGACGAAGCAAACGCCTAGGAAGAGCGCTGCAGAAACAAGAAAATTAGAAAATTTTTGAGAGGAGCGTCTTAAAGGGACTATTTGAAAATTCTGGCTTTTTTGATTCCTCACCCTCTTGGGTCACACTACTTTTTTTGGTAACGGTCTCTGATGATTTGGTGGGTTTGGGGAAATTCCGATGCATGTTGTTGTATAAGATATCAAATTCTGACATTTCCATTCCTCCTTGTGAAAATTCGCCGACAATTTATTTAAAGCAATTGAAATGCCAAATTGGACGATTTTTCTATGCCTCAAAAAGGCCAAGAAAAACAAAGAATTGAAAAATTAATGAAAGAAATTCTTATGGATTCAGTAAGAATTGAGCAAAACCGCACAAATATCGATGAGCGTATTCGCTCAAATCTATGTGGATATCGCTTTTGGAGAAGATCAACGTAGACAGAAAAAATTAGAATAAAAGTGGATGAATCCCATCAGGAGGCATGGAAAGGCTATGATATCATTCTCTTGTTTTCCGCTTCACATGAGCAGCTACAATCGAGTCAGCCATGGCTTCATGCTCGGCTAACCCTCGAACAAAGAGTTCACAATTTTTTTCCTCGAATTCCATAATCCATTCATAGAGCTTGGACATGACCGTGTGATCGACCAATCGGGTATCGGAAAAATTTAAGGTGACATTTTTCCCTTCTTGAAGATAGCGATGGAGATATTTACGTAAAGGAATCCAGGTACTGAAAACCGCGGCTCCCCGAATGACGATGGTAGCTGAATGTTCATCTTCCCGAGTGACCTCCGCATTCAATTTGAAAAAGGAATGAATAGGTGTTCCATTGTAAAGATGGATTATCACTTTTACGCCAATGCCAATTCCGATGCCTACCAGAAGATCGGTCGCAAGTACACCTATCACCGTCGACATAAAAATAATGAATTGGTCTTTACCTAAATAATACATATGAACAAACTCTTTGGGAGAAGCCAACCGGAATCCGGTAAAGACCAGCAATGCCCCTAAGGCTGCCAAGGGTATCTGATTAATCAACCCAGGAATCAAGGCCACAAACACCAATAAAAACAGCCCATGAAAAAAATTGGCAAATCGTGTCTGTGCCCCATTGTCGATATTCGCCTTACTTCTGACGATTTCCGAAATCATAGGCAACCCGCCAATAAACGCTGCCACTGTATTCCCAAGACCCACGGCGAGTAGGTCCCGATCCATATCTGTCTTCCGTCCCCAAGGATCGATCCCATCAATCGCCTTCGCACTCAATAACGATTCCAGGCTTCCAATGATCGCAAACATCATCACATACTTAATCCCGATCACCGTCGTTAACCCGGAAAAATCAGGGAAGGTGATGGCCGTAAACATGTTCAAGGGAACATCCACAAAAAATTTTTCGCCCAAGCTATAGGTATGGTCTAGAAAGGTGTACGTTCCCTCTTTCCCAATTTCCAAAAACAGACCTAGGGGAACCGCGACGATCAACACAATCATGGGGGCCGGAATGACTTTCAACCGGGGATTGCGGATGACCGCATATCCAAACATGATAAGAAGGCTCAAGATCCCAATCAATCCGATTTTCGGATTCATGCTCAAAACAAAGGTAGGTATATTGGCAAGTAATTCTAGCGGTTTTCCGTCGGGATGAAGTCCGAGCATGATGGGAAACTGCTTGGCAATGATGATAACCCCTATCGCAGCCAACAAACCATGAATCGCTGTAGTCGGGAAAAACTCACCGAGGATCCCTGACCGAAATACCCCAAGCAAAATTTGAAGAATTCCCGCAGCCACCCCAACACCAAGCGCCAACCGATAGGCTTGATAATCCGCAGCAGGATCTTTCCCACCGGTAAAACCAAATTCCGTGACGCAACCGAGGGCAATCACAATGAGTCCTGCCGCAGGACCTTTAATGGTGAGTTCAGAATTACTAAAGAACGTGGCCAACAGACCGCCAATGATGGCCGTAAAAATTCCGGAAATCGCCGGATACCCGCAAGCCAATGAAATCCCTAAACATAATGGCAGGGCGATGAGAAACACGAGAAAGCCTGATAAGAGATCAGACCTGAGATTGGCTCGAAACCCTGCAAAATTTCCTTTAGGAATTTCCATATTGAATATCAGTTACTTGAGAACCAATTTTACTGGTGAATCCTAAATAGGATTCTCACATTTTAATTTTAAGGACGCACGGTTTTCCCAAAAAAAAGCCAGCCGGCATTCAGAGTTTATTTCCTGAATGTTCAACTGGTTAATACCGTTGCTGGTCACTTAGGTTTCCCAACCAGCCACGCCATAGAATACCCTGACATGAACTTTTCCCCCTGTTTTTTCGCCTTAGGGAAAAAAGACATGGAAGGTTCGGGCTCGATCATCGCTGCCCTCTATATATCAATGTTGAACCTTTCCCACAACAATTTCATTCTACACTCAAAAGTGGGGAAGGAAGGCAAAAAAAGGCCACCTTCAGGGAATCGGTCAAATCTAGGAATGTGGGAAATTTACCGTGGATTAGGAACTCGTTGGGAAAGCCCGCTGGGATGTCTCCCCCTACCGGCACTAAAGACATTGGCCGTTTCTCGCCCTCCACCAAAAGGTAGTCTCGATCCAAAGTATTTAACGATACGGCCAATCCTCCTGTTGGGAAGGTCGTAAATTAGCCTGGTTCCAATCCAAGTTTGCCAACACAGCAGCTGGAAAAATCTAGAAGGTGATTGGGATAAGATTTCTAGGACCTGATAGGATTCAATTAGTTCCTCTGATTTAAGACGTATCAGGCTTTCATTTTCTGACTCAACAGGACTTTAAGATCAATGATGGAAAAATCGGCCTACCTGAATGGATTAACCACTTTAGAATCCACCATGCCTTACCGTCGTCAAACTTTAAAGACTTGAGGTTGAATCTTATCCTTCTTTAACTTGAATTTTCTTGGGTTGAGCAGGGCCCACTTTTGGAAGTATCAACCGCAACACCCCATTAGAAAGCTTCGCTTCAATCTTTTCCTGATTAATCACCTCGGACAGGGTAAATTGCCGAAAATATTTTCCTATTTCAAATTCTTGTAAAATAAGAGTTTCCTCATTTGGCATGGAGACAGAAGGGCTCCCTGTGACAGTCAAAACATCATCTCGCAAATCAATGGTTAAATTTTCTTTTGGGACTCCAGGCATATCCGCGACAAGCGTCAGGACCTGATCGTCTTCAAAAATATCCACGGAAGGGGAAAAAACGGGTCCTGTGGTGGTTGGTTCCGACGGAGTCTTGATGGCCTGCTTCTCACGGGCCTGGATTTCTTGAGTATCTAAAGTCACGGCGGTTCCCTCCTTTTATGGTTCCAAGATATTAGTTTTCTTCAAACACCCACTCATCCACTAATAGATACTTTTCTAGGTTTCGCACCCTCGGCTTTGGGAAGCACGAGCATTAAAATTCCATGTCGATATTGAGCTTGCACTTTCTCAGTATCCAAATCAGTAGGAAGATTGAATTGCCGCCGAAATTTTCCTGTCGGCCTTTCCCTCCGATGGAAGCGCGCATTGGAAGTTTCTGCCTCGAATTTCCGCTCTCCCGCGACCGTCAAACTTCGTCCCGTCACAGAGACGTCCAAGTTTTCTAGTTTAACTCCAGGTATTTCAGATCGGACATAAAAATTCTCTCCATCTTGGGAAACATTCATGAGCGGATAGACTCCTGCCGTTTGATTGGCATGCGATCCTGCAGAAGAATTTTCGAGCACACGATGTAAGTCACGCAACAGGCGATCCACTTGCATTGGCATTCCCCTTTCTTGGTTCAAGGGCCATTCTTGAATATTTTGAATTATCATAATTGCTTCGCCACAATCTTTGGGTTTGGGTTCTTCGCCATTCTTCCACACAAGAAATATGTCATTACGGTGAGATAATCTTTAATCGGAGATTGTCAAGATTGGTATAAAAAAATTTCAATCAAATGTTATTGAAAAAGGGGGGAAACTTAAATGCGAAATTAGAACATCTATCCGGAACCGCTCCCACAAACACTCACCGAGCTTGGAGAAAAATATGCCGGACGGCTAAAGCCCTATAAGAAACGAAGGATACCAGAAGGGAAGAGGGAGGCACTTGGAAGTGCCTCCCTGACACTGTGGTGCAGGATTATTGAATGGCGATTCGGCGGGGCTTCGCGTCTGCTCTCTTGGGGAATGCGATCGTCAACACTCCGTCGGCAAAAGAAGCATTCGCCTGATCCCATTCCAAATTGGTGGGCAACCGAAAAGATCGGGAAAATGACCCAGACTGTATCTCCCGTACATGGTAAGATTTTTCCTCTTTATTTTCTTCCGCCACCTGTTCTTGTTTCTTGCCTTCTACCGTCACAAAGCCGTTTTCAGCTTCAATCGTGACTTCATTGGATTTCCAACCCGGCAGGGCAAGCTCGACGCCAAAATGATCCATGTCTTCCCAGACATTGCAAGCTGGCGCATATTCTCTTGCCTGGGCACCTAATGACCGCACCGCATCGCTAAAAAGCCGATCAACTTGCGTTTCAAAGGGGGTTAAAATTCGTGTCGTCATAATTTGACCTCCTTTATGATTTATACAAGGATTTTTAATGTTGCATGAGGCTTTCCATTTCCCTGCGCCTCATGTCCGCCTACCATGAGAGATAAGTTTCACTGAAAAAAAGTCAAGATTGGGAAGCCTAAAATTTTATTTTTATTGAAAAAATCAATCCCATCAAGGCCCCAAACTTATCTCTTCCCTATGGTCAAGAAGATGGTCGCATTCCCTCTTTTCAAAAGCACCAGGACCGACTCGTCGCCCTTTAACTGTTTTACCATTTGATTGAAATCTTCCACATCTTCAATTATTTTTCGATTGATCTCCAAAATAATATCGTCCTTTCGGATGCCAGCGTAGGCCGCTCGGCTATCTCGAGCCACCCTAATCACACGTACACCCTCTTCCCGAGAAAATGGTCCAGTCCCCACAGATTCCACTGACAATCCAGATAACGCATGATCTTCGCCCATGGTTTCTACTGATTCAAGATTCGCTAAATCCTTAGGCAACTCTCCAATTTTCACGATCAAGGTCTTTTCCTCGCCATCACGGAAAACAACAATTTTCACCTTTGTATTTGGAGCGGTCTCAGCGACAAACGTTCGCAATTTATTTGAGTTTTCAACAATTCTTCCATCATATTTTCGAATAATATCTCCGCGTTGAAACTTCGCCTCATTGGCAGGACCATCTTCAACAACATCGGCCACCAATGCCCCTTTTGTATCTGGGGCCTCAAACTGTTCCACCAGTTCCGGCGTGAGGTCTTGAATCGACACACCCAGCCATCCACGCACGACTTTCCCATGGTCTTTCAAACTTTGTGTCACGCTTTTGGCCATGTTGCTGGGGATGGCAAACCCAATTCCCATGTACCCACCACTTCGACTAAATATGGCGGTATTGATTCCGACAAGGTCGCCCTGCAAATTCACCAAAGCTCCCCCTGAATTTCCTGGGTTGATGGCGGCATCGGTTTGAATAAAATCTTCGTAATCTACGATCCCAACATTGGCCCGTCCCACCGCACTAATAATTCCCATCGTGACCGTCTGGCTCAAACCAAACGGGTTGCCCACAGCCACAACCATTTCGCCTACTTCAAGTTTGCTGGAATCGCCCCAAGAGAGAAAAGGCAAATCGTCCACATCAATTTTTAAAATGGCGAGATCGGTTTTGGGGTCAGTGCCAATCAATTTCGCTTCGAACTTTCGTTTATCACCCAAAAGCACTTGAATTTCATCACCAGATTCGACCACGTGGTTGTTCGTTACGATGTAACCATCAGGACTCACAATCACACCCGATCCCATACCCTGCTGTTGTCGTTTGGGCACCTGGGGTTGTTCTTGTTTAAACCTTTCCCCAAAAAACCGACGAAAGAGGGGATCATCAAAAAACGGTGAGGGAAATTGCTGAAAACCTTGTGGCTTCGTTCCAATGATAGAGATATTGACAACAGCCGGCTTCACTTTTTTCGAAATCGAAATCAGATGCTTGTTGAAACTGAGAATGCTATCGCTTGTAGAGGAAAAAGAGAAACTGGCTGGCTTAACCAAAGGCGCTGGACCAGCTTGCACTTCTGATGCCTGCGTTGCTTCAGCTGGGGGGAATAAAATCGGACTCATACCCAGACCTAGACTGACACCAATCGCGCCGACAATTCCAATAATAGAGAACTTTTTTATGATTTGTGCGACAGACGATTGAATTCGCATTGACCTTTCCTCACTCAACTTGAATGTGGTTTTTCCCAAAGTTCAACACCTTGAATGAATTTCCATCTGCTCCTGAAAAATGTGTCTCCATAGGTTAGGGTTCCACTCCACTCTCTTCTCACCTCGGCTCCTTATTCATTGATGACAATCTTCCTTCCTCCGGATTTAGCCTGACTCGTCTTCCCCACGGTAATCGTCAACACTCCCTGTTTGAACTGAGCTTTCACCTCCTGCTCATTGGCATTGTCGGGTAAGGAAATGACTCGTTGAAACGCTCCATACGAACGTTCGACTCGATGGTATTGGCTTTCATGAGTTTCCTGCTCATGCCGCTTTTCTCCACGAACAGTGAGCGTGCCATCAGCAATCGTCAGTTCCATATCCTTCTCTTGAACCCCTGGAACTTCCACGGTGATCGTATAGTGCTTGCTCCCTTCGGATATGTCTACGTTAGGCCGCATCACACCCTGCCAGGATTCCTTCAAGCCTCCTGAAAAGGGAGAAAGGGGAAACCCACGAAAAAAACTATCGAAAAGCTGATTCATCTCATGATGTAACCGATCAATAGGATAATCCCTCCCTTCCTTTGTGATATGAACTGGAACGGGTTTCGTTTCTTCCTCTTTTTTAAACCAATTCCACGGTGTCAACATTTGTTTCAGTTCCATAATGGCTCCTCCTCTTCCAAGGCAACATTGTGTTCGTTGTTTCTATTTCACTCGCCTCAATTTCCATGACGGGGTAAGGCCGAGGTTTATTCAAAAAGCCTAAACACCCATGCCATGAAGATCGAGATAAGGATAATCAACCCAACGATCACTCCCACGATTAACAACTCTCCCACAGTCCTTCACTCCTTCTCATTCAAATTTCTATATATTCATTTTTTCTCCCCGTAGCGCGCCTAAGGGATATCCCTGTGAAAATAGACAACCTGCCATCAACTGAATTACCCGATTTTTGCAACATACTTAATACTTAAGTAAATTTTCTGATCACAAATTTAGGAAGCCATGGAGGAGCATATCGAAATTCCTCCTCTCTTTTTGAGCTAATCCCTATCGTGTAAAAGTCAAGCCGCATTTTTCCACACATCTTTTTTGTGGTTTCTTGTGGGCACCAACATTAGAAAATTTTAATAAAAATGGGTCTTGACGAAAAAAAAAGAATGCTTAAAAAAATTTGCATGAATCGCAGGTCACCCAAATTCAATGGCGACCTCATTCATGCTCAGGATGTATGAAATTGGAAAGGAGGTTAATCATGAAAAGAGTTACTGTATTCTTGGCTGTTGGCATTCTTGGGCTGGGCCTATTGTTGGCAGGATGCACATCGAGCGGGATTGCTCCTCATGGGACCTTCGGAAATACCGAAACGCAATACCCTGCCGACTTTCACATGGCAGCTCTACAGCAACACCAATCAACAGCTGAAATGTTGGAGGAAAAAATCAAGAAATTGGAGAATCGGATTAAAGACTATGACCAGAAACCCTATCGAGACCCCAAAGGGTATCGACGCGACGGATGGGCAAGGCTCATTGAAACCTGGAAGCAAGAAGTAAAAGGCCTCCGAGAAAAAATAGTCTGGCACAACAGTGAGCTTGCTCGGCTACAAGCATCGACGTTCGGCCATGGTTTAACTGGCGAAAAGAAGGTTGGAAATTCCTAACGAGTGGACAAACCAAGCCGGACCTCTATTTAGATGGGCCAGGCTTTAGGATCCTGGATATTAGAAAATTTAACCCATGGTACATCACCATTTAATCTAAGGAGGTGTCACTATGAACATAATGGATATTTTCAAGACCAATTGGCTGGATTTCTTAACATGGACGTTGGCTGGCTGCATGGGCATTGCCTTTGTGACCTACCTGATCGAACAGATAGTGCCCCCGCGTATGATTGAAAAACCTAAAGAGGTCCTAAACTTCTTTAGCCAACTTCGCAAAGCCTCGTAAAATAGGAGAGCAAAGGCCACGTTCTAAATTTTGCAAGGAAAGGAGGTGAATGACTATGGGAAATCTGATGGAAGCCTTCTTGGCGATCATGGGATTAGCTTCCGGGTTTTTTGCCTTAGCCATACTGTTGGATCAGCCTGGTCCAATGGCCGCAGGCCATGAAACGATTTCACCGGAACGATCTCATGCCATTCACGCTCTCAAGGAAAAAATGGCAGCATAATACGACCTTGCGGAGTGGTGGCCCCTTAAGCAAGGGTAAATTATGTGATGATTTTTCTTCCTGTTTCTGAACATCAAACGGAAAGGAGATTCAAATCATGAAAAACACTCTTTTGGCAATCGCAATAGTTGCAAGTCTGGTTTTTGGTAACACCTTGGCTTTGGCTGATAACACCGCAAACAACAGTGGTGCAAAACCTGCAACGATGACCACAAAGGAATCTAAGAAAGGCATTAATGAAGCCCTCGTGGTTGAGAATGGAAAAGACTCCTATGTCCTTCATCAACCCAAAAATCACCCTAAGCAATACTTCTTGCCTAGCTCAGGAGGAAAAATTGCGGGAGGTGAAAGTGGTGAGGGTCAAGCCAGTCATACAAGGAGCTAAGAACACACCATTTACAATATTCACATTATTCACCAAACCAGAAACAGGAAGGAGTTCAGGGGAGGAGGTCAAAAACCTTCTCCCTTTTTTTTAATTAATTTCCATCTCTTTGCCTAACTCTGGTACCTTCTCATCAATCATCGGCCTAGGATTAGGGCAAATCGCGCCTCAGAATGTTCAGCACATGATACCCGAGATTTCTGACAAAGAGTTTGACAATAAAATCGGACAATTCGGGATTCCGATCCTTATCGAATTTTGGAAACCCGGGTGTTCACACTGCCAGTCATTGCTGAAAGAGTTAGAAGGCCTACAAGAGGAAACACGAAACCGGTTGGCGATTTTCAAAATGAATGTTGAGGAAAATCACCTTATCCCTGGAGACCTGGAAATTCACTCACTCCCGGCCTTGGCACTTTTTGTAAAAGGAGAATTTCAACGGTTTATTGGAGGAATAGGCAGAAAGGCGGAAATACGAGCGCAGCTCTCCCTATGGTTAGATCCGAACGAACCGGAAGGTTAACAGGAGGTATTGAATAACGAAAACTTATTTGTCACAGGGAGCGGTGACAAGTTCCTGAGAAGTGATCGGTTGTGGTGTATTAAGGATCGTACACACGACTTGATTGCCTGAACCTCGATACTCAAGCCGATCGAAGCTCATGATTTTCGCCATGGCGATCCCACGTCCATGACTATCGAATGCGCGGGTTTCATCCAACGTGAGATACGACTCCCAATCAAAGCCAGCGCCCTGATCCGTCACGATAATTTCTACAGAACCTTCACGGCGTGAAAAGGCGACTTCGACATATTTATTCGAATTTTCTGGCAAGGCTAATCGACGCTCGATTTCCGCATCAACCTGACCTTGCTCATCAAGCATGGATTTTTCTTCGTATGTAATCCCTAAATTTCCATGCTCAACGGCATTGGCCAGCAACTCTACCAATCCTAAGACGGCCCGACCGGGTTCGGGACAACCATTGGCCAACAGAGGCGCGAGTTCGCGTGCCTCAACCATGGTACGAAATCGAAAAATTCCCGACTGCAGAAAACCCCACGTCCGGGCATTTTCCTGCACTTCTTTTTGCAACGATTGGTAATTATTGTAGTCTCGAATCGCGGCATGAACGATCTCTAATAAAATTTTCTTCTCATAGGGCTTGGTTAGATAGTAATACGCCCCGGCCTGAATCCCTTCTAAAATTTCATGTGTCGCGTCTGCACTGGTTTGCATAATGACCGGAAGGGCCTTCAGACTTGGATCCCCTTTTATTTTTTCTAACACTTCCAGGCCACTCATATTGGGCATGATCCGATCCAGCAATACCACTTGAAAGCGATGCCCTTGGGTTTGAAGAATTTCCCAGGCCTCAGCACCCCCCGCGGCGGTCACCACCTGGTGGCCAGCCGACTGAAGAATCACCGATAAAATTTCCAGATTAGTTTGCTTGTCATCAACCGCCAGGACTGTGAATCCGGATGAACCCATTGCGCTTCCTTGTTTTTCTGGTGGACAATTAATCCGATGAAAATCCTCTGAATTTGTAACTATTCGGTATTTTCCGCTTCAGAATAAAGCCAGAAGAGGGATTAATTTTTGTTCTAGCCACCCCCAATATTGGAAGTATGGCTTAAAAATGACATTTTTTAACGGTAAAGCCACAAAGACTGGGAAAGAAGTAAAATACCCTTGGCACTTCATCTCCCAACCTGAGTTGCAGGGGCATGGAAGCTACCCTATAATTCCGTTTTCTAGGACCTTTGAGGAAGGATTGATTTTCATGAGCACATTACCCTTATCGTTTCGTCTAAGAAATGCCGTGGTTGAAAGACACCAAATGGAGGCCATGGACCCTAGCGATCGATATTTCAATCGGTCTATTTCTGTCAAACGAGTCGATCGAGGGTATACGGCCAAAGTCATGTATGAAGACCTAGAACGGGAGAGCGGAGTGCATCCCACAGTCTCTGGAGCTCTTAAGGAACTGGTCAAAATATTTCAAGATTTGGGATTCACCGAAATTCGAACTCGGTTAAATTTTAAAGGACAAAAATATCTGGCGGAAAAAGAAACCTGGGTAGAATACTCGAATTAACCTGCCTGCCGAATTCCCATACTCTCACCTCGCCCACTCTATTTAAATTTTAGTGGTCTCCAATACATTCCTTTATCACTAGGTCGTGCAACTCTGGGCGAAAAATTTTGATCTGTTTATTTTCGCGCGTAGGATGCACCCGGTTTGATAACAAAACCACCTCCAGTTCCCGGACAGGATCAATCCATAGAGATGTGCCGGCATACCCTAAGTGCCCAAACGATTCCGGAGAAAAATACCGACCGGATGAAGACGGAGGAGATGGAGTATCCCATCCCAACGCCCAACTCGATTTCCCTGACGAATCCTGGCGTCGCACAAATTGTCCGGCCAGATCCTGAGGAAACACCAAGGACCCTCCTAATACCGACTGCAGCCAGGCCTCCGACAAACAACTTACGCTCAACGCCGTGCCAAATAATCCCGCATGCCCCGCAATCCCACCCAAGGCATAGGCGTTTTCATCATGAACATCTGCCTGGATGAGCCGGCCCCGCCAAGGGTCTTGTTCCGTCGGAGCCACTTGCGTAAGGTCGCCATCCCCTCCAGTGGGATTTCCTTCCTCATCGATAAAAAACAATGGATTGACATTAAGGTCGCCATAGATTCGGTGTCGGCAATAGTGAGCCAAGGAGGAACCCACACATCGTTCGATCAATACTCCTAACGCCATAAATCCCAAATCACTGTACACACTTTGACTGCCGGGCTCATATTCCATGGGCTCCTGAGAGATGACGCGGACCAACCTCTCAATCCGTGCACGTCGCTCTTCTTCATCTTTGGGCGGCAAGCCCGTAGTCGATAGTTTTTCATAATACCGTCGCCATGCGGGAAGGCCTGAACTGTGATGAAGAAGATGGCGAACGGTAGTCGCGTGATAGGAGGTAGATTCCCATTCACTCAACCAGTCTTTGACTGGTTGATCCAGAGAAAGCGTCCCATCTTTCACAAGACATAAAATGGCCGTGGAGGTCGCCAGCGGTTTCGTCAGGGAAGCCAGATCATAGATAGTCTCGGTGTGGGCAGGACGGTTAAAAGGCGCTTGGCCCATTTGTCCGACGGCCTGATGATACACCACCTCCCCATGCACGCGGACAAACACAACGGCCCCGGGGAAGACCCCTTCACGGATAGCCTGGTGAAGTAATGTGGTAATGGGATTGACCCGTCCCATAGTCGCGCGGTTCAAACAATGGATGGATTAGTAAGAGCTGGGGGCAGTTTCTTCATGAGCCCTAGGGAGATTCATAGGTTCCAAGGGAGGACCAGCCTCATGAACCTCAACGTCGATCAATCGCTCAATGGTATGAATGGTGGACCGGATTTGCTCAACGGCCACGATGCGTTGTCGCCGCACATCGGCAATGGACCGATGGAGATCCGCTAACTCTTCCCGGGCTGCAGCCAACCGCTCTTCCGCTTGCAACTCGGCCTCCCTGATAATTCGATCGGCATCCTGTTGAGCATTGACTTTGAGTTGATCTGCAAAATTTTGAGTCGAGATCAGTGTGTTGGTCAGCGTAGACTCAGACTTTCGAAGTTCAGCAAGTTCATGTTCCCTAGTCACTATTTTTTCTCGGTAGGAGGCATTTTCCCGAACCAGACTTTCTACGGTCTGTGAAACAGTTTCGAGAAAGGCATTTACTTGTTCAGGATCGTACCCCCTAAATTTTTTAGGGAATTCTTTTTGCTGGATATCAAGTGGGGTAATGCGCATCACAACTCCATCACGTCAATGAGGCTAATTCAATCGTATTCCTATATCCCGTATCGTTTCCACCACGGCGTATTGCAAAAACATAATCAAAAGAATAGCCAAAATAGGCGATACATCAATCCCTCCCAATACGCCAACCCGACGTCGAATCGTATACAGCACCGGGTCTGTCGCACGCCCAAGAAATTGGACGATCGGATTGAATGGGTCAGGATTGACCCACGAAAGAAGGGCCCGAATGATGATGAGCCACATGTACAGAAACAGCACGGTGTCCAGTACATACGCAATACCCTGCAAAATATTTCCAATCGCAAACATACATTCCCCTAGGTAAATCTCAATCGATCTGCACTATCGATCGAGATAATTTGACAATGTCCTGTGCCGTTTCTGTTATTATCGGCAGGTTTCCATCCAATCTTTCGTCTTTTTTTGAACTCCCTCATTGGGGACGGGATCCAAATAGCGCCGTTCCCACCCTGACCATCGTCGCCCCTTCTTGGATCGCGATGGGATAATCATTCGACATCCCCATGGACAACTCCGTCATCTCAATTCCTGGAAGGCCAAGGGTCTTTACCTCTTGAGCGAGGGCATGGAGCTTACGGAAATGAGGACGCATCGCTTCTGGGTTTTCGGTCCAAGGAGGAATGGCCATCAAGCCGCAAACCTTGATATGCACGAACTTGGCAACCGCCGGCATGGCCTCCAGCAATTCAAGGGCAGAAAAACCACCTTTGGTGGATTCGTTCCCAACATTTACCTGCAATAAAATGGATTGTCGTAGGGATTGTTCTTGGGCCCGACGATCAAGTTCTTCAACTTGTTCAATCGACTCCATTGAATGAATTAAAGAAAACTGACCAACGACTGACTTGAGTTTTCTTCGCTGCAGACGCCCAATGAAATGCCACGTGACTCCAGGTCGCACGCCAATCGCCTCCATCTTGGCTTGAGCTTCTTGAAGACGATTTTCCCCGCAAATAGCTAGACCGGCATCCAGGGCTTGACGAACCCGCTCTGCCTCAACATATTTGGTTACCCCTATGAGCTGAACGGATTGGGGTTTGCGACCCACTTCCTCGGCTGCACGTCGGATGGTCTGCAACACCAATGGGAGGTTAGCGGCAATATCGGTCATGAACAAATCATGAAGCGTAAAACGAGAATCGGTTCTTTCCCCTTCACTCCTTATGGATCACACTTCACGACCTTGGCTCTCTGCTAACTCAACATGATCCCACTCACCATGGTCCCATGCACTGCGCCCTCCCTCCGATAGGAGAAAAACTGTTCAGAACGACAGATCGTACACATGTTGAGGGTATAAATCTGATCTTCGGGAATTCCTAGGGCCTGAGCCTGTCGGCGAACTAAGGCCTTAAGATCAATCTTTCCCAGACGCTCTTCATGTAAAGTCAGCACCGAAGCCCAATCTGCAAAATTTGATTGAAGCGGTTCAATGACCGGACCATCGACCTCATAACAACAAGGCCCAGCCGATGGACCAATCGCCATTTGAATCGATTCTATCTCACACCCAAAGTGCTCCACCATTCGCTGCACCGTCTTCGGTACAATCCCATGCACCGCGCCCCGCCATCCGGCATGTACCGCACCAACGATGCGCTGTTTGGGATCGGCCAACAACACCGGGACGCAATCCGCGGTTCTCACCGTTACGAGGGCCTTGGGTTGGTTGGTGAGAATGGCATCCCACCCGTCGGAAAACTTCTCTCCGACTCGTACCCGGCGATCCAAAATCAAAGTATCCGTGCCATGGACTTGTTGAACTGAAACTACCACAGGAAAATCCGGATCGGCGGCTTTGACCGTCCCAACATCTCCCTGATTTCCACCATAGTGAGGACCCCGGCGCGTCCCAAAAAAATGCGTAATCGATCGGGTTCCCTCTTGAAACCGCGATAAAGTTAACCGAGGTGCCATCTTTAACTCCGGGCCATACCGTTCCGCCAAGAGAACCATCCGTAGTTCCCTCCTTCCTTAATTTAACATGCACAGAATCACGATGAATACTAATTTCCTCGTCGTCGCAAGAAAGTCGGCACATCCCAATCTTCATCAACAAGAATGTTTCCTTGATTGGGACCACGACGCCCCGATTCCATTCGTCGCATAAACGTCGGACGATCCAGGTCTGAGTCTTCGGACTCCGGTGCCGAACGCACCGCCGCGAAGGCCGGTTGTGGAGCTGCCTGGACAAAAGGGTTTTCTCTCTCTTTGATGGCAGGACTAACGATCGGTTGGGGTTTGGCCTTCGGCTCTTGTTGCTCAAACCCGGTCGCGATGACTGTTACCACCACCTCATCCTCCAAATCTGGATCAATCACTTGGCCGACAATAATATTGGCTTGAGGATCGGCAGCCTCTTTGGCAACCTGAGAGGCCTCATCCACTTCATGTAAGGACAGATTCATTCCTCCCGTAATGTTCAACAGCAGGCCTTTGGCTCCTTCTACGCTCCCGTCTTCAAGGAGCGGACTGGAAATGGCCTGTTTCGCAGCTTCCAATGCTCGGTTCGTTCCCTTCGCAATCCCCATACCCATCACTGCTCTGCCTGAATAGCTCATAATGGTTTGGACGTCCGCAAAGTCGACATTGACGAGACCCGGCGTAGTAATCACATCAGTGATGCCTTTAATGGCTTGGCGTAACACATCATCGGCGACTTTAAATGCCTCAAGAAGCGGGGTATTTTTTTCCACCAAATTCAACAATTTTTGGTTGGGAATAACCAGCAGTGAGTCCACATGGCGTCGGAGTTCCCGAAGACCTTCTTCTGCATACCCCATTCGTCGATGCCCTTCATATTGAAAAGGTTTCGTGACCACGCCCACCGTTAAGATTCCTAGTTCCCGGGCAATACTCGCCGCAACCGGCGCACCTCCGGTCCCCGTGCCGCCCCCCATCCCGGCAGTGACAAACACCATATCTGCACCTTCAAGGGCTTCCCGAATTTGCTGCTCACTTTCGATAGCAGATTCCTTACCAATTTCTGGCTTGGCCCCAGCGCCCAGGCCTTTGGTTCGCTCCGGTCCTAATTGAATTTTGTACGAGGCCGGGGATTTACTTAATGACTGCATATCCGTGTTGGCAATGATGAACTCCACCTTGGATAGTCCAGCCGCCACCATGGTATTGACCGCATTACAACCAGCCCCCCCCACGCCAATGACTTTAATACGAATGGGAGAAAAATCTTGCTCCTGAAATGTAATCATCGAACCCCTCCTTCCCTAAACCCTTGAAATTATCCTGTGCCGTTGCAGAATCTTGTGCATGATTGGTTTTTCAATGCCTCAGAAAAAGTTTAAAACCCATCCCTTCATGCGATCCACCACACTACCCAAGCCAGTACCCCCTTTTCTGCCACCAAGTTTTCTGACCATTTCATAATCTTGATCCATTCGGTGGGCATGTAATATCAGCCCCACACCAGTGGAAAACATGGGATTGCCTACAATGTCTCGCAATCCGCCGACTCCTGAGGGAATCCCACGGCGTCCCGGGAGATCCAACACTCGTTCCGCAGCATCCGGCATGCCCTGCAATAAAGAAGTTCCACCCGTAATGACCACCCCTGCGGCAAGCTTGCCTTCATACCCGGAACGACGAATTTCTCGAAGCACCAGGTCGAAGATTTCCTCGACGCGCGGTTCAATAATTTCCGCAACCTCCCGTTTAGCTAAATTGCGCGAGGGGCGTCCCCCCACACTAGGCACTTCCACCATCTCCGTATCCTTGACCATGCTGGCCAAGGCGCAACCATGGCGAATTTTAATTTTTTCTGCATCCGCCAATGACGTTCGCAATCCGATTTGAAGATCCGTGGTTAGATGCTGTCCACCCACGGGGAGAACAGCGGAATGACTGATGGTGCCTTCTGAAAAGATGGCCAAGTCGGAGGTACCACCTCCTAAATCAACCATGGCAATGCCGAGTTCTTTTTCCTCTTCGCTCAACACGGCCTCACTCGACGCTAAAGGCTGCAACACAATATCGATCACATCTAATCCTGCTCGATTGACACATTTGACCAAATTCTGTGCGGAGGTTACCGCCCCGGTCACAATATGCACATCAACTTCCAAGCGTGACCCGGAAATTCCCACCGGTTCTCGAATACCCTCTTGATCATCCACGATAAACTCTCGTGGAAGGACGTGAAGAATACGTCGGTCCGACGAAACCACTGCCGCAGCCCGCGCCGTCTCGATAGCCCGCTGCACATCGGTTCGCATCACCTCATGCCGTTTCAGCGCAACCACACCATTGGCGGTCTCACTGGCGATATGCCCTCCGGCAATCCCGATGTACACCGAATTGATTTGCACCGCGGCCATCAATTCCGCCTCTTCCACTGCCTTCTTGATGGACTCCACTGTGCTCTCAATGTTGACCACTACCCCCTTACGCAATCCCCGGGATGGACTCGACCCAACTCCAATAATGTTGATGCCCTGATCGTGCGTCACTTCCGCGACGATGGCACAAATTTTGGTGGTGCCGATATCCAGTCCAACCACAATGTGTTCTTTTTTGGCCATAATGCTTGGTCACCCCCTCTGCCGAACAATCACTTTGTCTGAATACCGCAAATCAATTTCATACGGTGCGGTTGGATTCCCTGCCTGAATGGTAGGTTCCAACGCGAGATATTGCTGCCACGTTTGCTCAATATGTTGATTTACCAAAAACGTGACATCCTTGGTTTCTGCAATCACTTCGTTCGAGTTTTCTAAATCAATATGCAACAGCCCGTGGAATTTATCTCGGAGAACCCTCGCCACCGTTACTCCCAACCGGGCTCGATCCCGCGTAGAGGGATCACCTTGTAACAGGCTGATGGCCGAAAGTCCGGAAACAACTGGCAACCCTGCCGTCGCCTCTTCGGAGACAATCGACAACACCACCCCCTCCTGATCTAAAAATAGTTTTCCCCCGGCATGCTGAAAAGCTGCGACAGGCTCCCGCTCTGTAATCACTACCGCCAAGGTATTTGGGAATGCCCGACCCACCGAGACTGAAGCCACCCAGGGATGGCCTTGTAGCCGCTCTTCCAACTTGGACGCCTCTACCGTCCATAACGTCGCATCAGGGGGAAGATCCAAGAGCGAAAGAATTTCTCCGCGCTTCATAAACTTCGCCCCGGAAATAGACACATGTTGAATCGTGGTCCATCCAGCCGTCGCTTGGGGCAACAGGTAATACCCAACGACACAGGCCATTACGAACCCGCTAAGGATGAGAACGCGACGACCCCACGCCGCTTTAGCGGAGACCGCACGCAATGTGTGATTTTTCTTCCTTCGTGGGGTGAGGGATCGAAATCGACTCATCGAGGCTTTCCCTTTGGTTGGGAAGACTTTCCCTTCTTAGCGGTGTGGCCTTTTAGAGCTGATTCAAGAATTCGCTCAGCCAACGATTCATAACTCAATCCGGCTTTTGCGGCTGCCATAGGCAACAGGCTTCGTTCCGTCATACCGGGAATCGTATTGATCTCAAGGAAAAACGGTCGTCCCGCCGAATTAAGACGAAAATCTACGCGAGCCGCCCCCTGACACCCCAAGGCTTGATAAGATCGAACCGCAAACTCCTTCACCTGACGATCTTGGACCTTGGTGATCGGGGCAGGGCACAAATACCGGGTCTCGGATTTTTCATATTTGGCGGCATAGTCATAGAACCCGCCAGGCGCCACAATTTCTACAGTAGGAAGGGCCTTCCCATCCAACACCGAGACCGCCAGTTCTCGCCCTTTAATGAATGACTCCACTACAATAGTTGAACCTTGCCGACGAGCACGGCGAACCGCACTCGCCCACTGTTGGGGTGTATGCACAATGGACACTCCCACCGTTGACCCTTGATCGACCGGCTTCACCACCAGAGGCCATCGTAGATTTTTAGGAGCTACGGTCCCTTGGCCCTTTCGAATGGTGATTCCAGGAGCCACAGGAACACCTTCTCGCTCTACTACGACCTTGGTCATCGCCTTATCCATACCCACCGCACTTGCCCGAACCCCAGATCCGGTGTACGGAATACCCAGCACATCCAACAATCCCTGGACCGTTCCATCCTCGCCCCCGGGGCCATGCAGCGCGAGAAACGCCACCGCAATCTTTTTTTTCTTTAGCGCCCAAGGCAATGAGGGATCCACATCGATCATCGTCGCCCGATACCCGCGACGCGTCAGTGCGGCATGGATTGCCTTTCCCGTTTTGAGCGAAATCTCTCGTTCCGTGGAAGCGCCTCCCATGAGAACTCCGATGTGGGTTTTGGTTATTGGCATATGTATTTCCGTAAAGCGGAAAGGGTTGCTGGTTGCTCGTCGCTCCTCGCTCGTAAAAAACAAATCCCGAGAAACAAAGAACAAGATGTGAATTTTTCTCCACCAGCGATCGTTCCGTTCATCCTTCTCCCACGATCTTCCATTCCAATTCCAACATGATGCCGGTTCGATGAAACACATCCTGTTGAATTTTTTTGATCAGCAAGATGGCATCCATGGCCCTGGCATTCCCGAGATTGACGATGAAATTCCCGTGCTTGGAGGATATTTGTGCATCCCCGATCCTCAACCCTTTCAATCCCGCCTCTTCAATCAACTGACCCGCTGACATTTTTGGTGGATTCTTAAACACGGAACCCGCATTGGGTTGCGTCAACGGCTGCGTGTTCTTTCGATACTGCAAATAGGATTTGGTGGCCGACTCGACTTTCGCTTGGGCAGATCGAGTGAGTTGCAACCACGCGCCGACGACAATTCCCTCGGGAACATTCGCCTTCCGATACGAGAACGCTAATGTCGAAGCAGGATACACCACCATACGGCCTTCCGAATTCACGAGTTGAATGGCTTGCAAGCAATCTTTCATCTCACCAAGGTGGGTTCCGGCATTCATGACCACGGCCCCTCCGACGGTCCCAGGTATTCCAGCTGCCCATTCCAATCCAGATAACGATTGTCCTCCGGCAAATCCCAGCAACGTCGGCATACGCACGCCCGCTCCGGCATACACCACGGTGGATTCATCTCCTTCCACTTTTATAGTCGTCAACTTGGACAGACTCACGACAATGCCCCGAATGCCTCCATCTCGGATAAGCACATTCGTTCCGCCTAAGACGAAGAGCGGGACTTGCGCGGTATAGGCTTGCGCCACCAACCGCCTGACATCTTCTATATCCTCAGGCACAACGAGCGCATCGGCTTGCCCACCTATGCGAAGGGTCGTGAGTTCACGAAGTGAAGCATCAAACGTGACAGTCCCACGAATCTCTCGAACCGCCGTTATTAAATCATGGTGCTTGATCATACTCGGCTTCAGATGAGACCTCGCATTGTCTGGAAGACGCGTCATAAGTGTGTTCACAGGCACTCCATTATTTCCTTGCCCACTTTCCAAATATCTCCGGCTCCAAGGGTCAGCACGACATCTCCAGCACACAAAGTCGGCATAAGATGATGGACCAACTCCTCTTTCTTTTCGACCCAGGTTACGGAAGGATGTCCGGTCGATTGAATGCGCTGAACCAACCCTTCGCCTGTCACTCCGGGAATGGGAGTTTCTCCGGCAGAGTAAATGTCTGTGACATAGACGACATCGGCTTGTTCAAAAGCCTCGGCAAATTCCTGAGCCAGATCTTTGGTACGAGAATAGCGATGCGGCTGAAACAATACGATCACCCGACCTGGCCATGCAGTTTTTGCGGCAGCAATCGTACAGCGAATCTCTGTCGGGTGATGCCCATAATCATCGACCACCACAATGCCAGTCTTTTCTCCTCGAATATGGAACCTTCGCTCCACGCCAGCAAAAGAAGCCAAGCCCTTACGGATCAAATCCACAGGCACATCCAATTCCAATCCCACGGCGATAGCCGCCAACGCATTGGACACATTATGCCGACCAGGAATGTTCAGCCGAAATGGGCCCAACTTTTTCCCACGGAAATAGGCTCGAAAATTACTGATTCGCCCAGTAATATCCACATCCGTGGCAAACACATCAGGTTGAATCTGATCAGCCATTTCATTCAGCCCATATGTCAGGTACCGTTTCACCATCTTGGGGAAAAACGTACGCAAGCACGGATCATCGCTGCATAAAATGGCTACCCCATAAAACGGCACTTTGTTCGCAAACTCTAAAAAGGCCGTTTCTAAGTTCTCCATCGTCCCATAGTGATTCAGATGCTCTCGATCAATATTTGTCACGACCGCAATCGAGGGTGATAATCTGAGAAACGATCCATCGCTCTCGTCGGCTTCGGCAATGAGCAAATCGCTTCGCCCCAACCGCGCATGGGTCCCCATCGCATTCACTTTCCCCCCCACCACAAACGTGGGGTCCAGCCCCGCATGAGCTAAGACGGAGGCCACTAATGAGGTCGTAGTGGTCTTGCCATGCGCCCCAGCAATGGCTACCCCAAACTTTAACCTCATGAGCTCAGCCAGCATTTCCGCACGCGGGATGACCGGTACGACATTGGCTCGCGCAGCCAAGACTTCTGGATTCGTGAGTTCAACCGCGGAAGAAATGACCACGACCTGTGCTCCCTCCACATGAGAGGCCTCATGACCAATAAAGATTTTTCCGCCCAAACTTTCTAGCCTGCGCGTGGTATCGGACTGCGCCAGATCAGAGCCAGTAACCTTATACCCCAAGGTCAACAGCACCTCGGCTATGCCGCTCATGCCACTGCCACCAATTCCGACAAGGTGAATATGCTGAGTCTTTCTAAACATGTTTTTTCGTTGTTCGTATCTAGGATTTCGTATCTGGTAATTTGTCGATCATGCACTGTTAGTTTTTTAGGGACTCGCGACCAATTCCGCACATTCCCGAACCGTGGCTTCCGCCGAATCGATCTTCCGTAAGGCCAAACTTTCCTGGGCCATCGAACGAACTTTTTCTTGATTGTCGATCAATGATTCTATGACTTCAGCTAATCGTGAGCCTGTTAATTCTGACTGGAGCAACATCACTCCAGCCCCCGCTTGCTCAACAACCCGCGCATTGTGTTCTTGATGCCCATGGGTTGCAGCTGGATATGGAATCAACACGGCCGGCTTTCCACAAGCAGAAATTTCAGCCAAGGTGAGTGCACCGCATCGGGAAATCACCAAATCGGCATCGCGTAATGTTTTGGGCATATCCTTGATAAAGGGAACAACTTCCGCTCGAGCATCAACGTGCTCATAAGCTTTTTGTACACGGCCTAAATCCGCCATGCCGGTTTGATGAATGATTTGCAATTCCGTGCGAAGACGATCTGATTGCTTCACCGCCTCGATCGTGGCTGTATTGATGGCTGTGGCGCCCTGACTGCCCCCACACACCAACAACGTCTTAATTTCACCTGAATGAGCCACCGGTGGTGGATCTACAAAGGCCTTTCGAATCGGAGCCCCTACCAGCTTGACCTTTTCAGGATTAAAATAGGATCGCGCATGCTCAAAGGAGACAAACACGCGATGAGCCAACGGTCCTAATACACGATTGGCCAACCCGGGAATGGCATTCGGCTCCAACAGAACGCGCTTAATTCCTAACAACCATGCGGCTATCACCACCGGGGGGCTCGTATACCCACCAGTGCCAATAACCAGATCAGCGCGCTGCACCCGCAAGAACTGCATGGCTTTCCAAATCGCACTCGGAACCAGCAGCAACCCTCGCAAGGAAGCCACGAGTCCTTTCCCGACTATCCCCTGTACCTGAAGTGGCTCAATGTTGATATTGGTTTCCCCCATCATCATTTGCTCCAACGCGCGTCCGGTGCCAATGAGTGTGACTGAGGTACGAGGGTTCTGTCGCCGAAACTCTTCAGCCAACGCAATCGCTGGATAAAAATGTCCGCCCGTTCCCCCTGCTGCAATGACCACGTTCATTCCACCTGTTTTCGCATTGAGTCCATTATTTTATACGACACGATGCCCTGAATCCTCTCGTGAAATACTCAACAGTATTCCAATCGCAACGAGAGTGATGACCAAGGAAGATCCACCATAACTCACTAAAGGTAACGTGAGGCCTTTGGTTGGCAGCAATCCAGAAACCACTCCCGCATTAATAAGCACCTGTATCCCCAGCAAGAGAGTCACTCCACTGGCCAAATGCCGCCCAAAAGCATCCGGAGCCCGCCCGGCAATGCGAAAACCTTGAACCAACAGAACCGCAAATAATACCATGAGCAACCCTGTCCCCAAGAAACCCAACTCTTCTCCCACCAATGCCAACACAAAATCCGAATGAGCTTCGGGTAAGAAGAAAAGTTTTTGTCGGCCATCACCAAGACCGACACCCGCCAAACCCCCATTGCCCAACGCCACAAACGATTGGGTAAGCTGAAATCCGGCATCATGCGGATCTTGCCAGGGATCAAGAAAACTCATGAGCCGCCTGCGTCGGTAATCGGATTCCATGATCAATAGATAGGCCACAGGCAAGGCGCTCAGGATTAAGCCACCTAAATGCGTGAGGCGAGCACCACCAAGAAAGAGCAGACCAAAAAGGATCGAAACCAACACCACGGCCGTCCCCATATCCGGCTCCAGCAAGGCCAGACCGGCTAGGCCTCCCACAACAATGACCGGAGCCAACACCCCACGAGAAAAACTGCTGATCTCGTCTTCTCTTCTCACAAGAAATGACGCGAGATAAAGGACCACCGACAATTTAGCGAGTTCGCCAGGCTGAAACGACAACCCCGCTATCCGAAACCAACGTCGGGCCCCGTTCACCTCTGCGCCCACTGAAGGAATGAGGACCAACACCATACATCCAATCGTCAGGCATAACACAATGGGCGTCATGGACTTCCACATGTCGTAATCCTGACGCGAGACCCAATGCAGCGCCAACAGACCAAGCACAATCCACGCCGCCTGCCGTTTGAGAAAAAACATGGAATCCCCATACCGGGATTCGGCCATCACTCCGCTTGCGCTAAATACCATTATGAGCCCGATTAGCAACAACAGATAGGTGATTAACAGCACCGTCCGGTCAACTGGCGCAAACATTCCCCGTCTAGCGGAACTCGATTTCCACCCCAACGACAATTGCAACGCGCTTCCTCGACCAGATCTCATAAGCGAATATCTCCGTCATGCAGGCAAAGCATTCACAAGATCTCGAAATTGTTGACCACGGTCGAGATAATCACGAAACATGTCAAAACTTGCACAGGCCGGTGAAAGCAGCACGACATCACCCGACACCGCTAGGTGTGACGCTAGTTCCACGGCCTGCGACAATGACTGGGCTTGACGAATATCTCCAATTCCCATTATGGCCTTGGCAATCGACTCTGAGGCTTCGCCAATAAGCACAATGGATTTTGCATGCTGCTGCAACGCCTCACGAAGTTGAGTAAAGTCACTCCCCTTATCTTTCCCTCCTAGGATGATCACGACCGGTTGAGTGAAACTTTCCAACGCTTTAATGGTGGCATCAACATTCGTTCCTTTGGAATCATTCACGAACATCACGCCTTGTCTCTTCCTGACGAGTTCCAGCGCATGTTCCCGGCCCCGATAGGTTCCCACGGCGCGACGAATGGTGGAAATCGGACATTCACACAGCAACCCCACGGCGACGGCGGCTAACACATTTGCGACATTGTGCGCACCAAGCAGTTGGATTTCCTCAATAGGCATGATGGGATAGGTTTGGCCACTCATCGATGCCATGATCAAGGGATCATTCAGAAACACTCCATTAGGCAAACGTTCCTTCATGCTGAACCCCACGCTCAGGGCTTGGATAGACTCGTGCAACGGCAGGAGCTGGTTGTCGTCAACATTCAATACTGCAAAGTCATCAGCAGTTTGATTCTCAAAAATTCTACCTTTGGCTGCGATATAGTCAGCAAAGGAGGCATGGCGATCCAAATGATCTGGCGTCACATTCAAGATCACTGCGACGTGGGGACAAAAGCGGTCAATCGTTTCCAATTGAAAGCTAGACACTTCGACCACAGCCAAATCGTAAGGAGCGGGGCCACCCGCATGGTTGGCTTCATGGCGGAACATGGTCAAGGCCGCTTCACTCAGCGGTGTTCCTAAATTGCCGCCAACAAAGGCCTGACGTCCACTTTCTTCAAAGATTCTCCCAAGAAGGGATACCGTGGTACTTTTTCCATTTGTCCCCGTGACCGCCACAAGAGGAATCGAGAGGAACCAGGAAGCCAACTCTATTTCACTAATGACCGGCACGCCCTTAATCCTGGCTTGATTGATCGCCTCAAGTGAAGGAGGAACACCAGGACTCAACACGACACATTCCGCAGGCTGAATCCCCTCAGCAAAACGGTTTCCCCCAAAAATTTGAGTGTTGAGATGTTGGAGAGGACTTGCAAGATCAACGAGTTCTGATTCCGGCTTCTGATCAACCAAACGCACCTGAGCGCCAACGGCATCCAGAAGTCGCGCCGCCGCCAGGCCGCTTTTTCCAAGACCCACGACCGCCACGACTTTTCCGCGCAAGTCATTAATCATGGCTTGCTGGCGATCCGACATTGCGACCATCGCTAACGAGTCCTTCTGCTTTGAATCGAACGCAATTGTTGATAATGGCATACAATTAACGAAGCTTTAATGTGCTGAGACTCAGCAGACTCAACAAAATTGCCACAATCCATAACCGCACCACGACCTTGGGCTCCTCCCACCCCTTCATCTCAAAATGGTGATGTAGCGGAGCCATGAGAAAAATTCGTTTCCCTCGCGACTTAAATGAGGCCACTTGAAAAATGACGGAGACGGCTTCCATGACAAACACTCCGCCCACAAGAATCAAGAGCAACTCATGTTTGCTCACTACCGCGACCGTGCCCAAGGCCGCGCCCAACGGGAGCGAGCCGACATCCCCCATAAAAACTGAAGCAGGGTACGTATTGAACCAGAGAAACCCCAAACTGGAGCCAAAGACCGCAGCCATGAGCACCGACAATTCACCCGCCCCCTCGATGTAAGGGATTAAGAGATATTCAGAGACCACCCGGTTTCCAGCGGCATAAGACACCACCAAATAGGCAATCGATGCGACAATCACCGGCCCTACTGCAAGACCATCCAGACCATCGGTAAGGTTCACGGCATTGGAACATCCCACAATCACGAGAATCGCGAACGGAATGTAAAAGGGTCCCAAATCCGGGGTGAAGGATTTAAAAAACGGGACGCTTAATTCCGTGGAATAGCCCGGGGAAGAATAAAAGAACAGTCCAATGCCCAACGCAACCCCAATTTGTGCGAGCAGCTTTTGCCAAGCGTTCAGCCCCATGGATCGACCACGCAAAATCTTGACATAGTCGTCTACAAACCCCACCAGGCCAAACCCTACGATAGAAAGCATGACGAGCCACACATAAAGATTGGTCACATCCGCCCAAAGAAACGTGGAAATCAGCACCGCAAAAATGATGAGAATTCCTCCCATGGTCGGTGTACCGGTTTTGGTGAGGTGACTACTCGGTCCTTCTTCCCGGATCTTCTGACCCAAGCCCAATTCCTGCAGTTTTCGAATCATGGGCGGAGCCAACACAAACGCAATGATGAACGCCGTGACAGCCGCATAAATGATGCGGAAACTGAGGTACCGAAAAACATTAAAAATCGCGAATTCCGTATGAAGTGGATAGAGCCAAAGATAGAGCATATGTGTTAATCGTGCTTTCTACGACGACGTTTATTAATGACGTTCTTTTTTAGGGAAAACCCTTCAAGCACCTTTTCCAACTGCATTCCTCTCGAAGCCTTGAGCAAGATCACAGCACCTGGATGTGCAGTCTCTTTCAGAAGAGCAGCCGCCTTGGTTGGAGTACCGGCTCGAAATATCGAAGCCGCCTTCATGCCTCGAAGCTTCGCACCTCGAGCGATTTCCTCTCCCAGATCCCCACACACGAACAAAGATGAAATCCCTTGATCGGCAATAAATGCTCCCACGTCTCGATGCATTGCCCGTGCACCCTTTCCTAACTCTAACATGTCACCCACCACGGCCATGGTGTGGCGTCCACGACCCAACTCCTTGAGTAAAGTAATGGCGGCTTTCATGGAAGCAGGATTGGCATTGTAGCAGTCTTCGATAATTGTCAGACCATGCACCGATTTGATTTGAGAACGCATCGCAGCTGGACGAAATTTCTCCAGGCCAGAGGCAATGTGTTTCATGGACAGCCCAAGAATCCGACCGACCGCAACCGCGGCCATGGCATTTGCAACATTGTGATGGCCATGTACATTCAACGCCAAATTATGGGAATGCTTTTTCCCTCGTAGATGCACACGACACATTGTGCACGCTCCCTTGGCTTGAACATGGCTTGCCCACACATGAGCACTCCGGCTCAAACCAAATGACATTTCCCGACTTCGCACTTGCGATTGTAAAAATTTATAAAAGTGATCATCGGCATTCAGCACCACCGCGCCATCATGAGGCAACCACGTTAGGAGTTCCGCCTTGGCCCGTGCAGAACCCTCCACACTGCCAAAAAACTCTAAGTGATCCGGACCGATATTCGTAATCACTCCAATTGTTGGCATAGCGATCTCGCAGAGTCTACTGGTTTGCCCTTCCGCATCCACGCCCATTTCCACGACCGCGACCTGATGACGTTTCGTGAGTCGAAGCAGCGTGTGCGGCACCCCTAATCGATTGTTAAAGTTTCCTTCCGTCTTCAAGATTGTCCATCGCTCACGGAGCGTACTGGCCACCATTTCTTTCGTCGTGGTTTTTCCGTTACTCCCGGTTATGGCCACCACAGGAATCTGAAATCGCTTCCGGTGAAATGAGGCAACATCTTGATAGGCTCTGGTGGTATCACGAACACCCACCACAAACGGAAGATTTCTGTCGGAAGAAGATGAGGCCTTTTTTACCACAGACAACGCCCTCTTTCCGTGAGCCTCTCTTACCATCACGCCTTTTGCTCCCAAACCAACGACGTGTTTCACAAATTGATGACCATCAAAGGTTTCACCTTGTAGTGCTACGAACAGATCCCCCTCACGCACCTTTCGAGAATCCGTACATATTCGACGGACTCGGGCTTGCAGCGACCCCGCCATCAATCTACCCCCAGTCGCCGACAAGATTTCCTCCGCGGAAAATGACGCCACGTTTACTTTCCTGCCCACTCACCAGTTTTTGCGCGACTGCCCAAGGCATCTCTTGCCACTTCTCGATCATCAAAGTGGAAACGCTCGGTGCCAATGATTTGATAATCTTCATGCCCCTTTCCTGCGATGAGCACCATATCGTGCGGTGCAGCTTCCTGAATGGCCACCTGAATGGCTACGCGTCGATCAGTGATCAGACGGTAGTCACTTCGCTGTGATTCAGGGAGTGCCAAAATACCTTGCTCAATATCTTGGATAATGGTTGACGGATCTTCAGTTCGGGGATTATCGGAGGTCACGAACACAAGATCGCTACCCTGAACGGCCACCGCCCCCATCTTTGGACGCTTGCCACGATCACGATCTCCTCCACAGCCAAAAACCGTAATGATTCGTCCTTTTTTCAGCACTTGCGCGGCAGCCAACAGCCGAGCCAAAGCATCTTCCGTATGGGCATAGTCCACCACGACCGCAATGTCGTAACCTTCACTGACGACTTCGAACCGGCCAGGCACCGCACGGAAAGTCCTAATACCTTGTTGAATCATTTCCAATGACATTCCACATTCCACACCGATACCAATGGCAGCTAATAAATTGTACACATTATGTTCGCCAACCAATGAACTGTGAATAGGCAACGAACCAATGGGAGTCACTGCGGTAAACGTTGTCCCATCAATAGATAAGGAAAGATCTGTCGCGGAAAGATCCGCGGAGTGACGGATAGAGTAACTCCATACGGGAACGGCACATTGCTGAAGAATACGCTGACCCCATTCATCATCAATATTCACAATGGCCCGTTTTGGCGAGGATTTTGTCTTCGGAAGAACATATTCCTGAAAGAGACGCAACTTAGCCTGGAAGTAATCATGCATATCGCGGTGAAAATCCAAATGGTCTTGCGTCAAATTGGTAAAGACCACGATATCGAACTCGCACCCGGCCACACGGTCCAGCGCTAGCGCATGGGAGGACACTTCCAGGACAGCCGTATCCGCCCCTCCTTTCACCATCTGACTCAGGAGAGACTGCAACGCCACAGCCCCAGGCGTGGTATGACTGGCTGAAAAATGTTCTGCCCCAATGAAATAGCCCACCGTACCAAGTAGACCAACTTTTCGCGCTGACGCTTCTAATAATCCTTTGGCCACATGCGTGACCGTGGTTTTCCCATTCGTCCCAGTCACCCCTATCATGGTTAATGCGCAGGAAGGTTCACTCCAAAACCGCGACGCCACCGATCCCAAGGCCGTACGCGTATCTGTCACTTCAACAATGGCGGGCAGCCGCCCTTCAAATGCAGCCAACTTTGCTTTCGAAAACGGCGCTTCCACTAAAAGGCCGGTCGCACCTTGAGCGCAGGCTTGGTCGAGGAACTCATGCCCATCCACTTGAGTTCCTTTGACTGCCACAAAAAATGTTCCCGGCTTTACCTGACGGGAATCTTCCGTCACGTTCACCACCTCCACATTGAGATCGCCCTCTTGGCTCACAACGTCGAGTGTCATAATCAAATCAGCGAGCGTCATTCTTCGCTATACACCGCCCCAATCATGGGAGCGCTGAAATTTTCTGCTGCGGCCACCTGGATTCCAATGGTCCGTTGAGGAGGAACTTTCAAATGACGCAGCACTTGCGCTCCCACCTCCCGGAACACGGGAGCAGCCACAGCCCCACCCCATCCACGACCTTGCGGTTCATCAATCACCACCAACATGACAAAGCGAGGATCCTCGGCTGGGGCGAATCCTACAAATGACGATACGGATTTACTCGAAGAATAGGCTCTTGTTTCCGGATCAACTTTCTGTGCCGTACCAGTTTTCCCTGCGACACGATATCCATGAATCGCCGCTTGGCTTCCGGTTCCTTGTTCTACGACATTTTCCAATAACGTCGTGAGGGTTTGGGCTGCCTGAGGACCAATGGGATGCCGACGAATCTCCGGCTCCCGAGTCCATACGCTTCCCCCTTGGGTGGTACGAATACGCTCTACAATATAAGGCTTCATAAGGGCCCCACCATTGGCAATGGCCGCCACGGCGGTCACCAACTGAAGCGGCGTCACGGCAATTTCCTGTCCCATGGCCATCGAGGGTAATGTCCGCCCACTCCATTGTTCGGTCTTACTCAAAATTCCTACCGATTCCCCTGGCAAATCGATTCCAGTCTTTTCTCCGAATCCAAATCCCCGAAGATATCGATACAGACGATCTTTTCCCAATTCCAAGGCGATTTTTGCTGCCGCCACGTTACTGGACTCCTGAATCGCCTCTCGAAACGTCACCCAACCAGCCTTCTTGTGATCATGAATTACGGTCCCGCTAATGGAGACCTTGCCATCTCCCGCATAAATCAGGGAGTCAGGCTTCATTAAATTTTCTTCTAGCGCTGCCGCCGCCAGCATGATTTTCATGGTGGAGCCGGGCTCATAGGGATCCGTCACAGCGCGATTCCTCCACTGTTCCGGCGACACGGCAGCCACATGATTGGGATCGAACGTGGGGCGTAGGGTCCAGGCTAAAATCCCTCCCGTCTTGGGATCCATCACAATGATTGAGCCACCACGCGCATTCGTTTTTTCGACCGCGGTCTCCAGCGCCTGCTCAGCCATAAACTGAATGACTTCATCTATTGTCAGATGAATCGTATTTCCAGAAAGACTATCACCCTCTTGTTGGTTCTCGGGAAAAATGAGCCTCCCAAAGGCATCCCGATGCAACAACACTTTTCGAGCTTGGCCTTGAAGATAATGTTCGTATCCAACCTCTAGTCCTTCCAATCCCTGACTATCTATCCCTGCGAACCCCAAAACATGCGCCAAGAGCGTACCTTTGGGGTAAAACCGTCGCTTCTCCTTCACCATATTGATTCCTGGAATAGACAGGGCCTCCACTTGGGTCGCATATTCCGAATCAATTTTCCGCTTGACCCATACGAACTCGCGATTGCCCCGCAAACGCTCCTCCAATTCTCGACGTGGCACTTCCAGAATTTTGGATAACCGATTGGCCGCCAACCTTGGATTTTTCACAGACACCGGAGAAGCATAGACCGAGGGTACATCCAAATTGAGCGCCAAGGCTCGCCCCTGACGATCAAAAATCGCACCACGGTTAGAATCCAGGGTCACCATTTTATGATGCTGATTATTGGCTCTCTTGGTCATGGTCTCTGCTTGCAAAATATGGAGATCAAACAGCCGAAGCAAAATGACCAAAAACCCAAAGAGAAACATCACACACACCACAGCACGTCTACCAGAAAATGAATGTTCATCAGGTCTTTGATCCTCAAACAGCATTAATGTGCCTCCCCAATAAGATCTTGCCGTGCGACCCGAAGTGGCTCTGTCTTTTGCTCGGGCATCTTGTGAAATCCCCCAGCCACAAGAATGACCTGACCGGGGGCTGGTGCTCTCATGTTCAACTGACGTGACGCCTCCTGGGCAATGCGATCCATCGCTGTCAATTGCGAAAAGACAATTTGCAGGCGATCATGTTCTTGCTCTAGGGCCAACTTCTGTTTGGACAATTGATCGAGTTCATAACCAACCCGCACGACATCAGCCTTACCCCACACGTAAAAAAGAAAGGTGGAACTCAACGCAATGATCAGGAAACCCCATTGCATCATTTTCATTGCGGATGCCCCTTTTCTTGAATCGCTGGCCCCTCTGAAATTTTTTCTACCACCCGCAACTTTGCGCTCCTGGAACGAGGGTTCTTCTTCCGCTCTTCCAACGATGCCACACAAGGTTTCTTGGTGAGAATCTTTACCTTTGCTTGAGAGGGTTGCGAGAGGGCACGAAAGGTATATTTCACAAGCCGATCTTCCAATGAGTGAAAGGAGATCACACAAACCCGACCTCCAGGAACAAGCCGATCCACAGCATTGTGCAAGGCCGGGGTAATCGCAGCCAATTCATTGTTGACGGCAATCCGGAGAGCCTGAAACGTTCGTGTCGCCGGATGCAACCGACCATGGCGATACGCAGGCGGTACAGATTTCTGAATTACGGATGCCAATTCGGATGTGGTACGAAGTGGAGACAATGTCCGTTGACGGACAATTCCCCTGGCAATTCGTCGCGAGAGCCTCTCTTCCCCAAACTCATAAATCACATTCGCCAACTCTTCTTCCGGCAAGGTGTTCACAAGTTCTCCAGCTGTAAGAGATTGAGAAGGATCCATTCGCATGTCTATAGGCCCCTCATGCTGAAAACTAAAACCTCTGTCGGGTTCAGCGAGTTGCGCAGACGAAATGCCAAGGTCAAAAAGGAACCCGTCAACCTGGCTGATTCCCAGAGTATCCAGAATCGAACTGAGATCTCGAAAGTTCCCATGGCAAAATGAAACATTCGAGAAATGTGGGCGGAGTGCTTCACGAGCCGATTCAATCGCATGCGGATCCTGATCAATGGCAATTAGATGGGCCTCAGGTCCGCAGGCCTGAAGAATCCGGCGTGCAGTCCCTCCCAGACCAAGTGTACAATCTACGTAACATCCATGAGGCTTTGGCTGTAACCAGTAGACAATCTCATCGCCTAAAACAGGGACATGACCATGGATTTCCAGATCACCTCCACCACTCATCCATTCCTTCCCACTTCTACCCACATAATGGCCAGTATAGCGCTATTCCTATTCTTGTCAAGCAAAATCAATCACTTAGTTAAGGCATAAATATTGATTGGGTATCTGCATTGACCACGACATATTGTGGTTTTAAATTTTAGGAATTCCACAAGAAGGGAAACCAAAATTTAATAAGAGAATCTGAAAACTAGGAGGGAAAGAAAAAAACTATGAGATTACGTAAATCTATGGATATAACCGTGAAAGCATCCTCGGGAAAGGAATCGTCTCCCGGACATGATCAAGACCACAGATCCATGCAACCGCTCGTTCAATACCCATTCCAAACCCTGCATGGGGCACTGAACCGTACCGACGTAAATCTAAATACCACCGAAACGCCTCTTCGGAAAGTTTATGCTCTTTAAGGCGAGACACCAAAACCTGATAATTATGAATCCGCTGCCCCCCACCAATAATTTCACCATACCCCTCTGGTGCTAGCACATCCATGCACAAAGCCAAATCAGGCCGTTGCGGATCTGGCTCCATATAAAATGCCTTAATGCTAGAGGGATACCGATGCACGATAAGTGGTTTCTGAAATTCATTGGATAGCATCGTCTCATCCTCAGCCCCAAAATCCCCACCATGTTGGATAGGCGATCCACATTTTTGAAGACATTCGATGGCCTCTTGGTACGTAAGCCTTGGGAACGGGGGAATGATGGCCTCCAATTTTGACACATCACGTTCCAATACCTTGAGCTCTTCCTGCCGCTTCTCCAACACGCGCTGAACGATCGTGACCAAAAAAGCTTCGGCCAATTCCATGACATCTGGCAATTCTGCAAAAGCCACTTCCGGTTCGACCATCCAAAACTCCATCAAGTGCCGACGCGTTTTGGATTTCTCGGCCCGAAAGGTCGGACCAAAGCAATACACTTTTCCAAAGGCCGCTGCTGCCGCCTCCCCGTACAATTGCCCACTCTGAGCCAAATACGCTGTTTCTTCGAAATACTGAGTTTGAAATAATGTAGTGGTCCCCTCACAAGCATTGGGAGTAAAGATAGGAGTATCGATTAACACAAAGTCACGATCATCAAAAAAGTCTCGACAGGCTTTTACAATTTCATGACGAATCTTAAGAATAGCATGTTGTCGGCTAGACCGAAGCCACAGATGGCGATGATCCATTAAAAACCCAACACCATGCTCCTTCGGTTGGATAGGATATGTTTCAGCGATGTGGAAAATATTAAATTGGGAGACATCCAATTCATAACCACCAGGAGCACGAGCATCAGCACGAAGCCTACCTGTCACACTTAATGAAGATTCTTGGACAAGCTGCGCCGCAGACTCAAATTGCTCAGGCCCAAGAGTCGATTTGCTTAACACGGCTTGAATCTCACCGGATCCATCACGAAGGGTGATGAATTGGATTTTCCCACTAGAGCGTCGATGCCGAACCCATCCACGAATTTGGACTTCTTGGTCATTAAACTGGGAAACTTGCGATAGAGAAATGATAGGTGGCATGGCCAATCGCAACAGGTGAAACGCAGGAATGATAAAGGAATTAACAGGCTATTCTTACTTTCGCATCCTACGCTACGAAACCTCTGGCGAGAATGCAAGAGCCTAACAATTGTCCCCTCAATGATTACCCCCTGACGAAAACTGTTTTCTTCGTACGCCCCTATCCAGAAAGTTGAATTGACAGGGGAGGAATGGCACGACTATCATGTGCCTTTCTAAAGGAGGATCTCACCATGAGTTATGCGATATCAGTTCGTGAATTAAAGGATCGTTTAGATAAAGGGGATAAGGTATTCCTATTAGACGTACGGGAACCCCATGAATATTCTATGGCCAAGATTGAGGGCTCCGTCCTCATCCCTCTTGGCACCCTGCCAACCTCGCTCGATCAATTAAATCCTGCCGATGAAATTGTGGCTCTCTGTCATCGCGGCATGCGAAGTGCTGACGCCGTGGGATTTCTCTTACAACAAGGATTTAGCAACGTAAAGAATCTTGTAGGGGGAATTGACGCCTGGTCATTGGAAATTGATCCAGAGGTACCTCGGTATCGATAGCTTCCCGAGCATGGTATGAGTCCACTTCCCATATTCCAGGGAGTGCCTTACTTCTTTTTCTGAAAAAACTCTACGGTTTCGGTAAGTCCTTCGCCTAAGGGTACGGATGCTTCCCAGCCTGTGTCTTCCGTCAGTTTCGAGCAGTCCAACACACTACGCAATTGCTCACCCTTTTTGGCAGGACCATGCAGTTCCTTTGAATCAACCTGGGTGAGAGTCTTAAGGCGGGCAAATATGTCATTCACCGTCGTTTCTACTCCGGTCCCCACATTATAAATACCATTCACATGTTGATCCGAGGCCGTCATGACGGCCTCAACCACATCTCGAACATAGACATAATCACGAGTTTGCATTCCGTTTCCATTAATAAGGGACTGCTGGCCCTTCAATAATTGTTGCGTAAATATCGCAATTACTCCCGCTTCGCCTTCAGGATTCTGTCGAGGACCGTAGACATTCCCAAACCGCAAGGCGGCATATCCAAGGCCTGCCACATGGCGAAAGTATTCAAGGTAATGCTCACAGGACAATTTGCTAATCCCATACGGTGAAAGAGGGGCAGTCGGGTGGGATTCAGGTGCAGGAAATTGATGCTGTTCGCCGTACACCGCCCCGCCCGAAGATGCAAAAACCATTTTTCTCACTCCATATTTGATTGCCAGCTGTAACAGGTTGATCGTGCCAAGAATATTGACATTGGCATCAAACATCGGATCCTCCGTGGATCGCCGAACGTTCATTTGCGCCGCCAAATGTACGATCACCACAGGCCGCTCTCGTTTAAAAATTCTATCTAAACGGGAACTGCAAATATCGGCCTTATAGAGCACGGCTTCCCGATTGACATTTTTTCGCTTCCCCGTCGATAAATTATCGATCACCGATACTTGATGTCCTTCTTGAACAAATCGATCCACCACATGCGAACCAATAAAACCTGCGCCACCTGTGACTAGTACATTCATGGACATCCTTTCGATTGATCTTGTCCTCTCCTTGAAAGACATCGAGAATACGAGGAAAGGTCTCCCAAGGAAAGTATGACTTATTCCCTATTATTCAGAAAGAAATTTTAACCCAGATCGGACTCAGGTCCCCACCGTAAGCCAAGCAACATTTCCCGGTTCCCAGATTTTCCCTCTACCGGAGAATCAATATGTCCAAGGTAAAAGAACCCAAGAGCTTCTGCAGTAGACCGCACCTTACCCATAACTTCATGACGGACCGTATCATCGCGAACGATGCCGCCACGACCAACCTGTTTTCGCCCAGCTTCAAACTGAGGTTTTACCAACGCAATCACGATGGCCTGGGCGGATAAAAATTTCAGGACACAGGGCAAAACTAATTTTAACGAAATAAACGAAACATCTATGACTGCCAGCTCAATAGGCTCAGGAACGTTTTCAACAGGGAGATACCGGATATTACAACGTTCCAATACCACCACCCGAGGGTCATTTCGAATCCCCCAATCCAACTGTCCATACCCTACGTCAATGGCATATACACGTTTGACGCCATGACGGAGGAGGCAATCGGTAAACCCACCAGTCGAGGCACCAATATCCATTGAGATGAGCCCCTGGCAGGGTAAATGAAATGCTTCTATTGCCGCAGCCAGTTTATCTCCCGCTCTGCTGACAAAAGAAGAGGACCGATCGGCCACTTCGATCGCGGCACCTTCATCAACAAGTTTGGCTCTCTTGTCAACAATCATCCCATTGACGGTAACTAACCCTGCAAGAATCACCCTCCCGGCCTGCTCCCGACTGGACACAAACGCACGATCAACAAGGATACTGTCAAGGCGCTTCTTGGAAACATGGGGGTCACGAGTCATATTACCAAGGGAATGGCGAAAAATGGCTTGGAATCACGTGGAGGATGCTAACGCCCGATTGAAATCATGTTGCGTCTTCTTCATCAACGCTAAAGGCTTGGAGGCGCTTTTTCCCGCCGGTTTCCTGAACCATGATTTCAACTTTTCGTTCCGCATCGCTTAAAACTTTTAGGCAGGTTTTAGACAGTTTTATTCCTTCTTCAAAAATTTTTAGCGAGTCATTCAACGGGAGGTCTCCCTTCTCCAGCTCATTGACGATCGTCTCTAACCTCGCTAAGGCATCTTCAAATTTTATTGCGGCCATCTCATCTCTCTATTCATTAAACCTGTGAGATTCTAGAAATTTGAACTATTTGACGCTGACAGTCGAACCCTGAGGTCCTTCCCTTTGTACAAGGCACTCAACCCTTTCCGCAATACGGAATTCAAGAGGCGGCTCCATTATACGCTGCCCCTACCGGAGGTCAAGGATGGGCAGGTGGATCAATCTGTTCAATAAGACAATCCAATGCGCCGTCGGCCAGACGCGCTCGAACTCGATTCCCAGGTTGAACTTGGGTACAACTCCTGACAATCTCCCCGCCTGGTTGTCGTTCAAGAACACTATAACCCCGAGAGAGAATGGCCAGAGGATTGAGAGTCTGCAAAGACGCAGCCACTACCCGAAACTGTTGTCGCTTCGAAGCCACCATTGCCGGCATCGCCCGGTTTATTTGCGCCCTAAATTGCTGAACGATCAAGGAAGTTCGCTGGATTGATTGCAACGGACTAGATTGCATTAGGGCCGAAGACAAAGCCATGACTTTCGGACGGCGAGTGAGTTGCAAATTATTCATGGCCAGAGTGAGTCGCCGATCCAAATCATCAACTCTCTGTACACGCATTTGAAGAATATAGCGTGGATCTGGAAGGGCCCGATAGGTAGCATGGATTCGATGCCGAATTGCTCGCAGTTGATTCTGCATATTTTGCCATATTCGCTCCTTATGGATCTGAATGCCCTCCCGCAAATCTTCCAAAACCGGCGCAACCGCCTCGGCAGCCGCCGAGGGCGTCGGGGCACGATAGTCAGCGGCAAAATCAGATAAGGTGATATCAATTTCATGACCAACAGCCGAAACGACGGGGACACGCGCCTCTGCGATAGCCCGCACCACCGACTCTTCATTAAAACTCCATAAATCTTCCAAAGACCCACCACCTCGCCCGACGATCATCACATCAACCTCTCCCTGTCGATCACAACGCCGAATGGCCTCCGCAATTTGGCTTGCCGCTCCCTCACCTTGCACAGCCACTGGATACAACACCACACTGATAATTGGGCAGCGACGGTGAAGAACCGTGAGAATATCGCGGAGAGCGGCACCTGTCTGCGAAGTGATAATACCAACTCGTTCCGGTAAAAATGGGAGTGGTTGCTTTCGAGAAGGATCAAATAATCCTTCTTTCCCGAGTTTTTCCTTGAGCTGTTCATAGGCCAATTGCAACGCACCCACACCAAAGGGCTCGATCGCATCGACCAGGATTTGATAATCGCCACGAGGTTCATAGACTGTCACTCTACCTCGCACGATTACATCGAGACCATTGTCCAAAGCAAATCTGAGCAACATGGCCGGACGACGAAACAGCACGGCTCGAATCTGACTCTTAGTGTCCTTTAACGTGAAATACATATGCCCAGAAGAAGGAACTCGAAGATTAGAGACCTCTCCCTGAACCCAAATATCGGAAAAGGTGCGCTCAAGAGACGTACGAATGTTGGTAGTAAGTTCAGTGACCGTGAGTGTGGAAGGTATGGTCACAGGCAAGACAAAGAGAATTAGTCAAACTCTCTCACACGACGAATATCCACCGCCTTCCCCGTATTGGGGTCAAACTCAATGAGCGCCGCCTGGAGCATGCCTGGCCCAGTGGCCACTTCAAATCGACGAGGCATTTGTGTGAGAAATTTTTCGATCACTAGATCTTTCTTAAATCCAATCACGGAATGAACCGGCCCGGTCATTCCAATATCCGTGAGATAGGCCGTCCCTTTAGGCAGGACTTGCTCATCAGCGGTTTGAACATGAGTATGAGTGCCTACGACCGCCGTGACTTGACCATCTAAAAAATGTCCCATAGCCATTTTTTCTGAGGTGGTTTCGGCATGCATATCCACGATTATAGTCTTCGTTTGTTCTCGTAATTTCGCCACCTCACGCCTAGCGACTTGGAACGGACAATCCAGGATCGGCATAAACGCACGGCCCATGACTTGAAGAATACCTACCGTTCCCCCACTCGGTAGATCAAGTACTAACGTGCCCTTTCCAGGTGCTCCCTCCGGATAATTTGCAGGACGTAATAGACGGGGCTCTTTTTTAATATAATCGAGGGTTTCCTTTTTATCCCAAGCATGGTTCCCTGTGGTAATCACGGACAAGCCTAAATCGAAGAGATCATCGGCTAATTCAGCAGTAATTCCAAATCCCCCTGCCGCATTTTCGCCGTTGCCAAATATCAGATCAACATGATGCGCACTAACGACTTTTTGCAATTTATTGGCGATGACACGACGACCAGGTTCACCAACAATATCACCAATAAAAAGAATAACCACGAGGCTCCCTTCTGTTTCGATGCATGGTCTGCCTTATTTTGCAAACTCGACATACCGGCTTTCCCGGATTACTGTAACCTTGATTTGTCCGGGATAGGTCATCTCTTGTTCTATTTTTTTCGAGAGATCACGAGATAAACGAAACGCCTCATTATCAGAAAGCTCACCCTGACGAACGATCACCCTGACTTCTCGCCCAGCTTGAATCGCATACGCCTTATCCACGCCTCCAAAATCTGTGGCGAGAGATTCCAATTTTTCTAGCCGCTTGACGTAGGCTTCTAGCGTTTCCCGTCGTGCCCCGGGACGTGCGGCCGACAAGGCCTCGGCCGCCGCCACCAGCACGGATTCCGGACAAATCGGCTCAACTTGTTCATGGTGAGCCGCTATCGCATTCACAATCTTTTCAGACTCGCCATATTTTTTGGCCATCTCGGCCCCTAACATGGCATGTGTACCCTCTTCCTCATGACTCACCACCTTACCAATGTCATGGAGCAAGGCCCCTCGTTTGGCAAGTTTAATATCCAAGCCAAGCTCTGCGGCCATTATCCCACAGATGTAGGAGGCTTCTCGTGCATGATAAAGATTGTTTTGCCCATAACTGGTTCTATACCGCAATCGACCTAATAACTTCACGATCTCTGGATGAAAGTCGGAAAGCCCCACTTCAAATATCACCTTCTCCGCTTCCTCACGCATCAGTTTATCAAGTTCGCTTTTAACTTTTTCCACGACCTCTTCAATACGAGTCGGATGAATTCGTCCATCCGCCATTAACCGTTCTAAGGATACCTTCGCCACTTCACGACGGAGCGGATCAAAACCCGACACAATTACGGCTTCCGGAGTTTCATCGACAATGAGATCAACGCCCGTGGCCGCCTCCAATGCTCGGATATTGCGGCCTTCCCGTCCAATAATTCGCCCTTTCATCCCTTCACTAGCCAGCGGGACGACAGAAATCGTGGCCTCATTAACATAATCTCGAGTAATCCGCTGAATCGAATTGGTCACTATTTCCCGAGCTTCCCGATCCGCCGTTTCACGCGCTTCATCCAGAATGCGTTTCGTGAGCCCGGTGGCTTCAAGTCTGGCCTCGCTTTCAATCTCCGCCAACAATTGACGCTTCGCGTCTTCCATCGTCAACCCAGCGACCCGCTCCAGAGCCTCACGATGCTCACGCACTGTCTGCTCACAGACCTGCTCTTTTTTCTTTAAGGATTCTTCACGTTGATCCAAGGCACGATCGCGCTTGCGAAATTCCTCGTCTTTTCGATCAGTATTGGCAATTTTTCGCTCGAGAGTTTCCTCGCGCTGAATCAACCGCTTTTCCAGGGAACTCAATTCTCCCCGTTTGTCCTTCTCCTTTTTTTCCAGTTCAGCCTTGGCTTGAAATAAAAGATCTTTCGCTTCGATTTTGGCTTCTTTGGTAATGTTCTCAGCCTCACGTTCGGCAGAAACAGTGAGCTGCCGGACCTGCTCCTCGACTTCCCGCCGTTGGGCTTCCAATCGATTTCGCTGGACCACTCCATTCAGGACAAACCCCAGCAACAAACCGAGGATCCCCGCAGCAATTGATAATACGAATGACGTTGTCATTACGGTCACCCCCTTCATCGCCACGTCCTGTGGCAACCCGATTGCCCATGCCTCAAGTCACAACAAGGGTTACAGGCCTTTTTGAACTTTCTTGGTGTTTTTTTAGGGGATGGTGAAAAAACGAACACTCTGCAGAATACAGAGAGATGAAGAGGGGTCTAGACCAAAAGCATCACTGAGGTTGAGGTCTAAAGTTGGGAAAACCTGGATAATTTATGGTGAAATCCTTGTAATTCAGCAACCTATCCATTTTTCTCAAATTCAGCCGTGATGAGCCTATCTTGTTTGAACATTAAAGCGGGGAAACAATGTATTCGAAAAAATGAACTGTTTATCCCGATCCGGGACCTTTAGAACTCCCCCACTCTCTAACCGATCAAAAAATGTCATCATCCTACTGCTCGCTCACGCCTCAATTGTCTCAAAAAAACCCAAATTCACTTCTCAAGAAATTCTTTCGTTTTTTTCACATCCACTAAAAAATGCCATACTCCTACATAATTCAAATAATGCACTTCTCAGTAAATCAACGTTATCAGACCAACCTACCTGTTGCAAGTAAAGCACCCTAGAGAATGGCTTCACCGCCGATTTGGGCATCAATAGACTGCAACAGACCATCTGCTCGCCGCTCAACTTCTGCCTCCCCGGCTTGACGACGACTTTCCTGCTTAAAGAGTTGATCCGCAATGTTTATCGCTGCCAAAATGGCCACTTTGGTAGGGGTGGATGTGGTCAAATTCCTGGCAATGGAGTTCATTTGACCTTCGACATACTGTGCCAATTCGTGCACGTACTGCTGATCCGCGTCCCCCTGGAGAGCCAATCTTTGCCCAAAAATGTCCACTTCAATAGCGTTCATCATGGGTTACCCCTTGCAATTCATGATCAGGTGTCTCAAGGAACTGCAGATTATCCAATACCTTCTCAATTTTGGCTCGAATATGGGTCCGCTCTTCTTCCCAATCCTGAGAATGGGCCTCCTGCTGAACAAGACGCTCTTGAGCCCGCCCCAGTTCTTCCTGAAGAAGGCCATTGGCCTGTTTTAGGTGTTGAACCATATCCACTAATCGCTGAACTCTAACCTCTAAGGCTTCCAATTTTTCCAGACTCATAAGTACCTCCACCTAGATATTCTGCGGTCGAAAAACTATAGAATCTTCAACACACCTTGTCAAGAGAAGAGCCACTACATCTAGTAGAATAGAGGTCACGATATACATGATAGCTGGTCAAAACACGTTTCACATATCTGCGAGTTTCCTTATAAGAAATGAGTTCCACAAATTCGTCTGCCTCCCGATGGCCATTTTTATCCAGCCAGCGTTTCACCGCATTTGGACCGGCATTATAGGCAGCAATGACAGGAATATTTTTTCCTTCATATTCCCCAAGTAATTGGCTGACATACTGAACACCCAACTGAATATTGATCTCCCCGGAAAATAAATCCTCTCGTTTGAAAGAGGAAAACCCCACCTTCCGAGCCACGCGCTCGGCAGTCGTCGGCATGAGTTGCATAAGACCAATGGCCCCAACCGGGGAAAGGGCTTGGGTGTTATACAAACTTTCTTCTCGGATAATTCCTGCAATCAAATATGGATCGACCCGGGAATCGGCAAAGCGCTGAATCGTGGGAAGGTATCCCCCGGGATACGCCACAGACCATATTCCCGAGGATCGAGAAAAACGCCTCTGCTCAACGGAAACATTGAAATGCCGACGGGCAATGAGAAGCGACTGATCATAGGCTCGGACTTTTTCCAACTGGATGGCAATTTCATACAAGGCGTCCTCTCTCGACTGATAAGATTTCCCAACATGTAACAACTCACTGGCAGCCTCCGACATCAACCCAAGGAGGGCCAACTCTTGCGCTTTTTGAAAGTGCCGATCTTTTTCCAAAAGTTGGCGAGTGTTTTCAGACACTTCAGGTCCAGGATCAAGGCTGGACTCTCCCACTACCGAGGTAATCGGCAACGACGCCAACCGGCTTTGAGCTAATTGCCCATAATAAGTCATAGGCCACTCTTGAGAGACTCGGCGATAATACTCCTGCGCCTGATCATTCAGCCCAAGGTTAGCCAAGGTCCGACCAGCCCAATATTGCGCCTTCGCGGCCCACCGCTGGTCATTGCTATTTTGAAGAATTCTTTCAAACACCTGAAGCGCCGGTTGAAATTGACCATGCTGATACAGCAACCATCCTTGCCTCCACCAGGCCTCAAAACGGGTTCGAGAGGATCCAGCCAGGTCGGCCGCACGTTGATAAGCCTGCACAGCGCGCTCAATGTCCCCTTGGTCTTCGTACCAAATCCCGCACATCCATTGGATTTGAGACCGTTCATTTGACTTGAGACCAGACAAGGGCAATTGACTTAAGGCAATGAGCTCCCCGCCCTTTCCTTGACGAAGATACACGCGTGCCAACCATTCGGTCGCCTGCCCACGATAGGATGATTGGCCCTCCGACAACTTGGCAAAGAGTTGACTGGCTTTGGGATATTGCTTGAGACGAACATGGGCCATGGCTAATTTCCATTGCCCCTTCTCTCGACCTGGCCTAGCGGGACGACCCTTAAGAAATCGTTTCAGATCACCAATGGCTAGTTCAAATTGAGCTTGGCCATAATAGGTTTCAGCCCGTTGAAAATAGTCTCCTAACGACGGTTCCCAGGAACCCTCAAGCCCATCGTTTTTTTCAAGAAGCTCCTGAATCGTTTTGGCTTCCGGGGAAAGGGGATAACGAACCCAAAGCTCACGAAGGGAGTCGATCACCAAGGTGGAGTTTTCCAACTTCCTGCCACAATCCGCTATCGCCTGTAGGGCTTGGGGCGCATCATCCGAGTCGGGACCAAGGGAAAGCGCCCGCTGAAGATGGGGGACTGCATGGTGACAATGACCGGCTTTCTGCCACGCCAATCCTCCTCCATAGAATACCGATGTTTTTAAGAGTGATTCAGGGTCTTTTTCCAGGACCGACTCGAATGTGGCAGCAGCTTCTTGGCTGGAATCCGTCTCGCGTAAGGCTTGAGCCATCCATACCCGAATATAGTCCTGCAGTAGCGGAAAGTTCCTTTCTGCCTCTCGAAGGTATGGAATGGCTTCCTGCGGGTTGACCTCAAGTAGAAGGTATCCCAATCGAAGACCAGCCCGTTTTCCCCATACAGATTGTGGATATTGACGCTGAACTTGCTGGAAATTTGTGCGATGGACCGCAAAATCTTGTGGCGTACGATCTACCAACAGAATCGCATTATTGAAGCATTCCTCCGCGGAAGGACAACCCATCTCTGGAACTGGTGGCTCAGGCAAGGGTTGCGCACCAGACAACAGAACTATGAGCAGTATGCCACCAATCGCGGCAGCAAATATGGGCAGACGAATTGAGGATAGGATGTGGGTCATTTCCTTGAGATGTTCCTCAAACATTGCACCTTGTTTCTTAATGAACCTATGGACCCCATCATGCCCTTTGAAAAATTTTATTGGACACTACTATTCAACATGGCTGAAAGCGAATGCACAAGACCAAGACCCATTCGTTGGCCAAAATCAATGTAAGGAATCACAGGTAGGTCTTGACTCCCCTAGATCATATTTGGGAATTGGAGCAAAGGATATTTTGGGCTCAAGAAGTCTAATCCGTTTTTAGGGATTACTATTCAACTCCATTTATTATCGGATAAATGTGGAGGTTTATTGAGATTTCTTATTTTCAGGACATCGCTATTGGCAGCACAAAACACGCCCAAGTCCCCTCAAAAACCATTGCATGACTCAGGGACTCCGGAGACAGCTCGACACAGAATCTCAATTCTTCGGCTCTAGGAAGACAACATATCCAAAATCTGGCTGTCAGGTAAGAAAAGTGCGTACTGGAAAACGGAAAAATCAGTGCGGTGCTGGAGCTAACTCGGCTGGGGTATTTTCCACCAGATAATTTACCATATGGCGTGGATTTAAAAATTCGGCAGCCTCTCGCGAGACATCACGGGGTCGAAGGTTTTGGCAAATGGTGATCTCCTCATGGTCTTCAAGATCAAGCACCTGGGCTCGATAGGGTGATGCCTCCTCCGAATAGAGAAGAATCAGCGGTCGAAGACGATTGGTGATATTGATATTTACGACCATCCCAAGAGCCTCATTACTCAGGAGCACTAAGGATCCCGGAGGATAGACACCCAACACACGAACCAGGGCCACCACCGCTTCTGACCAAAATACCGATTTTTGTTTTACAAACAAATGGGAAAGAGCCTCGGATGGTGTCAGCCGCTTTTCGATGTCCGGATCGTTGCATAAATCATCATAGCGATCGACGACCATCACAATTCGTGCGAATAAGCTAATCGCCTCTACGCCTTTCAGCCCCATAGGAAACCCCGACCCATCCAGCCGCTCATGATGCTGGTAAATCACATTTAAACTCGATTTGGGAAAGCTGGAAAATTTGCGCACCGTATCTTTGCCAAACCGTGGATGCTGACGATAGGTATCACGTTCACTGGGACTAAGATTGGGACGCTTTAATAAAATCTTCCCGGGAACATTGAGTTCACCAATATCATGAAAGATCGCCCCTAATGCCAACTCGCGCATCTCGTCCTCTTTCAAATCAAATTCTTTCCCAATCATCAGGCACAAGGCACACACATTCAGCGAATGCATGAACATGCCCTGACCCATCTCATTAGACACCATCACATTGAGCATAGAAGTCGTGGCATCAGGACCATCAAGTAAATCCCCCAGGGCACAAACCATGTCATGAGCTTTTTGAATGCCTTCGATATTTCCAACACTCAAATCTTGCATGACCGCTTTACTTTGTCGAAAGGCTTCTTGGTAGGCACGATCGACTTTTTTAAATCCTTCACAATATTGGTTAAAGGATTCGGTGGCTGTCGGTTTGACCGGGCTCGCTTCTACAACAGAGGGCTTCGCTTCGGCTTCTTTCGGAATATCGGCCTTTACAGCTTCAGGAGTTCCCTCGACAATATTCTGGGCAGTGGGTTCGGCAGTGGGTTCGGCAGTTTCTTCTGCAAGTTCCTCATCGACACCTTCGGGATCGGACCTTTCAGGATCAAAAAGGATTTCAACCTTATTCAATTTTTGAAGAATTTGTAATTCTTTCTTGGTCCGAATCTTAAAGGTATTGGTAGGAAACGGATGGCTAAACCACGAACCATTGAGCCTGACATACAGGCCTCTCCGTAGTTCAAAATTTTTAATGGGAAGGAACGCCATACGTAAACGTCATGCCTTCGATGATATACAGTAAAATGAACCTCGCCATTTACCCAAGCCAGTGCCCGAGGTCTCTCAAGAAACCCTTATTTACGTTATCGTTTCTTGGGAAAGGCAACTTAAGCTATTCCTATGAAAGATAACGAAATTGAAGCACAAAGCCAGGCCAGGTGTAACCGCTTGTCGTGACGTGAAACTTCCATGGAATCAGAATGGGACAACCATTCCTCGACCCTGTGCGGAGACTCTTGCCGACATCCCAAGTCAGACCTAACTGATTAGTCGATTGATGTCCTAATTGGGGAGAGGAATAGGAAGGCCGGGCAACCCCTAATTTCGGCAAGGAACTTGAAGTGTCGTTCCTTGAAGTTCCGCGCCATCCAGAATCGCATCTTCAAAATTCGCACCGGTAAAATTGGCGTCGCGAAGATCCGAGGAGTGAAGGTTCGCCTTCGAAAAGTTGGCATTCTGCAAATTGGCCATAATCAACAATGCTTTTTCCATATTGACGCCTGTCAGATTCGCCCCTTGGAGGTTCACGGCCACACAATCAGCCTCGGGCATATGTGCGTCTTGGAAATTTGCCTTTTGCGCACTCGCACTAAATAAATGGATTTCCGTGGCTTCCGCCCCAGTGAAGTTAGCCTCTTGCAAATTGGCCCCTGTAAAATTCGCTTGGGACAAACAGAAACCCGTCAGATCGGCATGGGCCAAATCCGGACGAATGCTCGGGTTTTCTTCTCGCCATGCATTCCACGCGGTCACGCCTTGTCCCAAAATAGCGAGATGATCCTGATTGGCCATTTGACTCCCCTACGCAATCAAAAAAAATACCCGTAAGAATTTATTGCGGAGACCAGATTTGCCGGCGATTTAGGCCACTGGAGTTCTCTCCCTGGAGGGTTTATCGGCAAGAAATCAAGAAGCTAAAGGGTAGGGAACGACTGGCTCCAGACTAGGGCACCTAATTACTCTTTTATCAGTGGAGCGATGCTACCTAACCAGGCCATGGATTGAAAATACGATTTTTGCAATGTGGGAATCTCCAACCCTAATCCTTGCACCCCCCTCCACTCACACTGCTCATAGGCCAACACACATTGAAGGACTTTTCCCAACTGCCCCTCTTTCTCCACTAAAGCAGCATGAATGGGTTGTGAAAGTTCAACCATACTCAACACTTCAGTCATGGGTTTATCAAACAAAGCATCAAGCACGGAAAACAGACCGACGGTAAAAAATTCATCCACCTCACGTTCATTGAGCGCCTTGGCCACCTCTTCACACATCTTTCCGCGTATCAGCGCAATAAGTATTAACTCCATAGGTTTCTGATCCAACCCGGCCATCACCAACAAGGTAGCCCAGGTTTTGAGACGAGCCAGACCCACCAGACAAGCCGCCTGACCAATAGAATCGATTTTTTTGGGGAGAGCGAAAAATGCCGAGTTCACATACCGCAACACTTTATAACTTAGCGAAACGTCCTGTTTGATAATTTCCTCGACCTCGGCCATTTCAGTTTCAGGGTTTTGAAGTTTGGATAAGAGGGATAGAATCGCAATTTGATTGGGGGGAATTCGCTTTCCTTCAATGATCTTCGGTTTACAGAAAAAGTAGCCTTGGTAATAATCAAACCCTAACTTCTTGCACCAATCAAAAATCTCCTGTGATTCAATCTTTTCAGCCAACAGTTTCACTGGAAACTGTCGCAAAATAGCCACATCCTGCTGGAGACGTTTCGGGCCAAGCGCCATGACATCCAACTTGACCATATGTGCATGTTCGACCATGGGACGGAGTTCTTCACGATACTCGAAATCATCTAGCGCCAGGGAAAATCCTTCCGCAGACAACCGTTTCATGGCCTCAACGATATTATCATCCATGGGAATATTTTCCAGGACTTCCAATACCACACGGTCTTTGGGTAAATCATCACAAAGATTATCACGCAAAAATCGTGTCGTCAGATTGATGAAGGCTAAATGAGAACCAACCATCTGCTCCAGACCAATTTCCAAGAAGGTATTGAGCATGACCCGAGCCGTCACGGCATCCCCGTCGGAAAATGTGGCCGCATTCATATGGCTGTCTCGATACAAGAGTTCGTACCCAATGACCTGTAGGTTCTGATCGAAAATAGGTTGGCGACCCACCATAACCTGGTTGGCAGTTTGGCTGGACTCGGCAGTAGCGTCGGCGACCGACATGAGACTTCCCTCCTTGGATGTTGCCACAGAATCGGATGAAGACAGAAATAATCCTCTTGCATTTTCTCGGCGGCTACTCCCTAAAACTCAACGTTCCAGGCCAAACTTGGAAAGACTCCAAGGGAGAAATATCTGAGATACCTATGGGTGTGGGTAGGAAGAAAACAGAAAATATAAGGGAGGTTACGCCTAATCGTCCACAGGCGGGACTTGGCCATTTTTCGTAGGCATGGGCTTTTCCATGTCCTGAATCACTTGTTGGAACGTCGAAAAGGGTTGTGCCCCACGAACGATCGTCCCAGTAATCGTTTCGCCAGAACCACTCCTCCCAATAATAAACGACGGAGTGCCACGCACATCGGCCTGGGCTCCAGCTTGCATGTCGGCTTGAACCGCAGCTGCATGGCGGCCGCCTTCCAGACAAGCGTCAAAGGCACCCATCTCAAGTCCTATTTGGTCGGCATAGGCGGAAAGGGACGAGACGGACAAATCCTTTTGATTAAGAAATAATACATCGTGCATCTCCCAATACCGACCTTGCTCTCCAGCACAATGTGCACCTTCATGAGCCTTGGCGGCTTGAGGATGGATTTGCGTCAAAGGAAAGTCCCGAAAAACATATCGAACCTTCCCGGTATCGATGTAATCACGCTTCAGCTCAGGAAATACTTTGGTCGCAAAACGTTGACAATATGGGCATTGGTAATCAGAAAATTCGACAATAGTTACCGGCGCATCCGCCCGACCAAGCATAGGCCGGCCCCGAAACCCAACAGTCGAAACGCTCTTGGCTGGGGGAGCCTTCTTCAGCGCACCTTCTAACAGTTCCTTGATATCTTCAACATCTTTTTTCATTTCCTGTATATCATGGCGAAGCGACCGAATTTCCTCTTCGACACCAGCAAAGGTCTCGCCCGGGCAAAGCGCCACCCCCACAAGAAAGAACGCCAACCACATTACTCGAAGAGGCCGAATTCGCCAAACAGCCAGGCATCCAGAAAAATCGATCATGGGAATATCATCTTTGATTAACTCGGCAAAGAAATAGAAATCGAATTTTCATTTTGGAAACCAAGACTAATATCAGAGCACAACCACCTTGGAAACGCAATGCAAAGACCGAGGACTTGGGTTTCCCCAACCCAATCGGGTATCGTGTATTTCTAATATTCCCATCAAAACCGAATACAGATTTTCGCTTTTTCTCATGAACAAAAACCACAAGTCCTTTTGGGCGCCATGCCTGTTCATAGTATTCCTAGAACTCACTGCTGTGGCCTATGCCGAACAACCCCTCATCACATTTTCCGCAATGGGCGACACCCCATATTCCGTGATGGACGCAAGGAAGTTACAACATCAACTGACCACGCTCAATCCCAATAGCGAGTTCGTCATTCATCTCGGTGATATCAAGACCGGCATCACCGCCTGCTCAGAGAGTTGGTACCAACAAGTCGCCGACATCCTGGCTCAATCCCCTAAACGTCTCTTTATTATCCCAGGTGACAACGAATGGAACGATTGTTTCGATCCCCAAGAGGGCTGGACCTTATGGACAAAATACTTCTTGCATTTCGATATACAATGGTCGGGCTCCCTTCAGGTAGTTCGAGACGCACAGCATCCGGAAAACTTTGCCTTTACGTCAGACGGCGTGATGTTTATTGGCATCAATCTTGTTGGTGGAAAAGTACTCGACCCCATCAAATGGTCAGTGCAAGATCGAGATAACATCGAATGGATTGAAACCCAATTGGCCAATGCCGACGCAGTAATTTCTCACTTGGTGCTCTTCGGCCATGCCGTGCCCGATCGCAACCATCGTACCTTTTTCACCATTTTGAATACCGTGGCCCAATCGTTTGGAAAACCTATCCTTTACCTGCACGGCGACGGACATAAGTGGATCAAAGACTTCCCCTTCGACGAAAAAAATATTTTGCGGGTGGAGGTAGAACCAGGAGGTCGAGCCAATCCCATCACAGTCACCGTCACTGACGACCCAAATGAACCATTTATGTTTGAACGGTGAATTCTCCCCCGGCTAAATACCAACCTCACTAAGTTCGCATCCTTTTACTAGATCTTCCCCGGCTCTTCTTTTGGTCAACCGTCCAAGAGCATTTCGTCCGTTAGCCCTTTTTGAGTTCCTCCTCTCAAAAAAAAGAAGGCCCACCAGCAGTCTTGGTGAGCCTTCTCAAGGAGGTAATGCAACACTAAAGTCACTGTCCCATGGAACCCCCTCCGAGGTCGATACGTCGATTGCCGGATGGCGCAGCCTCCCTTTTCATGCAATTCTTCGAATCATCGTCGAGAAAGGAGATTAAGGGAATATGGAGTCAGAGACAAAGGTCAAAGTCAAAGCATTGCCTCAGTGCACCCGCTGCCAAGGTTCCTTGGTCATGGATCGCGAACACGATCTCGTCACCGGCCTGGCACTTCCCGTTTTGTTGTGCGTCAACTGCGGTTGTCGAACCCCATTGATGAAACACCCTGCCCCGCTGTATCGCAATTAATAATCTTGGGAAGACTCCTTTAAGTTAAAGGAGTCTTCGAGTTCTACATTCTACTCCCGGAAATTTCTCCTCTCATCCTAGCCCGCAAACCGATCTCCATTGCCACAAGAGAATATGGCTATCCAACCTCTTTTTGACTTTGAAGAAGTTCAATAAGAATGGAAAGATACAGAAAAATTTGGGGTGAGTGACGGGAATTGAACCCGCGACCTCCGGATCCACAATCCGGCGCTCTAACCAACTGAGCTACACCCACCATCCAGAGCTGATGAGGAAGATTTTCTACTGTTCGACAGGGGAAAGGAATAGTAGCAAAAGCCCTGGCAGCCCGCAAGATAAGTGACCAGCGATTCAGAACATCTTAGCGTAGCATCATGGCATAAAAAGTTTCCTGGACTTCCTAGGAAATACGGCGATTAAAGGCCGCTTGCATTTCAGAGATAATCTCCCGTGCCGCCAATTGAGGATCCGCTGCATCCCGAATGGGCCGGCCTACTACTAAATAATTGGCCCCTTGCTCAATAGCCTGACTGGGTGTCGTGACCCTGGCCTGATCATGAGTAGCCGTCCCCACAGGTCGAACGCCGGGTGTCACGATGGCTAACGATTCCCCCACTGCTTGCCGGATAGCCTTGGGCTCTTGCCCCGAAGCCACAACCCCATAACAACCCACCTCAGCCGCGGCCTTGGCGCGGGCGACGACTAATTCTGAAATGGTCCAAGGCGATCCACTTTCTTGCACATCTTCGATATCAAAATTCGTGAGCACGGTGACAGCCAAAATTTTTAACTCTGGAGTTTCTCCTCTCCCAGCCATGGCCGCTTGCATGGTTTTTCGGTGGGCATGCACGGTAAGAAATTGCACACCGAGGTCTGCCACCAGGGCCGTGGCTCGTTTGACCGTCTCCCCGATATCGAAAAATTTGAGATCCAAAAATACTCGGTAGCCTCGATCCTGGGCTAGCCTGACGATCGCAGGCCCGACACCGGTAAACAATTCCAACCCAATTTTGACTACTCGTACGGAATCTTGAAGCTGGTCGAGCAGCATCTCCGCTCCGCCAAGATCTGGGACATCCAATGCCACCATTAACCGATCATGAGCATTAATGGTAGACAAGAAGAATTCCCCCTTCTGACGAATACAATTGACCGTGTATCACCGTGTATGGTAGAAATTGCAGCTTCATGATTTGAATCTTTAATGGAGGACGTACATGCCAGTTGTTCATACATCGGCGATTAAACGGGCCCGGCAATCAATTAAACGGCATCAACGAAACAAAGCCATTTTACACGGCGCCAAAACGGTCGCGAAAAAAGTTAAAGTCGCGGTAGCGGAAAATAATCCAGAATTAGCTCAAACCCTGCTCCGAGAAGCAACGTCAACGATCGCAAAGGCCGTCACCAAAGGATCGCTGCATCGCAAAACCGCTTCTCGAAAAATTTCCCGACTCGCCAAAAGCGTGAACTCCGCCGCTCCTAAGTCGTAACTTATCCAGTTCCTCTCTTTCCAAGATACTCCCCCTGGGATGACAGGGGGGAAGACTTTCCCCAACAAAGAACCACTCAGTCTCGGGCACCAAGACACAGCGCAAACACAAGAGAATGGAACACACGGTGTGGGGAACCGGCTGCGCCTCCTTTCAGAAAAGAATCGGTTTCGGCAAATACCTTCCATGCTTTCGAAAAATGTGACAACGAAAAACGTTGGACGACGGTAAAAAATTCTCTTTGACGGAACGGAGGCAATCCAAGCGAACGAGCGACTTTGGATTCATTTCCCCCGCGTGCCAATTCGTCTTTGGCTTTCCATAATCGTCGATACTGCCATAGCAAGGCCCCTAAGATGCGGAGGGGCGCTTCTCCTGCCTCCAAATTCTTTTCCACAATGGTCAACGCATGGCTGGGATTTTTCGCGGCAATTGCTCCAGCCAGATCAAACACCGACGCCCCCGTATCGGCTCCTTGAACTGCCACCACATCATTTCCAGTTACTGTTTGTCCGGTGGGCACAAACAACGCTAGCTTATCCAACTCCCGTCGAGCACGATACAGTCCTTCCGCGGCAATATCTTTTAATAACAACGCTGCTTCTTGATCCACCTTTAATCCCAGCCGAGCCGCTTCCTGTTTCACCCAACCCAAGCAATGAGTATCAAACAATGGGGCGCAATCAATGACCGTCGCTTTTGACTTGAGCGTCTGCACCCATTTGGTTCGGCCGTCGAGTTTCGGCGCTGAAAGCACAAGCGTGCTGGAGTCATTCGGTGCATGAAAATACGGGATTAGGGCTTCCCCATGTTTGGCTGATAGCTTATCGGCCCATTTCAGAATGACCAAGCGGTGAGTGGAGAAAAATGGGACCTCTTCCACCAAAGAAAGAATTTCCTGACATTCAGTTTCGTCGCCATACAGGATATCGCAGGCGAAGACATCATCTGGATCGTCCCCTGCATTCTTACTTTCGTCTGCCTTGGTGGCAGGATCATCGACTTTCTTCCAAGCTCGGAGTGTGGCAATGGTTTGATCTCGAAAATAATCCTCTTCTCCAATCACGAGATATAGCGCAACCAGACCATGTCGTTTTAACGCCGAGGGTAATTCTGCCGGTTTCATAGTTGAGTTCGATTTGCCTTATAAGAAAATCGACATGCGTCGGTGCATTACTTATTGGGTTCAACAGCTAGGGATGGAGAGCCAGTCTCATGTGATGACTTGATCGAGTTCTTTCTATCGGATGAAAAGGTCCCTTGATCGCGAGCATCCCAAAAATCCGCTGCTAAAATTTCCGCCACGTCTTGCCCAGCTTGTTCTAAGGCTCGATCTTGAAGGACCTGGTTAAACTGCAGTTGGTCTTGTCCAGTCACCGAACCGGAGGATTGGTTCACGAAAAACTCTCCTGACCCCGTGGCTGATTGACTCCACACGATCCGGCCCGTTTTCTGGTCTTCGACCGTGACGTTGACCACCACATTGACCCGACTTTCTCGCTGGACAGTCGTAGAAAATGTCAGCGTCGGCACATTCACCGAAACGATTTCACCCTTCAGCACAAAATCGGCTTGTCCGTCATTATAGAGCACCTTAGCTCCGCTGCTCGCGGCAAATTCTTGGCGCACATATCTGGTGTATTTAGATTCCAGATTGCTGCGAATAGTTCGGTTTTTGAAATCTCGAATAACCAATTTGACGAGTGGCCCACTATCTGCGATTTCCCCTCCACCGATTTGCGGCCCCATCCCCTCCACGGAAAAACGATACCCACATCCTGAAGTCACAAACATGAGGGCCGTCAGAAGGAATACCAGTGATTTTGAAAATGTCTCGGGGCGCTTCATCATCTTACACGCATCAGACCACAAAATTGACTAACTTTTTTTCCACATAAATCACCTTGCGGGGCGGGGCTCCTTTGAGCCATTCCAGAACTTTGTCATCTTCCTGGGCCCTAGCCACAATGTCCTCTTGACTCGAATCGGCGGGCACCACGATCTTACTGCGCAACTTGCCATTGACTTGCAAAGGAATGGTCATCTCCTCCTTGACAATGAGCGACGAATCATATGTCGGCCAAGGTTGCAGTGCGATGCTCGACGAATGCCCTATGCGCGCCCACAATTCTTCGGCAATATGGGGAGCAAACGGCGAGAGAAGCATTAAGAAGGTCTCGCCTGAGGCACGTGGCAGGGGCGCATCTTTACAAATATCTCGTACAAAGACCATTAATTTCGAAATAGCCGTATTGAATCCCATGCTTTCTAGATCTAGCGAAACCCCCTGAATGGTTTCAGCCGTCAGTCGCGCTTGCTCTGGCGTTCCTGTCCCTTCCACGAGTGAGATTGTTTCATCCTCCCGATCCCCCATAAACAATCGATAGGCGCGTTGCAGAAATCGTGAGACGCCAGGAATGGAATCCGTGGACCAAGGCGCGCCTTTATCCAATGGCCCCATGAACATCTCGTACAGCCGCAAGGCATCGGTGCCGTATTCTGTAATAATGTCATCGGGGTTCACGACATTGCCACGGCTCTTGGACATTTTCTCGGTGACTTCTTCCAACTGCAAACCTTCGATCGTAGGATGCAGTGGCTGTTCTTCTTCAGACCATCGCACATCTTTGGCGGCCACCCATCGCGTTTTTAACTCTTCTCCTGACTGTTTATGGAGCGGTGTTTCATTATCAAACCGTACTTCAAAGGCAGGATAGGCTTTTGCCGTCACGCGGGGATCATCGGACAAATTATTATCGAAGTAACGATAGCTATACCCAAGAATCATTCCAGGGTTGAGCAATTTTTGAAACGGTTCCTTGGTATGGACCAGACCAAGATCAAACAAGACTTTATGCCAAAAACGAGAATAAAGAAGATGAAGCACGGCATGCTCGGCGCCACCCACATAGAGATCCACCGGCATCCAATATTGCTCTGCCGCCTTCGACCAAGCCTCACGGTCATTGGACGGATCACAAAACCGCAGATAGTACCAACAACTTCCCGCCCATTGCGGCATGGTGTTGGTATCCCGCAAGGCTTTGGCTTTGGTCTCCGGATCAGTGACTTCGACCCAATCGCGCACTCGGGCCAACGGCGGTTCGAATTCTCCGCTTGGGCGAAAGTCATCCAGCTCCGGCAACAAGACCGGCAGGTCGGACGCCGGCACCAGCTTGGTGGTCCCGTCTTCCAAATGAATGACCGGGAAGGGTTCTCCCCAATAGCGCTGACGACTGAACAGCCAATCTCGCAATTTATAATTGACGGTCTTCTCGCCTTTTCCATGTTCGACCAGCCAGTCATTCATCCGCTGTTTGGCCTGTGGCGTGGTTAATCCATTGAGAAAATCAGAATTCACATTCTTCCCATCTCCAGTGAACGCTTCAGTAGAAATATCGCCACCGGCAATCACTTCCAAAATGGGCAAGTTGAATTGTTTGGCAAAGGCATAATCTCGAGTATCATGCGCCGGAACCGCCATGATCGCCCCTGTGCCATAGGTTGCCAACACATAGTCGGCAATCCAGATCGGCACCCGGCTGCCTGTCACCGGGTGAATGGCATAGGCTCCTGTGAAGACGCCAGTTTTTTCTCCGGCATCCGCCATTCGCGCCCGGTCACTGCGGCGCGAGACTTCCTCGACATAGACTTCCACTGTGGGACGTTGCTCCACAGTGGTAATGGTTGGCACTAACACATGTTCTGGAGCGAGGACCATATATGTGGCGCCGAACAAGGTATCCGGGCGAGTCGTAAACACTTCAAGCGTCTGACCAGGATGCCCCACGAGTTCAAAGTTAATTCGTGCGCCCTCCGACCGGCCTACCCAATCCCGCTGCATGCGTTTGATGGATTCAGGCCAGTCCACGGAATCCAAATCTTCAATTAATCGATCGGCATAGGCCGTAATGCGCAACACCCATTGTCGCATGGGCACACGTACCACCGGATGACCGCCGCGTTCGCTCTTGCCGTCGATGATTTCTTCGTTCGCGAGCACCGTTCCTAATGCCGGGCACCAATTCACGGGCACCTCCGCCAAGTAGGCCAGGTTCTTTTCATACAGCTTGGAAAAGATCCATTGTGTCCAACGAATGTACTTCGGATCGGTAGTGTCGATCTCCCGGGACCAGTCATAGTCCATGCCCAACGCCTGAAACTGGCGCTTGAAATTTTGGATGTTCTTTTTCGTGGTTTCCCGGGGATGAGTCCCGGTCTCGATGGCGTATTGCTCAGCAGGCAGCCCAAAGGCATCCCACCCCATCGGATGGAGGACGTTGAACCCACGCATTCGCCTATACCGCGAGATAATATCCGTGGCGATGTATCCTTTGGGATGCCCCACATGCAGCCCAGCCCCCGAGGGATAGGGAAACATATCTAACACGTAAAATTTGGGCTTATTCGGATCTATGGTCGAAGAAAAGGTGGCATGTTCACGCCAGTAGCGCTGCCATTTTTGTTCAATGGCTTGAGGATCGTAGGATTTTGCCATGAAAGGGAATACGGATAATTTGTAGATTTAGATCAACGGGCCTTCAACGGAAAGAAAATCTATCATAGACCCGATGGCACGACAAGGCGAACGTGGCCGATCAGTGCCTTTCAGTTGAAGATAAGATCCCAGAACTATAGAGGAATTTTGCGAAGATCGTGATGATTGAGAAGGGTTCGAAGGCAGGGGCCTTCCGTTAGCTCAGGAGGCTAAAAAATTGGCGACATCCAGTCAGTCCTTCACACCCCCAACCGGCAAGGCTTTTCGTTTTTTGCGAGTGGCCGCTTCGGCAATTTCTGGCGTTTTTTCTTGGGCGAGCCGGTGCTTCATAATTAACGGATCCACGACCTCTCCGCACGCCAAACACCGCCAACCGGGCATCCAGAGTTCCCCGCTATTTTCCATGTCAATAAAATAGTCGGCGACCATGGTTCCTTTACATCGTGTGCAATGCATAACGACCTCCTTGAAAAATTCCCGTTGTCCCTGTTTTCGGTCCGGGAAAGGAGATCTTGAGGTGCATCATGGGAGTGAAAAAGACAAACGAAAGAGAAGGACAACGAACCCTGCTTAATGGGAAACAGGCTAGGCGAGAGTTCATCAGATGAATGGGGTGAGGGGTGAAGAAGCGGTTCAGATCAACTGTAGCTCTCGCATGGGAGAACCGTGTTGACGCAACCACACGGTAGAAAAACAGGTCGTATGCGAAAGCCCATTCCACCCCATCTCCAAAACATTATTCGGATGCAAGTGGATATACCGTGGACGGAGGGTTTGTGGGGCTTGGTGCCCCCTAAGGCGTTGGTGCGTTCGAAGCTCAGGCGCATTCTCTGCCAGCCACCTGTAGTCAAAAAAGCTCACTTCCTCATCAGCCCATTCAATCCGAAGCCCTTGGCTTTCAGGGATGACATCTTGAACAATGCATGAAATTGTTGAGATACCGTTCATACCGCTTCTCCTTTTTTAGTAGTTTGTATTGTCCACATACTACAAGAAGAGGATGACGAACTGGTTAACCGAGAGTAATTATCTGGTTATCTTTGAGTTTGGTTGGATTAATGAAAAGGGGGTAGCGTCCTTTATTAATGCGGGGTGTCGTCCCCGCACGACGAGGTCCTTTTGTTTCGGCAAAAGGACCCAAAACCATTTCCGCCTGTGCGCGGCCCCTACGGGGTGCCTCCGCCACAGCCCGAATAAGATCGCTCAGGAACTCGCTCTGCTCAGACAGCCTTCGCCAAAGAAGCCGATTCGGGGCTGCGGCTCCGCCGCGCACAACGCAGGGAGACACTCAGATAAAAGTCAAGTTTTCAACCTGGGAGGAAGTGTAGGCTTCCCCATCTAGCAGGCGATGATCAAGGGTCGCAATAGTGGTCAGCACCCAATAACCGCGAACCATCTGATAGGATATAAAAAAAGAAAATTAGGCCTGCAGGAATGATAGTAGAAATTTTTAGATTGGTTGATAGTCTCGGATTTCTTTGGCCTCTTTGATCATCCGATTCAAAACAAAGCGATCAACTTTTTTCATGCCTGTTATAAAAAGGTGACTAATGAGGAAATCGGCACCGAATTTATGGAAGAGTTTGGAAATAGCTGCGTTTAAGAATGAGGAGGATAGTAAAGCAACGCCACTAAAGTCTAAGACTATTGACTGCTTCTCTAAAAGAAGAGGGCATACTACATTGTAAAGTAATTCACCTTCATCATACTGGCCACAGTATGGACCCGTTATTTCTTTAACATTAATGATCATCTGAAAAAATACTTGAAAGTACTCCAAGGTTATCAATGCTTATGTTAATACAACTTCCAGGTAAGTCAAACGGAATTTTGGTTTTCGCAAGAACTCCATCCATATTTTGACTCCAGAAACCGTTACCTGAAGTAATTTCAAGTTTGCCACCACAGGTTTCTAGAAATCCGCTTAGAATCCATAATCCGGATCCTCCGTGTCTTTCTGTTTTACTTGTTACTCCTTCCCCAACAGCATGTTCTATTGCATCAACTTCGGATTCCAGATGTGGAAAAGCTGGCTTTAAAGTGCTAAGAAATCCGACCCCCAAATCAAGTACCGAAATTATCAATCGTTTTTCACGTGGATAGGCTTGAGCACAACTAAAACAACCAATTGGGGATTTACTGTGGTCAAAGACGTTATTGATTACTTCTACAAATGGTGTATTCACTATCGCCCTTGCAATTTCAAGGTCAATAGGACAATTCGAGTAAAGCCAATCTCCTAATTTTTCAAAATAAGAATAGTCCAAATACTCTAACCTTTTAATAGCCACACTTGTACTTAAAGGTTCATAGGTAACATTAGCGCCTAGATGAGGGACTCTAAAATAGTCAAAAAACCCTTGGTTTTTCATATATTCTACGACCTTTGGGTTCTTGGGCAGGGTTAAATAGACATTCTCTGGATTTTCCCTTAAGAATTCATAAATAAAACTAGCCAACAAATTTAGCCCAAAAGGCCTAAAAAACCCAACATCCCCGCACTCAAAGATTATTCTATCTCCGGGGTTTTTCTTGGTTTCGTAATATAACTCCACAGTCGTTCTGTAAATATTAATGTCATTTTGGCATTGGCGAGGAAAAGAAATTAATGGCATTACCAAACTCGTTATTTTTATTCAGCTATATCAGATATAAACGTAGATAAAAAAATGAGGAGATAAGAGGTCAGGTATGAGTATTGACTTTTATATTCCACATCGCCCCAACCTCTTGCCCAAAAGCCAAGCAACGAAGGTTCAAGTCTTGCCTCACCATATACCTGGAAAGTAACAAAAATCTATGAGAAAGGAGATTATCTTGTCGATAATCTTTGATCATGTCGGCGCAGTGGACGGTCTTGTTTCTCTTGTTCGTTTTTGGCTATTCGTTTTTGATGGCATTACCAATGCCTGTCCTCGGAGTTTGCGGTGGTAGGTGATGGCGAAGCGGTGGGCTTCGTCGCGGATACGTTGGACGAGGTGAGAGGCCAATGATGTGGGAGAGAGAATCAGTGGTTCACGAACACCAGGAGTATAAATGCGTTCTTCTTTTTCGCCTTTGGCTTTGGCTAACCCGACAATGGGCACATGTTTCAGGCCCAAGTCCCTGAGCGCATCCATGGCTGCGCCAAGTTGCCCTATCCCCCCGTCGATTAAGATTAAATCTGGAAAGGGCAGACCTTTTTCTTCGTTCACGCTGAGTGATCCGCCATACCGCCGTTTCACAACTTCGTGCATGCTGGCAAAATCATTGGCCCCTTCGACGGTTTTGACTTTGAAGCGCCGGTAGTCGGCTTTTTTCATTTTTCCATCTTCCCACACCACCATGGAGGCCACTGAATTCGTGCCCATGGTATTGGAAATATCAAACCCTTCAATACGGCCTAAAGGATTCGGGAGATGTAGCAGTTGTTGCAACGCCTTGGCTTCTTGCTCTTCAACGACTCCTTTGCGTAAGTGTTCGGCAATTGCCGCGACGGCGTTTTCCGTCGCAAGTTGTAAGAGCTGATGTTTCACCCCCCGCTCGGGGGTGAGGATTCGCACGGATTGTTCCTTCTTGACGGACAACCATTGCTGCATCACCTCACGATCTCCCAACCTCGTCGGGATCAGCACTTCCTTCGGCGGGACCAGATCCTTATTATAAAACTGTTCTATGGCCGACCGTATGAGCTCTTCGTCCGATGATTCCTTCGTATCCGCCCAATAAAAATCCTTGCGGCCAATCAGCTGCCCGCCGCGAACAAACAGCAACTGCAAGTCCGCCGCCGGCCCCATGCGGGCCAGGCCCATTACGTCTTGATCCACCGGACCAATTTGCGCGATGCGTTGTTTTTCCAGCGTTTTGGCAATATTCGCCATGCGATCCCGTAAGCGTGCGGCTTCTTCAAACTCTTCTCGATTCGACGCCGCCTCCATCTCCGCCCGCAACCCATCCAATAATTCCTTATCCCGTCCCTCTAAGAAATAGCGAACCTGTTGAACAATCCGATGATAGTCTTCCTGGGATTGGTGGCCGGTGCATGGGGCCATGCAGCGTTTGATTTCAAATTCGATGCAGGCTCGGTCGGCCGTGCCATCAATATCGATTTTGCAGGTTGCCAAGGGAAAAACTTTTTTGATGATTTTTAACGTGTCCCGCAATGCCCCGGTCGGCACATAGGGACCAAAATACATTGCGCCGTCGTGCTTCACGCGACGCACAATGGACAACCGAGGAAAATTGTCTTTCACCGGAAGTCGGAGATAGGGGTAATGTTTATCGTCTCGCAGCACGACATTAAACCGTGGGCGATGACGCTTCACCATATTGCTTTCGAGCAAGAGGGCCTCTAATTCCGATTTGGTGACGATGGTTTCGATGTCCTGTACGAGCCCAACCAGCACGCGCGTCTTGGGACTTTGGTCGGCTCCTTTCTGAAAGTAGGATCGCACGCGATCGGTTAACACTCGTGCCTTGCCGATGTATAAGATTTCGCCCTTCTTCCCTTTCATGAGGTACACCCCAGGCTTCTTTGGAAGATGGTCTAAGGTGGACTGAAGCGAGGTAGCCAGTTCGGACATTTGTCTATGTTTCATTAGGATTGATGGGTAGAGAATGAATCGCAGCTCGTATTTTGTATTTCGGATCTCGAAAAAAACGAAATACGAGATGCGAAATACGTTTCACGGTTTTTAGACGATGGCCGTGCCGGGCGGTCGCTCAATCAACTCCACTTCATACCCATCCGGCGCGTCGATAAAAATGAAACGGCTGCCAGATGAACTTTGGGTTGGGCCATCGGTAATCGGCACATTTTTCTTTTGAAGATCGGCAATGGTTTGGTCGAGGTTGTCGACTTCAAACGCCAAGTGCACAAGATCTTCTTGCACCGACACCGGCCCACTCGCCGGGAAGCTACACAGTTCGATCAGCTCCTCACTATTGGGAACCGCCATAAACGCTAAGTGCGATCCGCGGGGAGACACTTTGCGTTCAAGCACTTCAAGTCCCAAGACATTTTGATAAAACACAATGGTTTCATCCATATCGCTTACCCGCATTCGGGTATGAAGTAATTTTTTCACTTTCATACGGTCGGGTCCTTCCTCGATAAACGCGCCGATGCACCTGACAAATGACTCAGAAAAAATTTTATTGTACTGGAGGATTTCCCTCTCAACAAGAAATACTCATCCCCTCGACTTTCTGTTGGAATTGACCTACGCATGTATTGCGTGGCCTTTCGAGTTCGCGTAGACTGGTGCGCTTACTTAGTGGAATTATCATAGATCAATAACGTTCTACCACCTCTGCCCCACGAGCAATCAGGAAGACTGCTGAAAAGTAGAGTCATGATGACGCCTTTAAATGTACCCTCCGGTTCCTTATTTATACCAGGTTTGGTTCTGGCCTTTTTGTTGATGGGGACGAACTCCACTGTACAGGCGGAAGCCTTTCGTATTCTTGACCAAAGTGCGGCCGCTATGGGACAGGGCACCGCATTTGCGGCGCAGGCAGACGAACCTTCAGCGGTATATTTCAATCCTGCAGCCATGTCCCAGCTTCCAGGCATCCAACTGACGGTAGGGACATTATTAGTCGGAGGCACGATTGATTATATCTCCCCCACGGGGACCATGGTTGAAGGAGACTTTGGATCGGCTATTGCAAATCCGCCTCCCTCGAATTTTTTTGTAACTGCGAATCTTGGTGATCTTGGATTTGCATCACTCCAGCACATCACGCTCGGGTTTGGAATCAACTCGCCATTCGGAAATCTCACCGACTATCCGACGGGAGGCCCACTTGGCCAAGTGCTGACCTCCTCAGCTTCTCCGCTGATTGATTTCAAACCAACGGTGGCTATCGAACTGAATGAATTTCTGTCTGTTGGCTTCGGGGTGGACATTTATACATTTTCTGATTTGGTGGGCGAAGGACATGTGGAGTTTCAGCAAACCGCAGGACCGGAATTCACGGGAGTATTAAGCGCATTGGCTTCACCAGGAGAACGAATCGAATTGAATGGAATCGATACAACACTCGGGTATAATTTTAGCTTCCTTCTCACGCCATACCGTAATGATCAAGGAAAGCCTCTCCTGAATTTTGGGGTGGTGTATCGAAGTCAGGCTGGGCTAGATTTAGAAGGACAATTTATTAATCACACAAGAGGTTCAACATTGGATGCCAAAGCCACCTTGAACCTCCCCCAAGTCATGACCGCAGCTTTGGCGGTGTGGCCCATTCGCAATGCTCAGCGGGAATGGAAAGTCGAGTTTGATTTTGATTACGTGGATTGGACTTCATTTCATAACCTGGATATTACCCTCTCTAATGGCATTGTCCTTCCCAAACCCAGAAATTGGAAACCGGCCCATATTTTTATGCTTGGGACTGAATATAAGCTTTTTAATCCAGTCCAACTTCCCCACTGGGACGTGGCTTTCCGAACGGGCTACGTATTCTCCGATAGCCCAGTCCCCGAAACCACCTTTAAGCCGGATGTCCCGGATTCCAACTATCACGCCTATTCCATAGGCTTCGGAGTCTTGTGCTCTGGACGCGGCATGTTTCTGGGATTCATTCGTTGTGGGAATGATGGGACAACATTTCTCGGCACGACAGCCATTGGGATTGATCTTGCCTATCAGGCCATCGTGTATCAACAACGCGGCATTAGCAACAATGACGATTCCAGAGTTAATGGGACGTGGGATACGATTATTCACGTGGGTGCCCTCAACCTCCGAACTAATTTCGATCTCGCCCGGTAACTCTAGCTTTTTTCTCTTCGTTTTCCCTCCTTTTTCGCCACCATCTTCAGGGGCGCTTGCTCCAGTCCGAATCATGTAGCATGGATTCGCTGTATCCCAAATCTCATCGCATCTTGGACCGTGGATCGATGGCGTTTCAACCCTTTGGCAAACAGCCAGACGGCCATCATATTCGGGATGTCAGCGGTGTAACCGTACGAGCCAACGTCGAATTTTTAGAAGAGCTGGTCAATCGGACCCAAAGCCCACCTGCCGGTTCCCAAGCTGTAGAGGAGCTTATCCGCCGATTGAATGCCTGCATCCCCGATCCCACATATCATGTCACCCAAGATTTTCTGCGCAACCCTTGGAATAGCTACTCATACGAGTTTGTCATTTTTCTTGCTGAATTTTGCGTGCTGTTAAGTGGACAGGACGATTTTCAAATCAAGCTCGGGCAAGAAAAGTTACTTTCGCCTCTGGTACAAGTGCTGGGTCGCCCATTTTCGATTTCCCAAATCTATGCCATGTTTCCCCATTTTGCAGAAAAGTTTGGCCGTGGGGCACTTAAACCGGAAGCTGTCTCGTCCAAAAACGGCTCTGCCATTTTGCGATTGCACCTGAGCGAAAAAACCGCCCAACAATTTGGGCCCTATCGAAATGGGAGCGCGGAGCGAATCTGCCAATCCGCCAAGCATGCCCTCGCGCAAATCCCCTCCCAAATGTTCGGGCTCCAACCAGCCACCATCATCGAACCTTGCTGTATGGCTGATGGGGCTGATTATTGCGAATGGCATTTGAGCTGGAAACCCCAGCCATCAAGCTATTGGCTTTGGCCACTAGCCGGCCTCATGGTCAGCCTCGGGGTGTTTAGTTGGTTCTCGCTCAGCGCGACCAATTTGTCCGTCACTGCCGCCATATTGTTGGCCTCAATTCCTACGGTGCTATTTTGGGTAGCTGGTCTGGCGCAAAGAGACCGGCAGGCTATCACGGAACAGCGGCATGTGATTCAGGAACAATTGGCATCGGTGGAATCCCAGCACGAAGCCCTGCGGGAAGCGTATCTCGAACAAGAACAGACCAACATCGACCTCCAACGAAAGATCCGCGAACAGACGATGTTTCGGGATATCGCCTCCCGGCTGAGCGCCACACTCGATCAACAGGGCGTGGTTCACATTGGGCTCAATAGCCTTACTCAGGATTTACTCTACGATCGGGCCATGATTATGCGGTTTGATTCCACTCGACAGATCATTTCTCATGCACAGGGTCAAGGGGTTTCCGAGGAACTTGTCGAGGAGGTCCTTTCTATGGACATGCCGATTTCCGACCCTGATAGCCTAGAAGGAAAGATATTTCTTCACGGAGAACCCACCTTAGTCAATGATGTGCCCACACTGTGGCACTCGCTCCACCCCTTGACTCAACAATTGGTCACGGCCAAACAAACCCAACGATTAATTCTCGTGCCTTTGCGATTTCAGGGTACGATCATCGGGGGTTTAGCCGCCGCTCGGACCAGTACCAACCCGCTGACCCAAGACGATATGTCCATTGTTATGACGGTCGGGAACCACATCGCGCTCGCCCTTCAAAATGCGCTGGCCTATGCTGACCTCCAAACCTTGAATCAACAACTCGAGGCCAAGGTCCAAGAACGGACATTTGATCTTGAACAAGCCAATCGCCACCTCGAAAACATTAACGAACGTCTCTCGGAATTAAACGAAACAAAGTCCCGTTTTGTCGCACATTGCTCGCATGAACTGCGAACGCCACTGGCCTCGATCAAGGGATTTTCGGAAAATTTATTATCCGGATTTGGTGGTCCCTTGACCATCAAACAAGAAACCTCCCTAAAACGTATCCAGGCCAATGCTGACCGTTTAGCCCGCATGATCGCCAATCTCCTCGACTTGTCACAAATCGAAGCTGGAAAGCTACAACTAAACCTGAGTGAATGTGATCTCACGGCCCTCGCCCGAGAGGTCGTCGACCATTACTTCCCCCTGGCCAAGGCCAAGAATCAGCAAATTGACGTTCAGGGGCCAAACCAACCGGTCAACATTTTTGCCGATTCAGACCGAATCATGCAGATTTTGCTCAACCTTCTGCACAATGCGAGTAAGTTTACGCCAGAGAGCGGCTCCATTTTGATCACCACCGAACAGTCATCCTCGAATCAAGCCGAAGTCTCCATTTCTGATTCGGGACCAGGGATTCCGGAAGAGGCGTTATCAAAATTGTTCGATCCATTTTTCCAGGCTCACCGCGATCGTGAAATGGGCACGAAAGGGTTAGGGCTCGGATTGGCCATCGTGCAACACTTGGTGAGTCTACACGATGGATCCATTCATGCGGAAAACCATCAACCTCATGGCGCCACGTTTCACGTGCTATTTCCTTGCCAGCCATCTTCCAGGCACACCTGAAATTCTTTCGCCGTCCGTCTTCCATTTCATCATGAGCCACAAATTCAGTACCAGCATTTTTTGCGACGCTCTCGTATTTTTTGTTGACCTGTGAGTGACAACACATGCAAGGAAAAATTCCTCACCTTCTATTAAGTAGATCGCCGTACATGCCGATAAGCCGGGGAAAGTAGTACAGGTCATTTATTTCATGAAGGGAGGTGATTTCATGCCAGCAGCAAAGAAACCAGCAAAGAAAGCCACAGCGCGTGCGAAAAAAGCTCCGGCCCGCAAACCAGCTTCTCGGGCTAAGCGTCGCTAAACTCTCATGAGGTAGAATTACCTTATGACTCAGGCCGGGGAATGGTGCATACCTTCCCCGGCCATTTTTTTATCCTACCCGACATGTGCTTTCACATCCTTAAATTTTTTCCTCCTTGGCTTACCAAGGTAACCACACGAATTCCGCCTTGCGTGCCCAAGCCGTAAGAGTGACAAAACACCAGAACCCACCCCACCCGTTGAGTTTCATTCCTTAGGTATGTGATAAATGCCGGAGCAGCCTATCGGCCTCTGCGGGCCAATTGGGATCTCTGGAAGGGGATGTAATTCGCATGACCATCAATACGCAAACCCAACTGTGTGGAGTTCTTGGAAATCCCGTTGAACATTCTTTGTCACCCGCCATTCACAATGCTGCCTTTCAACACCTTGGGCTGAACTATGTGTATCTCGCTTTTCCGGTAAAGCCAGAACAGGTAAAGGAAGCCATTCAGGGCATCCGTGCCTTGGGAAATCTTCGGGGGTTCAGTGTCACAATTCCCCATAAAGTCTCGGCGATGAGTGTTCTTGATGAAATTGACGACACAGCCAAACATATTGGCGCGATTAACACCATCGTGAAAACGGATCAGACCTTAACCGGGTATAACACCGACGCTTCAGGAGCGTTACAAGCCCTTCGCCAAGCTCACGTGACATTGGCCGGAAAGCATGTGCTCATCATCGGCACTGGCGGCGCCGCCCGAGCTATTGCCTTTGGCCTTGCTCTTCATGAGCCCATTACAAGCATGACGCTCTTGGGAATTCTTGATGAAGAACGAACTGCTCTTGCGGCAGACCTTCGTAAGGGGAGCTCAGTTCCGATTACCGATGCTCCAATTAACCAAGAAACCTTAGTATCCGCTATTGAACAGTCGCAGGTGCTCATACATTGCACCCCATTGGGCATGCACCCCAAAGTTGATGGAACCTGTATCCAAAAGGTTCTCCTCAAACCCCATCTAACCGTCATGGATATTGTCTATAATCCCCGTGAAACTCGTCTTTTGCGTGAGGCTCGAGAAATTGGATGCTCGACCATTCCTGGGCTGGAAATGTTTCTCCATCAAGCAGTAGCTCAATTTGAACTTTGGACCAAACAATCAGCACCCATCAATGTCATGCGAAAGATTTTAGAGGCTCAGTTTTCATGAACCTCATCCTCATTGGATACCGAGGCACTGGGAAAAGCACCGTGGCACGATTGCTCGCCTCACGACTAGGTTGGCAAACCGTATCCACTGACGCCCGTATTGTGGAACGCGCACAGCTTTACATCCCCGATATTGTCGCCCAATTCGGATGGGATCACTTCCGTGACTTGGAAACCACAGTGTGCCAGGAACTGAAAGGAAAAGATCACCTGATCATTGATACCGGAGGAGGCGCTATTTTGAGGGAGGCCAATGTAGAAGCGTTAAAGCCCGGGGGTATGATGTGCTGGTTAACTGCCTCCATCGAAACTATTAGCCAACGGATTGCCGGGAATGCTCAACGCCCATCATTAACAAGCGGAAAGACCTTCATTGAGGAAATCGAAGAAGTGTTAGCGAAACGCACGCCGAAATATGAGGCCGCAGCCGATTTTATCGTGGAGACCGACAGAAGGTCGGCTGAACAGATCGCCGATCAAATACTAGCCGAATTTCGACGTCGACAGGGATAAGGTCGCAAAGACTATCCTACCAGCAACGCCTCTTCTTCGACGGTGTGGATAGGAATGATACTGGTCAAATTCGCCCGTTCCAACAAATTCTGCACATGGGGCAATGGATTCACAATGCTGAGGGCACCGTCCACAGCCATCAATTTTTGATGAGCCAGATGGATCGCCCCCAAGCCAGCGCTATCCAAAAAGGAAACTTGCTCAAGATTTAAAATGAGGTGCTGCCCTCTCAGGTCTTGGACTCGTTCCAACGCCACAAAAAATTTCGGAGTGGCTTGGAACTCAAACCGGCCGGATAAATCAAAGATCAATGCATCTTCCATTTGACGTTCAACAATATTCATGGAAATCGCCCTCCCCTTTGTGCGCAACACCATTCATCATGAATGGCCTGCCTACTAGAACTCTTCGGAGATTCGATGGCAATTCTTTAACCGTTATTATCCACAATGTTTTGTTTCTTGAGATGAGGCAATGAAATTGAACACCGACAATATTGCCCCGCCATGGCTGGGAAACGACATTCTTCCCTGGATAGGCCTACTTCTTGATAGTTATGTCCATTGGACCGGGAAGGAATTACTGGACCGACAGGGCACCCTCCTCGATCAAGCCCATCGCCTATTTGATGCCCCCTTTGTCGTAGCTTCCCATGGGAATGAATTCGATCCCATTTTGAACTATGGAAATGCCCAAGCTCTCAAGCTTTGGGAAATGGACTGGCCAGAATTCGTGGCCACCCCCTCACGCCTCACCGCAGAACCGATGAATCGAGTGGAACGAAGCCGGATGCTTCAGGAAGCCGGCACCCATGGAGTTATCCACAATTACCAAGGAGTACGTATATCCAAAACCGGAAGGCGGTTTCTCGTTGAACAGGCAACCGTCTGGAATGTGATTGATCTCCATCAACACAAAGTAGGACAAGCCGCCACCTTTTCAAAGTGGACCACAATGTCAACAGGTTAAAGTGGGCTACCTGCTCAACCCTAGTCGCTTGAAAAACGACTCTGAGCCTCCCATCGTTGCAAACTCTGACTCCGTTCTTTTAATGTGAAAATCAGCTATTGTGCTCATTTGGCTCAGATTAAGTTCCCCCCTGCGAGCTTTTTTCCTTCTCCGGGTTCCATGAAAGGTTGTCTATGATTCTGGCAGGAGACATTGGCGGAACAAAAACGTATCTTGCCCTCTATCAATGGAAGCAGGACCGCGTCGATTCCGTCCGTGAAGAAAAATTTTATAATGCCGATTTCGAATCCTTTGAGGAAATCCTCAGTGAATTCCTCAATCCTCCTGAAGAACCCATAGATTCGGATGAGTTCGAGGATGATCCTGATTCAGAACAGGCCTCTGGCCTCCCCGATGAACCCATTGAAGCTGCCTGTTTTGGCGTCGCTGGGCCTATTACCGACAATCGTTGCCGCGCAACGAATTTACCCTGGGTCATTGATGGGAACGCCCTCGCCTCGCACCTGAGAATTCCGAAGGTTCAACTGCTGAATGATGTAGAAGCCATGGCTCATGGCATTCTCGTCCTCAGACCCGACGAGACGGAACTGGTCAATGGCCAAGCCACGCCAACCGGAACCAAAGTGCTAATTGCTCCTGGCACCGGATTGGGGGAAAGTATTCTGTATTGGGATGGAGACCGTTATCATCCAATGGCCTCCGAAGGAGGCCATGCCAGTTTCGCTCCAACTAGCGATTTAGAAATCGATTTATTGCGCTATATTCGCACGAATTTCCTCCATGTCAGCGTCGAGCGAGTCCTTTCTGGAGAGGGACTGTATTTGATTTATCAGTTTCTTCGCGACACAAAAAAAAATGAACCCACTTGGTTTGCAGAACAGCTTCCCACCGGGAACCCACCAGCTCTAATTTCAGAAGCCGCATTGAAGGGAAAGCCAGAAATTTGCGTTCAAGCAATGGAGCTCTTCGTGGCTATCCTGGGAAGCGAAGCTGGCAATTTGGCCTTGAAGGCTCTCTCCCGCGGTGGGATCTATTTGGGAGGGGGAATTGTTCCACGCATTGTGCCCTTGTTAAAAGACAAACGGTTTACTCAATCCTTCATTGCGAAAGGGCGGTTTAAACGGTTACTGGAAGCCCTTCCGGTCCATGTTATTCTCAATGATCAAGCAGGCCTACTTGGGTCCGCTTCGGTTGCCGCGCAACTGGCCCGCGCATCGTAACCTATTCAGGAAATTCCCGTGACTCCAAACCAAGAAGATGGAAAACGGGCCGCCGGAGAAGCGGCTCTCCAATATGTCCAAGATGGCGCGCTCGTTGGCCTTGGCACGGGTTCCACGGTGAAATATTTCCTGTTGGCACTCGGAGAAAAGGTCAAATCTGGGTTTCGTATTCAAGGAATTCCCACGTCTCAAGATACCGCTCGCCTCGCGAATGAATTGAACATTCCCCTGCTGCCCTATGAAAGCAATTGGGAACTCGATGTGGCGGTGGACGGCGCCGATCAAGTCGACCCTCAATTTCAACTGATCAAAGGCGGTGGAGGCGCCTTATTACGCGAAAAAATCGTTGCGGCGGCCGCACGTCAATTCATCGTCATTGTGGACGAAGCCAAATGGGTTCCCGTATTGGGGATGCCCATGCCAGTCCCGGTTGAAGTCATCCCGTTTGGGTGGCCAAATGCCCAACGCCAAATTCGTGCGTTAGGATGGCCCTCCCATCTCAGAAAGAAAAACAACGCGGTCTTCAAAACGGATGAGGGAAATGTAATTTTAGATGTGGAAATCGATCGGATTGAAGATGCCGGCACGGTAGAAGCCCAGCTCAATGGAATTCCCGGAGTGGTGGAGAATGGATTGTTTGTCAATCGAACTTCCCTGGTCGTTATCGGTGGCACCCAAGGGGTGCAAATCAAAAAATGTCCAACCTTCTAGGGTTACTATTCTTACTCATCCACAACCATCCCAACGTGGGAGCCGGAACTTTGGCTTCATACAGGAAATAATGAATGCTACAATATCATCCATGGGGTAAGAAGATTTCTTTTGTTTCAGGCTCCTCAGGTCCACGAACAATCGCCCACCGGCCCCTTTGAGAACTGGAAAGGATGAGTTTCGCTACTTACTGGATTTTCAATGAAACCATTTCCTGAAAGTATTTCAATGCCCATCTGGTTTAGAGGTTTGTTGGCCTGTTTCCTATTGGCCGTAACCGTACAATGCTCTGAAACTCCTCAGGATACGCCGCAAATTTCCAGCTCTACCATCCCGACTGTTCTGCCAACCTCAACTCAAGATCCTATGCCCACGGCCCAACCGGTGGGTGTTCCGTTTCCAGCGAACGAAACCTTTATCCGCGTATCCAAAGCCGCCATGGCCTCCGTGGTGAATATATCCTCAACCCGAAAAAAAGAAGAAACCAGCCAACGCAGTCCCTCCCCATTTTTTGATGATCCTTTATTTCGGCGATTCTTTGGTGAAGAATTTGAACATCGATTTCGACAGCAGGAACCCAGAAGACAGGAACAGGGTTTAGGTTCCGGGGTCATCGTTTCTCAGGACGGCTATATCATCACCAACAATCACGTCGTAGAACAAGCCGATGAATTAATGGTCCTACTCGGAGACAAACGAAAATTTCCAGCGAAGCTCATTGGAACCGATCCCAAGACTGACCTCGCGGTCATCAAAATAGCGGAAAAGGGGCTGCCCACCTTGCAATGGGGAGACTCCCGCAATCTTCAAGTGGGCGAACTTGTCTTGGCCGTGGGTAATCCCTTTGGTCTCAACCAGACGGTCACCATGGGAATTATCAGCGCCATTGGCCGCGCGAATATGGGAATTGTGGACTACGAAGATTTTATTCAAACCGATGCCGCGATCAATCCGGGAAATTCCGGAGGGGCACTCGTCAATCTTCAAGGCCACTTAATCGGAATAAATACCGCGATCTTTTCTCGAACCGGTGGGTATATGGGGATCGGCTTTGCGATTCCGAGCAATATGGTCAAGAACATCATGAATAATCTTGTCAACCATGGAAAGGTGATTCGCGGATGGCTCGGGGTTTCCATTCAAGAACTGAATCCCGAGCTGGCGGAACAATTTGGGTCACCAGATACCGCTGGGGCTTTGGTCGGAGATGTGATTAAAGGAAGTCCGGCGGACGGGGCCGGGGTTCAACGGGGGGACATCATTCGAAAGTACGATGGCCGAGCCGTCAAAGACCCCACCCATCTCCGTTCTCTGGTTGCCGAAACAACACCCGGCGCCCGCGCCTCTGTGACAGTTCTCAGAAATAACGCGACCAAGGAACTTTTGGTATCCATTGAAGAATTACCCAAAAACCTTACCGCTAATCGCAAACCCGCCGAAGATCCGATGAAATCCCATGTGTTGTCCGGGATCAGGGTGGAACCCCTGCCACCTGATCGGGACTCCAACGAGGAAGGGGTTATGATTAGCCATGTCCAACCGGATAGCGCAGCCAATCGCGCCGGACTTCGGCGAGGCGATATTATCTTGGAAATGAATCGAAGCCCAATTCACAATGTTGATGATTTTTACGAAATCTCCGATCACCTTGAAGCTCAAGCCCCAGTGCTCGTCTTGCTGAAGCGCGGCAATGGCACCATCTATTTATCGATAAAACCCAATCCATAATTCCATCAGTGTAGGCCAACTCCTTGAAGATCTGAGTGCCAATAGGACAGCCAAACCTTACCACCTCCACCCAAACCTTCATTGCACTTCCCTTTTGAGGAGTGATAGAGTCCGTTCCTTGGAATAAAGCGGAATGGTCGACACGAATGTGTAACGGGCTCCTCTGAGTATTCAAGACAATGAAAAGGTCCCATCGTCTAGCTTGGCCTAGGACGGCACCCTCTCAAGGTGCAGACACGGGTTCAAATCCCGTTGGGACCACCAGCCTCCGCTCCTTGAGCTTCGGCTGGCAATCCGCGAGAACTTGAAACAGAGGCTATCCACCGAGGCTTTATCCAAGGTGGACTGGTTCAAATACTCTCCACCATTCCTTCTTACATCTTTCGGTATGACAAAACCCAATTGGCTTTACTTACCCCTCGAATTTATAGGTTAGCACTACATTAACTATAACCATTCATAGTCAAGTCAAACGGTTTAATCACTCACGGATTTTTCAAAAGGAAAAGACACCATGAGATCGTTTCATGATGGAGCTAAAGACGGACTCGAAGCGCTGGAAGCGTTAGATCCGTCAACGATTAAATCCTTCTCCGATCTATTACTTGCCATGAAAAAAACCGCCTTCGGCGGACGTCGGCTTGGTGAAGCCTTCGATATTCTCAAGGCCATGATCCACGATCCAGATTGCTTTGTGGTCCTGACCCTGTCCGGGGCCATGACCATTGCCAAAATGGGGAAAATCATTTGTACCATGATCGATCGGGGAATGGTTCAAGCCGTGATTTCTACTGGTGCCCTCATTGCACATGGCATGAGCGAGGCGGTAGGGCAAACCCATTATAAATATCAACCGTCCATGAACGACGTCGATTTGTTTAACAAAGGGTACAACCGCGTCTATGACACCTTGGAGATGGAATTAAACCTGAATCATGTCGAACAGGTGGCGAGGAAAACCTTAAACCGTCTCGATCCCGCACAGCCACTTTCCTCCGAATTACTCACGCGTGAACTGGGCAAAACTCTGGCGGATGAATTTGAAGGGCCAGGCATTCTCAAGAGTGCCTTCCTTAAAAAGGTCCCGGTGTATATTCCGGCGTTTACCGACTCCGAACTGGGACTAGATGTGTCCATTTGGGCTATGAGTAAACATCGCCAAACAGGAGCTAACCCATCAGAAGAAGGGGCCAATGGTCAAGAACTCTGGAATTCTTTGCAGAAAAATCTTCCAGCCTTTAATTCTTTCTTGGACCTGAATAGCTACACCTCCCAATTACTGGGAGCCAAACGGCTTGGTATTTTCACCATTGGCGGGGGTGTGCCACGAAACTGGGCGCAACAGATTCCCCCGTATATTGAAATTCTTAACTTACGGCTTGATACCCACATTAATCCCCCACGATTTCAATACGGAGTCCGGATCTGCCCCGAACCGGATTATTGGGGAGGATTGAGCGGGTGTACCTACCAGGAAGGTATGTCTTGGGGAAAATTCGTGCCCCCTGCAGAAGGAGGTCGTTTTGCTGAAGTGCTGAGTGACGCCACCGTGGTTTGGCCATTATTGCTTATGGGCTTGTTGGATGAGGACGGTTCAAAGGCCAAGGCCACATTGTGACCGGATAACAGATTTCACCTCTTCCCCACCATTATGGCATAATGAAATGACATAGGCCTTAAACATAGGAACCAACATGCTTCCCAATCGTTCCCTCCACATGCTTGTCATAGTAGCTATCATTTTCCTGACTGTCCTTCCGGCAAGTAGTCAGGAAGACACCTTTTTGCTTCGCAAAGATGATCGCGTCCGAGGTAATCAACAGGCCCCCGTGACCCTCTTGGAATATTCCGATTTCACTTGCGGATATTGTGAGAAGTTTTTTGAGGAAACCTGGCCATTGCTGTTTTCGGAGTACATCCAAACAGGCAAACTCCGGCTGATTTATCGAGATTTCCCGAGATCCACCAGCGGCCCGAGCATCGATACAGCCATGGCTGCCCGTTGTGCGGGAGAGCAGGGGCAATATTGGTCCATGCATGATCAATTATTTTCCAGTAATCGAAAATTTTCCTCAGAGCAAATTCAGCAGCAAGCTGAAGATTTGCGGCTCAACGTCCGACAATTCAGTGAATGCGTTCAGGCCGAACGATATATGGATTCCATTTATCGGGACCGAATGGAAGGAGGCAGCATCGGAGTTCGTGGGACGCCGCATTTTATTTTGTTTCTCACCCATAACCCGAAGGAGGGGCCTTTCTTAGTAATTCCAGGGGCATTTCCATTTGATGTCTTTCAAGAAAACATTGAAAAACTCTTGGCCCAGGCTAAAACCCAGAAAAGGTCAGACCCTTTATAAGTTGGTTCGAAGAGTACCTGTTTGAACACTTTCGTTTTTGAAAAATCCAAGGGTCTTCCTTATTCTTTACTTTTGTTTTTACGACCGTTAACATTTACAAATCTGAGGCAAATCTTTTAGTAGGTGGTATTTCATGTCAGACACTCAAACATTTTGGACTGTAGATTGTGCGGAAGGGGAACCAGATTTTTTTGTATGCATGGACTGCCTCAACGACGTGTATCGAAGAAAGGTTCCAACGGAATGCTCCAGTTGCGGTGCCATTTCCGCCTTCGAACCATTCACCCTCGATTCGATTAAAGATTGGGGTACCGAAGAACTTATATCCAAGGCGCAAAACGCTTCTTCATGAACAATCATACCGTATCCAGGCTGACTTCCCAAAAGCTGGGTGCGCCATGGCCACCGCAATCTTCCTCGACATAAGCCCCTGTGAAACCACTACCAGGACCAGGTTTTCTAATTGGCACAGAATGGCGTGAGATATCGACTCGCCAATCCGTTCTCAATCCTTACACAGGTAGTCTCGTGGCTGAAGTCTGTCAGGCTCAAGCGCAGGACATTGAAGACGCCATTCAATTGAGTGTTTCCGCATTTTCAACTCTTTCCGAGCTGCCTTCTCATGCGCGAGCCACAGCTCTTTCCACCATCGCGCAACAACTGACCTCTCGCCTCAAAGAATTCGCCCATGTCATGAGCTTGGAATCCGGGAAGCCCATCACTGATGCCAGACGGGAGGTCCAGCGAGCCATTCAGACATTCACTATCGCCAGTGAAGAGGCCAAGCGCCTTCCTGGCGAAACCATTCCGATGGATATAAGCCCCGGCATGGAACCTTACCTGGGTATACTCCGACGAGTATCGATTGGACCCGTTCTCGGCATTACGCCCTTTAATTTTCCTTTGAACTTGGTCGCCCACAAAGTCGCCCCTTGCTTGGCCGTGGGAAATCCCATTCTTCTGAAACCTGCCCCGCAAACCCCATTCACGGCATTACTGTTGGGAGAAATTATTTGCGGTCTGGGACTCCCTCCCGGAACGTTTAGTGTCTTGCCTTGTGAAAACGACCTTGCCGAATCCATGGTGCGTGACCCACGAATCCAAGCACTCAGCTTTACTGGAAGCGCTTCCGTAGGATGGCGCCTCAAAGAGAAGGCTGGGAAAAAACGAGTGGCTCTGGAATTAGGCGGGAATGCCGCCGTCATTATTGAACCTGATGCCAACCTCTCACTGGCGGCTCAGCGTTGCGCGACTGGTGGATTTTCCTACGCGGGCCAGACCTGCATTTCGGTGCAACGGATATATCTTCACCAGGATATCTATGATCCCTTCCTTAAACTTCTCTTGGATCAGATCCGCGCCTTGCCCTGTGGCGACCCTCTTCAAGAATCTACGGTCGTAGGTCCCCTTATCAATCAACAAACGGCCATCCGGGTGGAATCTTGGATTCAAGAGGCGATCAAACAAGGGGCGGAATGTCTGCTCGGCGGAACTCGACAGAATGCCATTGTGGCCCCGACGGTTTTGGCCAATGTCAGTCCCACCATGAAAGTATCTTGCGAGGAAATCTTTGGTCCCGTGGTCACGGTGTCTCGATACCAGGACTTTTCTGAGGTCCTTCGCCGGGTAAACGATTCCCCCTATGGACTTCAAGCTGGCATTTATACTCAAGATATCAATCGTATCTTTCAAGCCTATCGCGAACTCGAAGTTGGCGCGGTTTTGGCGAATGAAATCCCTACCTGGCGTGCCGATCATATGCCCTATGGCGGAGTGAAAGACTCCGGATTAGGCCGAGAGGGTGTTCGATATGCCATGCAAGAACTCACCGAACCCAAACTCTTGGTGTTAAGTTTGCCTCAATAACCCCCGACCAACCCATTGCACCAAAACGTTTGATTTCCTCACTGTTCTTCCTTGAGGAATTATGAAATCTTAATAAATTCCTTGCAGAATTCCTCACAAATTTGCCAATATGCTGCCCGCGTGTTTTTCCCAACCTCAAGGCAGGATAAGAAGTTCATAATATAGCGCAGTCACAAAAAGGGAATGCGTCCTTCTTTGCTAATTGGGCACCTCGGGATAGCCAGATTCACCAATCATCTTTAGACTGCCGTGTGATCTATTACACGAGGAAAATGGAGGAGACGTGGTTCCTACTCACATGTTTCTGACCCGTGGGGTCGGTGTCCATCGAGAAAAACTTGCTTCCTTCGAGGAAGCCCTACGCAGTGCTGGTGTGGCATATTGTAATCTCGTCTGCGTCTCCTCGATATTGCCCCCCAACTGTAAAATTATTCCTCGAAAACGAGGGGAAGAGCTCTTGAATCCCGGAGAAATTACATATTGCGTCATGGCCCGATGCGAAACCAATGAACACAACCGGTTAGTCTCTTCCTCCATTGGCGTCGCCATTCCCGAAGGCCGACACAAAGCCTACGGCTATCTTTCAGAACATCATGCCTATGGCGAAACCGACGAAGAAGCTGGAGAATATACAGAAGATCTCGCCGCGCAAATGTTGGCCACGACCCTCGGCATAAAATTCGATCCCGATGTGGCGTGGAAGGAACGGGAACAAGTCTTTAAAATGGGCGGGAAGATTGTGCGCACCCAGAATATCACGCAGTCAGCCATCGGCAAATCAAATTTGTGGACTACCGTGGTAGCCTTGGCGGTCTTCATCCCTCTCGAAAACATTCCGAACCCAGACCGGTCCCCAAGGAAGAAAAAGTAATTTCTGACCAAACCACACGGACCCCTCAAAAAGGAAATTCCGCTAAATGGCAAACTTCGCCCAAAGAACCGTGTGATCTGAGGGCATCTTGCCTTTCCTTGGCTGGACATCGACTTCGACAGCTGTACATTTTTGAGCCAGGGGTGTTGTGGCCAGAATATGGTCGATTCTCCAACCACGATTGGCCTTTAGGGCATCAGGCTGGCGATAATCCCAAAACGTGTATTGAGGCGTGTCTGGATACAGACGGCGAAACACATCCTCAAATCCCCAATTTAACGTCTTGTGATAGGCATCGCGTGCCTCCTGATGATAACAAACATGCGTGAGATGTTTTTCAGGATGGTGGACATCCATAGGCAAAGGGGCCACATTCATATCTCCACACCATATGATAGGCTGGTGAGGGTCGAAGTGCCGTGAAAAATATCGACGCAACCGGCTAAACCACTGAAGTTTGTATTGATATTTAGGATGATCGATTTTAAACCCCTGAGGAATGTACGTGTTCACAATCACGACCCCTTGGACAACAACATGAAGCAGTCGCGGCCCGTCGCCATTGGGACCTTTATCCAACCCCTCCGAGACAAAATCCGGTGCGGATTTGGTCAGCACTGCCACTCCGTTGTACCCTTTCATTCCACGAAATGTGGCCACATATCCGGAGGATTCGAGGGCAGCCACGGGGAATTCGGAATCTTGGACCTTGGTTTCCTGTAAACACAACACATCGGGAGCATGGGTTTTTAACCAACGCGTGACCGTTGGCAATCGTTTCCTCACTGAGTTCACATTAAAGGTAGCTATTTTCATTTTTTGACTTTCTTGAATGTTTAAGGAATGAATTTTTTGATCGGGAATGTGCAACCATTAGATTTTGTACAACGAAACTGACCATGCTGTTTACGCCTCAGGAAATCTTCCGTCTGACAGATACTGAGTTTTTTCTGGATAAGGCCTCCATTTCAAAAAAAATTCGCCGCCAGTTAGAACAATTCCATCAGACCTATCGACGGGAACTCACCACCCAAGCCCTTATCGTGCCGGATCAATATGGGCCCGATTCCTTCCAACTAGTCAAAGGGGAACATTTAGAAAGCTTTCCCTATCAATACCTGGATTACCCACGGTATTACACACGAGAGGTCAAGTTTGCGTTTCGCACACTTTTTTGGTGGGGCCATCACATTATTTTTGCCCTAATCCTCGAGGGAGGTCACATTCGACGCTATAAAGAAAACTTGGTCAACCGGTTTTCAGATATCGCTGAGCGCGGTGTCTGTCTTTGCCTAGACCATTCCTTGTGGGAGTGGAAACAGGGACCGGGGTATACCTTGGAACTGACCAAGGAACGAAAGCCAGAAGTAGCCGCCGTACTGGCTAATCGACCATTTTTTAAACTCGCGCTCTTCGTACCATTCGATGATCCGACCATTACCTCTGGCGACCTCGACCACACAGCACAACACGCCCTTCGTGCCATGCTTCCCGTCATTTCCCAGTAAACCTTAATCGTCTTCTCTCAATCCAAGGAGCTCCGTTAATTCCGCGGCACTGTAATTTTTGTTCGCCTCCACTCGAATGAAATCAATCTCTGCTTCCTGACAAAGCCCTTTCATTAAGCTGGTCAAGGATGACAAATGACCGCTCTCATTTTCTACGCCAAACATTATGATTTTATTCGGACGCATCGTGCCGGGATGAACCAACACGAAATCCGCGGTGAGTGCCCGGATAGATTTGACAAACTCTCGACGGGCATCTTCATCCTCCGCATTCACCTGCACCAACGTCCGCATGGGTATTTTGGCAAAGACCAACAAAATATCACGGGATACTAAATGGAGCAGGTTAAAGAATTCCATTTCTGATTGGGAGAAAAGAGGCCGTGCCCTGGCGGTCATCGCGCCTGGCCCTGTGGTCTCATTCCCTCCTTGCGTCTCACGCCGCCGACTCCACCATGGCTGTAGCAGATAATAAACAAGAACGAATGTTACAATGGTCAATCCCAACATGAGAACTTGAGACAAAAGCGGGAGTGACTCAATCGATAAGGCTCGAAGGGATTCAGAGGCAGCCACTACAGAAAACCTTTACCTAAAGGGAACACTAGAGACGAATGGATATTTTTGTTTTCCCAGGAACCACCGCTCCCAACACGACGGCATGTCGAGCGCCGCTGACAGACGGGACATTCGCAGGAATGCCCTGAATGGTTTGATAAGCCATCACCGCAAAGGCCAAGGCCTCAAAGGCCTTACTGTCAACCCCGAGTTGATCCATGGTCCCTACCACACGGGGCTCCAATTCCTTTCTCAGCGCCTCCATAAGGGCAAAATTTTTCACTCCCCCGCCGCCACAGATGACCTCCTCGACATTTCCGTGAAAGACCTCACAGGCGTCGAGAATGGTTCTGGCCACAAATGCGCAACAGGTCGCTAGGATATCTTCCAACGATAAACGTTTAGCTTTTGCTTGCCGCAAAACACCTTTAATATATGAGTCACCAAACTCCTCACGACCAGTTGATTTGGGAGGACGTTTTTCAAGGTAGGGATGGGACAATAAAGTTTTGAGGAGCGAGTCATGACACTGACCTCTTCGCCCCAAGCGACCGTTTCGATCCATCTGATGTTTTCCAGATGTCCATTTTAGAACTAATCCATCCAACAACATATTGCATGGACCCGTATCAAAGGCTCGAACATCCTCAAGACCGCCCTTGGCCGACAGAAAAGTCACATTGCCAATCCCCCCCAAATTCACGACCAAACGTGACTGACGCTTTGACTGGAACAAGAGGTGATGGACATAAGGGGCCAAGGGTGCCCCTTCACCTCCGGCCGCCATATCGCGGGTTCTAAAATCGGCGACGGTTGTAATGCCGGTTCGTTCCGCGATAATGGCAGGATCACCAATTTGAAGGGTCGACCGAACCAATCCAACCTTGGACTCCCGAATGGGATTAGGTTGATGGTACACGGTTTGTCCATGGGAACCGATCAACCGTATATCCTTAGGTGTGAGGTTTGCCTGCTTAATCGTCTGCAGGGCCGTCTGGGCAAACACTTCTCCAACTGCCGCATTCAAATGACACAACTCGGCCACCTTGCCATGAGTCGGAGCTAATAGCACTTGCTTTCTTAAGCTAGGAGGATAGGGTCTAGTTTGTGAGGAAAGCAGGGTGATCTTCGGTCGTTTCTTTGTTGGAGTGATTTCGACGATGGCACAGTCAACACCATCGGCCGAGGTGCCTGACATTAACCCCAAACATTTCATATTTCAGGTTGTCCTAGTAAGTATGTTCGAAAATCCAGATTGGAAGACGCTACCAATCATTGTCAGTAGCTGTGTTGTAAATGAGGAGGCCCATGTGGATATTCCCCATTAACTTGCACATTGATGGTAAAAACCATTTACTCAGAATTTTGGAGATGGTTGTTTCTTTCGGTCCCATACCATCCCAATTTGCTCTTTGGCACTAAAACCGAGAGTTTCATAGAACCGCTGTTTATCACGAGTGCACAGCCAAAACAATTCCACCCGCTGCAGTGTTGAATGCGATAAAATCCGATGGATAATCCCTGTTCCAATATCCCGGCCTTGGTACTCTCTATCCACAATAACATCCCAGATAGAGGCTCGATAGATATAATCCGTCAGCACCCGTCCACATCCCACAAGCCTCCCCTCATCCCAAGCCGTAAGAAACAAATGGGTATGCTGGACGAGATCCCGAGTATCTTCTAGAGTTCGGCCACTGGCCCAGGTAGACTGCTCAAACAGGGGCAAAAGAAGAGAACTATCGAATTGTTTTCCGTCGGAGTAGGTGATCATGAAAATCGAAACAATATCCAAAAACGCTATATTTTTAATGCCCTACCTAGAGATTTGATGGGTATCTGTATTACACTAAACCTTCTACAAATACCAGCAACCAAGAGGAGGCATATGCCAACACTTGTGAGAAAATGTCCCAAATGCCAAAAGTTGTTTTGGACTAAGGAACAGGACATCGTGTATTCCGACGACAATACTTGGCGTGTGACCTGCCAACACTGCCAACAAGTCCTTCGAATTCCTCTTATCACCCAAGGTGCCAATGCCGGCGCACCTAAGATGGGACATTAAGGGATTCCTCCTTCGAATCGAAATCTATGTACATTGAATCTTTAGGTGGACTGGCTGCGCAAATCGTGGGCGGCCAAAATCGTGACGGTGCTGGAAAAGGGCCAATGGTCGTGCTCCTCCACGGATTTGGTGCCCCCGGAGATGATCTTGTTCCACTATGGAAAATGATTCGAGTTCCTGACGAAGTCAAGTTTGTGTTTCCTGTGGCCCCATTGTCGTTAAACGGAGGACTGCAGGGTGGAAGGGCCTGGTGGATGCTCGATATGGAACAGATTGCTCGAGATATGGCCAGTGGCCGAGGACGAGACGTACATGCCATTCCTGAGGGCCTTTCGGAAGCCAGAGAATCCATAATTGCACTCCTTGATGACTTAGAGCGGAACTGGCACATCCCCTCAGAGCACATTATTCTTGGAGGTTTCTCACAAGGCGCCATGTTAGCCTGTGACACGGTGCTTCGAACCAAGCGTCCCTTTGGGGGACTCGCTCTTTTGTCAGGAAGTCTGATCGCCAAGAATGACTGGGTACCGGCCATGGCGAAACGAACAGGTCTTTCCGTCTTTCAAAGTCACGGGACCGACGATCCTTTACTTTCCTGTGGCATTGCCAAATCTCTTCGAGATCTGATGGTGGAGCATGGACTATCCGTCGAGTGGCACGAATTTCGTGGTGGACATGAAATCCCATTTGACATTCTCGAACGATTGGGCCTTTTTCTTAGGTCTCATCTTAAAATTTCGCCTTAATCCCTCTCCCCATGATTAACAAAGCAATCCCGGCGTAATTGCGTAAGCCTGTTGCGTTGGGTATGATAGGAGGGTTAAAAAGCTGTTGCATTTTCACCACATCGACCCATAAAAAGGTACCGGAGGCCATGATCACCAACAAAGTCCTTACAGAATACATCCTTCGCGTCATGCCCGATGCTAAAGTCTCTGTCACCGATCGTACGGGGACGATGGACCATCTGAATGTCCGAGTTCAATCGGATGCGTTTAAGGATAAAAATTTACTCGACCGTCATCGCCTGATTTATCAGGCCTTAGATGAACCCATGAAAGATGGGCGTATTCATGCGCTCGAACTACAGGCTGAAACCATTGATGGATTATAGGAAGGAGCCCCACATGGCTGAACCCATTGAAGAGGAAATTCAACAAGAAATTAAAAAACACAAAATTTTAATTTACGGAAAAGGAACCAAGACCGCCCCACAATGTGGGTTTACTGTAGAAACCATGGAATTTTTTGACAAATTTGGTTTTCCTTATGAACTCATTAATGTATTGGAAAATCCCGCCAAGCGAGAAACACTCTCCCGCATGACGAATTGGCCAACCCTGCCTAAAGTATTCATCAATGGCCAATTTTATGGCGATACTGACGTCTTAGGGCCCATGGAAACAAAGGGGGAGCTCAAACCCTTGCTCGATCAAGCATTTTCCAGCCCCTCTTCTTAAAATTCCCTCACTTATTAAAGGAAAGGGCCTCGATTGAATTAATCAAGGCCCTTTCCTTTTCCTCTCTCGTGTTCTCCTTAAGGCTCTTCAGAAAGCCCAACCCACCAAGGGTTTTTTCCTTCCTGGTTCCCTTCGAAATTTGGCAAAAAATAGTACCACTCTGCTTATAAATTTGCGGTGTGATGCCCCATTATCCCCAGAAGCCAGGAATCGGTTGCCTGTTTTTCCATGTCTTGAGACGTTATTGCGTTGGGATGAAAAACCGGCTCAAGGAAGGTCTCTTTGTCCCGATATACTCAAGAAGGACTTGTTTTTTTGTGTCTGATCAAGATGAGGTAAATGAGGTAAATATAGTGAAAACTCTGACAAAAACACACCAGTCGTTTCTATTGAAGATTTGGGCTTTAGCTCTTCTCGGAATTTCTACAGGATTAGCGACGCTATCTGGATGTGCGATATCGACTGACAGACATGTGAATACGCAAGTAGCTCCAGTGAGACCACATGAAAATCAAAGTCATTCAGCCTCTGTTCTCCTAAACCACAAACAATCGGCGTTGTATCAGCAGATGTTGATGCAGGGAAATTATTCGGATGCAGCGATATTCGAAAGCTTTCAGCATATTCAGCCGTTACAGTCTTCTCCTTCTTCGATGTTCACGAACATATCAGCGCCACCGACCGATAATCTCCCAATTCACCCATTTCAGAAGACGGGAAGTCACACATCTGCTAGAGGATCTGGCCCCCAGCTCAGCGCCAATTGGCATACAACAGTCGGATGGAAATTAGTCTTGGATGGAAATTATCGTGGAGCTGAATCCGCGTATCGGCAAGCTCTTCGACAGAATGCAAATTCTGCGGAAGCCTATTTAGGGCTTGGGATGGCGTTGAGTCTACAAGGCAATCGGCAAAAGGCCATATCCGCCTATGAAGAAGCCATCAAAATTCAACCAGACTATGCAGCAGCCTTGGTGCATTTGGGATATGCCTACACCGAAGGAGTGACCGAAGGTGGGCCAAACCTTACAAAGGCGCGCACATTATTTCAACAGGCCTCAAAGCTTGGCGACCCTTTTGCCCTCTTGGCGTTGTTAGACTTACAAGCACGAAAAGAATCTGCTTAACTTCTAATGTATATTAATAGTATCGATTAAACCTTCGTGCCAAATTTTCATTCTTTTCATATCCTGCTGGCTGTTCCACAACAACCTCGACTTTCTCTCATGACGTTTTCATCATGGTCCCGCACAACGCCACTACTTACCTGTAAAGAATATCCATCTTTGGTAGCTTCCAACCCCGCTCTTGATTTCTAGGCGCTTAACCGAGCCACTGGAGTTCGTGGGGCTCGTCGATTTGGCTTTCTGTTAATGGACACAATTTCTGCTGGTCCATGAGTGCGATGCTGCGCAATCATGGGATCTAAAATATTGCCACATGCAATACACCGCATGGCTTTAATCCAGAACTCATCTTTGTTCCCCTTATAATCCAAACAATCCTCAACCACCATTAACCCTTCACATCTTGTGCACCGCATCTCTCACCTCCTGAAAAGAGTTTATTTCACTGCCAACGCGCTCTCTTCAGAGGGTTTTGCATCAAATGTGCCAGTCAAAGTCCTGAATAATTTTCGAAAATGAATGTCATGGATGGACAATTTCCTAGCCTAGCGAGAATGCGATTTTAACTGGATTTCCCTTATTTTTTCGACCAATGCGTAACATCCACTCGATAAGTTGAATGGGAGAACAGGCGATCTCCCTCGGATTGACGAACGGTTTCTTTGTCTGATTTCTCAACAGTATGTCGGAATATTTGACAGGCAGGCAGCTAAGTCGGCTGTAAGAAGTCAAAAATTTAGGGATGAGGAAAGCGCTATTTTGAATCACTCATGAAAAGCCAGGGGGCAGGGGAATGTTTGGCGTTCTCCAGGCCCACACATCAAAGGTACTTCCCAGTCTCGCAGGATTCGTCAATTGCTCAATTTGATTTTGCAGCTCTTTTGGATCAACGCCCTTTGGCTGAAATTGGTGAATCCCTAGATTCTTTAACCATGTTCCCTGCCAGGCCTGACCTGCCGTTCCTAAGCCACTACAACACGCAGCCTTATCAAGGGCCGTAAAATCCACATCCGCGGTGATGTCCTGTTCTCCTATATGGTTAAACGGATCATGCACCTGCTGTTGTCGAAAATAGCATCGCAGTGAACCATTTCGACGCGTGTAATGATACAAAGCCAACGCCTCATCCCCATAATCGAGAAAAATGAGGTACCCCTTTGAAATGATTGACGCTATGCTCTGAATGAAAGGATCAAGTTCTAAACAGACTTCTGCCATCTGACCCCGTCCGAGCGTTACACCCTCAGATTGTAACCTTGAAGAAAGTGCGGAAGTCGAAGGCTCTCCTAGTATCTCCTCGAATCCACCCTGTGGATTAATCGAAACATAGAATTCCATTAAATTTCCTTGGCCATCATTCATCACACGGTGAACAGGCAGCGCATCAAGGACCTCATTCCCAAATACAAATGACGGACGAGGGGACAAATCTTCAACAGTCTTCACGGCTGCTAATCCACGAGCTTTTTGCTTATGCTGAAGGCCAGAACTTGGTTCCACTGCGACATACTCGCGGGCAGTAGGGAGAAAAGAAAGAATTCCGGTGCCTAACTCGCCAGTCCCCGCACCAAGTTCTACAATACGGAGGGGCTCGCCGATTATCGACTCGGCTTGTTCCACGGCGCGGGCTAAACAAAAGGCAAAGGCTGGAAACATGGCATTCGTATTGAAGGTTCCATCCCGAGAACCAATCTCAGGACCTTTGGAATAAAAACCTAACTCCGGATGAAACAACGCCTGATCCATGAAATCTCGAAAGGTCATTGGGCCTTCCCCGAGTATTCGTTCGCGAAGAATTTTCCCTAAAGGAGTCTCAACTCGATGCACCATCGTCCAATGGGTCCTCTCGCCCCTCAAGAAATAGGCATAGATAAAGAAGTTTGGTGGGTCACTGAAATAAAAAAAAAAGGAGGCTACTGTAATAGTAGCCTCCTTTTTACACTTTTTTTACTAATGAAAATCTTCGTTAGTTAATGACAGTCGAAGTTGCCCCAGCAGGATTGGGATTGACCTGATTCAGAGGACCTTCAACTTCCGGCAACCGACCCGCGCCCTTTGATGCTTTAATACGCATCCGGTTAGGGTCTTCAACTTCATTCAGTGCCTCAGAATCATGAAAACTGGCACTTTTTTCTAAGGTTGCCGCACCGACGGCATTAGTTTGGCCTGCATCATGACTTGTCCGTGTTCCGTCCACTGGAGATTTTGTTGCTCCAATGGGGTACCCAGGCTTTGGCGAAAGCAAGGCCGGATTAGCAAAAGCAACTGTAGCCATAAAGGCCGTACCCGCTAAGGCAACAAGAAGAAGGCGAATACCTTTCATGAGTCCGCTCCTTTGTTAAAAATGTTTATAGCCGATAAAGACGTGAAAGATCCGATCTCACCTGGAAAATAGGGGTGAATCTTATTCATTTTCCCCAAGATGTGTCAAGCGCTGTCTTGAATTGTCCAAAAGGAGGCATACAAGGATTCCCCAATTATTCTGTCTTTCTCCGTGACCTTCTAGGAGGCCCACCTCGCCGTCGGTAGGGGACTTTTGGTCGAAGAGTGGGCAGCCTCAATTCCACTGTCGTTCCCTCTTCGGGGTGGCTCTCAATGGCAATTTGCCCCTGGTGCTCTTCAACAATTTTTTTCACCATGGCCAACCCAAGGCCGGTTCCCGACCATTTTGTGGTGAAATATGGCTCAAACACCTTTTCGAGAATCTCAGGCGGAATAGGGGCCCCGTTATTATTAATCCGAACAATGACTTCTGGTTGCCGGCCTCGTTGCTGTGTGGCAGATAGAAGAATTCGGCCTCCCGGGGACATAGCCTCTAGGGCATTCTTAAATATACTTAAAAAAACATGTTGCATTTTCTCAATATCCCACCGCACCTGGGCCAACCGAGGCGGAAACTCCTTAGTCACTTCAATTCGATTGGCCTTCAAATCCGTCGCAATCAGCGAAAGGGCATCTTCAATGAGCTGGGGGATTCGACAAGGACGACGGTCCAATTCCAATGGTTTGGCAAAATCCAGAATTTCATGAAGAAGGCTTTCCATCCGGATCATATCCCGCATGGCAGCTTCCACTCGAGTCTGAGAGTCGAAATCCAGAGATCCCTCCCCAGTCACCTCCTCTAATTGCGCACGGATAAACCCCATGGGCTCACGAATTTCCGCTGCCAAAAATGAACTGACCTCATTTAACGCAGATTGTCGCTCCTGACGACGAATATCTGGCTCTTTGGAAATCGCAGGCGCCGAGGAATCAGGCGAGGTATTTTCAGGTACAGGGGGAGCCGAAAAAACCGAAAGTTTGCACTCAGGATCTTCAAAAAGTTGAGCCAATTGTGTCGTAATCGGTCCCAGTTTCTTGGATTCGGCCTCTGTCGCTTCGTATTGATTTGGGGTTTTTGATGAAAACGTCACCGTTCCTCCCACCCGGCCTCTGACAAAAAACGGGAATACAAGCGTACATCGAAATTTTTCACGATAGAGTTGCTTGTAATCCTGGAACCGTCCTTGGGTTGAGGCCAGGTTATGATCAATCCGAGGTTTCCGATGGCGAACGGCCCACCCAGATGCTGATTCATTCAAAGGCAAGATTTGACCTGGAAGGAGTTCTTTTTTATGTCCTGCCACCCCTCCTAACACCTCCAGGGAAGCCGCCAAGGGGTCATAAAGAGTGACCCAGCCTCGATCGAAGGGGATCGTGGCTTGAGCCTCGGTCAAAAGCTCAGTAATCTTGGCCTGAACCTGTGGGGAGGTATAACTTCGAATTTGGGCACCTTGAACCTCTGACGCCATCTCTCCCTTGGCAACCGGTTCTTGACTGACTTTGGGTTGATGAAGGATAACCGTTCCATCAAAAAGTTCAGCGTCCCGCAATTGCTTGGTAATACTATCTCCCACCGAATCAATCGACGTTCGTTCCCTTTTGGAAAACGCACTTCCTTCCCGTTTTCCTAAGACCACCACACCATACGTTTGCGCTCCATCCTTCAGCGGAACCGCCAACAAATTTTTGCTGGTCGGAGCCACCACCCGAAGACCAATGGCCCCCTTGAGCTCAAATCCATTGCCGCCATTGGTTCCCGTTTCGCTATTCCCAAAATTGCCGGATAACGCTCGCAGCACCGCCTGAACCTCCCGGTCGGAAAATCCTCGGGTCACCTGAGGAGCAAACGGCCCCTCGGCATGATTCAAAATGGCGACGGTCGTATCCAACCCCAAATCATTTACTGCGGTGGTCAAAATCCGCTGAAGTGTCGTTTGTTTGGAAACTAATGCCGGAGGCTTTGGAGGAGGAGTTTTTCGCATGATTTTTTCAGGAAATGGCTATCAGCGGATTCTAATAACGTAGGAGGGTTATTTCAATTGATATGACGAATTTTTCTGCCATGAGAGTGGGACATCGCCACTTCGACTTGTCCCCGTTCAGCGATAAACATATTCATGAATCCACTCACAAGGCTAATAATGACCGCCCCCCCCACGGCCGGCCAAAATCCATCCACCTGAAATCCTTCAACTAAATAGGACACCACACCGAGGAGAAATCCATTGATCACCAGCATAAACAATCCTAAGGTGACCACGATAAATGGGGCCGAAAGCAAATAGAGAATGGGACGAACCAAGGCATTTAAAATGGCCAAAACCAATACGGCGACAATACCTGACGCCACGGAATCAATATGTATGCCAGAGATTATTTTACTCGCCACCAATACCGCGAGTCCCGTCACCATGAATCGGAGAAGAAATCCTTTCAACGTAGTTACCTCACTTTTATGTCAAGAATCATTTCGCGCAACACCGACGAATCCAGAACAATGATTCTTCCATAACTACCATCATCTTACCTAGCGCCGTACCTTCCGACAAGCACGAAATCCCCCACACGGCTAATCTAATGAAGTCCTGCACCCCGCTCCCGGGGCATGAGATCAGAAACAGGAAGTCTGCCCGCTAATTTCAGACTTGCCAACACGGTGATCGGCAGATAGATCAAACACCCGGCCATCCCCATCAAATCCTCACCAATCCAAAACGTGACAAATAAATTAAATAGGAGCACGCTATAGTACAAACCACATCCCCACAAAATTTCACGAACAGGCATAGTCTCCGCAAGCGGCGGCAGAATCCCAGGACATTGATCGACTGCCCGATACCCTACCATGGCGATCAGCCCCACAATAAACCAGCCAATGAAATTCGCTAACGGCACGCCAAAGTACACCCCAGGATCTGGATAGCCATAGATTTGGCCCAAAAACCAACGCCCTCCTTGAAGAGCCACAGGGTCAATCACAATATCGATAAACATAAAGAACAGACAGGTCAGTCCGATCACCGGCCAGGACAGCATTCCGCGCAATAGAAGATGCTTTCCCTTAGATTGAGGGGAATAGTGAATCGGCAGGATAAACCATAACGCGAGACAATAACTGGCATACAGCAGAAAGGTAAACGACAAAGAATCCATAAACGGGATATTTGAAATATACAATTCCTCGCCCACCGTCGACCCCGTATAAAAATAATCGCCAAAGGGAAACCCTATCCGCGTAGATAAAAACTCGCACACAAACGCCGTAAGCCACGTGATTCCAAACATCACGCTCGTACGCTTCCACCCAAGAAAGCGTGATGCCGCAAACAATGACAGCCCCAAAAAGAAAAAGACGTACGGACGCAATAGAACAGTTTTCAGGAAGAGAAGAGGAATATCCACGGCCAAGTTATTTTATTAGTGATAGAGAAACATATCGTAATGGGTGAACCGTGATGGGGTACGCGTAAAAAATATGGAGAAGTTGACCAATTGACACTTCATGCATAATGATGATCCCGAAACCACTTCACGGCTTTTTCCAGCGCGACTTCAATTGGAGTTTGCGGCAAATCCAATTCCCGAATCGCCTTGGAACAATCATAATGCATCAGGTACTTCGCCATCCGTACTCCTTCAAGAGGAATACGTGGGGTCTGATGCGTCACGTAGTCCGCGATCCACTGATTAATATGCGCGAGCGGGAGCACTAACCCACGAGGCAACCTCATAGTCGGCGCCTTCACACCTGTAATGACACCCAACATCTCAAAAATTTCGCGAAGCATGAGGTTTCGATTACCAAGAATATACCGCTCGCCGATTCGCCCGCGCTCCATCGCTTGTAAATGCCCGACCGCCACATCCTCGACATCGGTAAGATTCATGCCCGTTTCCATATAGGCAGGAATCTTTCCCTTCATAAAGTCCACCACGATTTGTCCGGTTGGCGTGGGTTTGACATCAAACACACCAATAGGGGCCGAAGGATTCACAATCACCACGGGCAACCCGGCCTTTGCGAAGGTGAGCACTTCCTGTTCAGCTAAATATTTCGACCGTTTGTAATCCCCTATCATGTGTTCCAGAGAAGATTGGGTCTCTTCATTCGCCACGCCGCCTGCCTTTGGAACACCAAGAGCCGCGACAGAGCTTGTGTAGACAATTCGTTCGATCCCCGCATCCCGAGCAGCTTCCATTAAGGCCTTGGTGCCATCGACATTGACGCGATAAAACACCGACGGATCCCTGGCCCATAACGCATAATGCGCGGCCACATGATACAACTGCTGGCAGCCGCACAAAGCCGATCGCAATGAAGCCGCATCACATAAATCGCCATGGACGGTTTCAACCGCCAGCCCGTCCAAGGCCCGCACATCCGTCCCTTGACGCACAAGGGCCCGGACTTCGGTCCCAGTGGCAAGCAAAGCACGAGCCACGGCAGAACCGATAAACCCTGTGGCACCTGTGACTAACGCTTTCATAAAATGAACTTTAAGGAAATGCGAAAGGAAAGGAAAGACAAGTAAACCCAGGTGTTGGTCATCCTGAGCCAGCGGCGAAGAATCTTCTTATTTGGCGTAAATTTTTCGCTGGCACACAAAACGACATTAGAGAATTTCAGACTTCTAATTCCGGCGGCTCACAATATATTGGGCAATTCCACGTAATGGATCTGCCTTTTCATCGAAACTGCTTAACCGGCTAATGGCTCGATCGGCACATTCTTGCGCCAGCTTCTTTGCACCCTTAAGACCATAAAACGATGGATATGTTTGCTTGCCACGCTCTGCGTCGGTATTGGCATCCTTTCCAAGTTCTTCGCGTGTCCCTGTGACATTCAGCACATCATCGGCAATTTGAAAAGCCAGACCTATATCCTCGGCATAGGCCGTCAATTGATCGAATTGCGTGAGATTCGCCCCAGATAACAAGGCACCTGCCCGAACGGCCGCGCGAATGAGTTTCCCGGTTTTATGAGCGTGAATATTTTGTATTTCAGCGAAGTCCACCTTGGTATTCTCTGCCTGTATATCCAACACCTGCCCGCCCACCATACCTTGATTGCCCGAGCCATGAGCGAGTTCAGCGATAATCTGCACTTGCACATACGGTTCAATGTCATTGACCAAATCCACCCGGCTACACCACTCGAAGGCCATAGTTTGCAATCCATCGCCCGCCAAAATCGCCATGCCATCGCCATAGACTTTATGGTTGGTGGGTTTGCCGCGACGAAAATCGTCGTTATCCATGGCGGGCAAATCATCATGAATCAACGAATACGTGTGAATGAATTCAAACGCGCACGCCACCGGCAACAAAGCCTTAGGCGGAGGGCCAATCGACTCAGCCGCGGCTACCGTTAAGATTGGACGAATGCGTTTTCCACCAGCCAATAAGCTATAGCGAATCGATTCATGCAGTACCGTTGGAGGCGTGCCAATTGGCGGAAGATTCGCTTCCAAATATCCATCGACCAGCTGTTGTTTTTCTTCTAGATATTTCTTGATATCGACGGACATGCAGGTGTTCCTAAGATTGTTTTCGCGGATCGAGAGGCTAACAAAGGGGTGGGGGGGTGTCAAACAAAGTACATGCCGAGTGTTCGAGTTCAGATTTAGTGGAAAAGGAACTATTTATTTATATGCAGGGTTTCGCCCATGCATGGCGAGTCCCTTTTGTTTCGGAAAAAGTGACTCGTCGCGCGGGCACGAAAACCCGCTTTAAATAAAACCTGGATTCCCTCTGACAACCGCAGAAATGATGGGACGTAAATGAATGGACCGCACCTTAATGAATACCCCTCCATACTTTCGTCAGTTAAAAAGTTTTCACCGTTTCCCGCGTTGGACGCCGCGGAGCTGGAGTCCCGAATTGACTTTTCGGGGAGGACTGTTTGAGCTGAAAGATGGGTTTTTACCTTGGAGCGAGTTTCCGAGCCATCTTATTCGGGACGGAGGCAGAGGAACCCGCAGGGCCGTGCACTGGCCAGGTTGGCTTTGGGCACATTTGCCGAAACAAAAGTGCCTCGGCTGTCGGGCTGAAACCCGGCACTACAAGCCCTCATTTGTATTTTTCCTGAATCACCGGATATACTTCAGCTCCATGAGCATTCGACAAGGTGCAGGAGAATGGGAACCACTATTGCTAGGCATCCAAGCCGAGCATTGTGGGGTGTGTGATCAAGAACTGTATCGGAACACCACCATGTTCAAAGGGGGATGGCAGCGGTGTTCGGTCTGCGGCCATTTCGTACATTACGCTTGCCTTGCGAGTGGGAAAGTGAAATTCCTTAAGCGCCGCCCGCGCGTCTGTCTCCACTGTAATGAATCCCCAAAACCATCCATCAATTGACCACTTCAACCAAGACGCCCGGTCGTGTCATGAATGCCACAGAGCCATTGATTCCCGAAAAAAGCCCACGATGGCCCCTGTCCGCCATTATCCATCTCCTCCTTGCGGTACCACTCCTAACCTGGAGTGGATTTTTCACGATGGATTTTATTCTCAGCGGCATCTATACCTTTCCCCGCATGAGTCGCGGTATCACGCTCACCTTAGCCGTAATTATTCTTTCCTATGAGTTCATTTATAAAGAACACCTCACGCGCTATGCCCCAATGACCGGCATTCCTGCCCTAAAAGTCGTGTTGTATTCTTGTGTGATTCCCTATATGGTCGGAATTCTAGGGCTCGTGATGTTGGTCTACTTGAGTTGATGCCTTCACCTAATTTTTGACTCAAACCGTTATTAAAGGAGAGGTTGACGATGAAAAACGTAGCTTTGTCGGTGGACGGCAACATGCTGACCATCAAAGTTGATCTGTCTCAGGATTTTGGCCCCTCTTCCTCCGGAAAGACCACAATTATCGCCTCCACAGAGGGAAATGTGACAATCCCCGACCGAGAAGAAAAGATCGGGCTCAATATCTATAAGAAAAAGTAACGCCTCACTACGCCTCTACACTTTCCCTCAAGACTTGTGCCGTCCATGATGTTCCGGTCCTAATGAGATCGACGGGCGATCCCATTTCGACCAACTCGCCGCCACGATCTCCACCATCCGGCCCTAAATCAAGAATCCAATCCGCGTTGCGAATCACATCTAAATTATGCTCAATGACTAAGACCGTATTGCCGCCCTCTACTAACCGATTCAAGACATCTAACAACCGCTGGACATCAGCAAAATGCAACCCCGTGGTGGGCTCATCCAAAATATACAGAGTCCGACCTGTCGCTCGCTTGGATAATTCCCGAGAGAGCTTCACACGCTGAGCTTCACCACCTGACAATGTAGTTGCGGACTGCCCGAGTTTGACATAGTGCAGCCCAACATCGGCTAACGTTTGCAGTTTGGTCTTAATCGGGGGAATGTGCTCGAAAAACTCCACGGCCTCGGCGACCGTCATATCCAACACCTCGGCGATATTTTTTCCCTTATGTCGCACATCAAGAGTCTCTCGATTATATCGCTGCCCCTTACACACCTCGCACGTCACATAGACATCGGGAAGAAAATGCATTTCGATTTTGATGAGACCATCCCCCTGACAGGCCTCGCATCGGCCCCCTTTGACATTGAAACTATAGCGACCGGCTTTATAGCCCCGCACACGCGATTCAGGTAATCCCGCAAACAAGTCACGAATAAAGGTGAACAGGCCAGTGTAGGTCGCGGGATTCGACCGCGGGGTTCGGCCAATCGGCGATTGGTCAATATCAATCACCTTATCCAAGGCCTCCGCGCCCTTGATAGCCTTACATCCGTCAATCTTGGGTTTCTTCTGATATAACAGTTGGGACAAGGAATGAAATAACACTTCTAGAATCAATGTACTTTTTCCTGATCCCGACACTCCAGTCACGCAAGTCAATGTTCCAAGAGGGATGTTTGCGGTAATCCTTTTCAAATTGTGCTTATGAGCTTTCTCAATGGATAAAAAGCCTTTGGGCTTTCTGGTGCGGGATGGCAAGGAAACAGCATGCGCACCCTGAAGATACTTGCCGGTTAAGGAATCCGGATGGTGCATGACCTCGTTTGGGGTACCCTGAGCCACGATATAGCCACCATGAACGCCGGCGCCAGGTCCCATATCCACGAGGTGATCTGCCGCCAACATGGTTTCGGCATCATGTTCGACGACGACCACGGTATTTCCCATGTCGCGCAGACGCAATAAGGTTTGAAGCAATCGCCGATTGTCTCGTTGATGCAACCCGATGCTCGGTTCGTCCAAAATATACAACACGCCCACAAGACCTGACCCAATTTGCGTGGCCAACCGGATGCGTTGCCCTTCCCCCCCCGACAAGGTGGCCGCAGCCCGATCCAGAGTGAGATAGTCCAATCCCACATTCAACAAAAATTCCAAACGTTCGCGAATTTCCTTAAGGATGCGTTGGCCAATAAATCGTTCCCGTTCCGTCAATTCCAGCAATTCAAAAAACCCCGCAGCATCGCGAATGGAAAACTTCGTGAGTTCGGCTATAGACTTGGCTCCCACCTTCACTGCCAGACTCTCGGCTTTCAGACGAGCGCCCTGGCAGACCGGACAAACATCGTCTTCTTCGTAGCTCTGACCATCGGGACAACCTGACACGACAAACCCAATACCATCGCAGGCTGGACAAGCCCCGTGTGGGCTATTGAAGGAAAACACACGTGGGGTGATTTCCGGATAACTCACCCCGCAATTGATACAGGCCAGGTTTTCGCTATAGAGCGTCACGGCATCGTCATCGGTCAAAATGCCGACTAACCCCTGCGTGAGTTTTAACGCCGTTTCCACAGAATCCGCTAATCGACGCCGCAAGGATTCTTCATCCTTCATAACCAGCCGATCCACGATAATTTCAATGGTATGCTTGCGCTGTTTTTCCAGGGAGATCGTCTCGCCAAGATCCAGGATCTTTCCATCGATCCGAGCCCGGACAAACCCAGCGCGGCGCGCCGCCAAAAGTTCTTTTTTGTATTCTCCTTTTCGCCCGCGCACGATGGGCGCCAAGACTTGACACTTGGCCCCGACTGGCAAGGCTTGAATGGTATCCACCATTTGCTGAACGGTTTGGGCGGTGATGGGATCGCCACAATTTACACAATAGGGGCGTCCGACTCGGGCAAACAGCAGCCGGAGATAATCGTAAATTTCCGTGACGGTCCCCACCGTCGATCGAGGATTATGGCTTGTACTTTTTTGTTCGATAGAAATGGCAGGAGACAGGCCCTCGATGGAGTCCACATCGGGCTTCCCCATTTGTTCGAGAAATTGCCGCGCATAGGCAGACAGCGATTCGACATACCGTCGCTGGCCCTCGGCATAAATCGTGTCAAAGGCCAAAGAGGATTTGCCGGACCCACTGAGCCCGGTAATGACCACCAATTGGTCTCGGGGGATAATCACATCCAAATTCTTAAGATTATGCTCTCGCGCCCCTTTAATATGAATTTCGTGGTTCATCCCTGGTTACGTCCTCCTCCGGTTTGTGGAGGGAGAATATAGGAGTCGATAACCCACCCGCAATTTGATTATGAAAATACCGTCGGTTACAATCTGGCCAGAAGCGTTTTATTTATCATGGTCAGTCCCCCCGGCAACGATCACCCGTATTGAGAGACCTGGTGAAGGAGGTTTTCATGTACAGTAAGGCCCTCATGGCATTGAGTGTAACCCTGGCAATGATCCTATCCCTTGGGATCACCGATGCCATGGCCAAAAAATACGAATTGACTCGCAATAGCGTGGACAACCCTGAAGAAGTCGATAGTAAAGAAATCTCCTTGTACCGGGTCAAATTGGGGGATTCTGAAATCGATGCGATCGAGATGCTCGTCAACGAAAAAATTCCTGGGGTCCGAGTAGAGCAAGTTGGCCAATTTGTCACGATATGGGATCAATCCAATCCCACCGCTCCCATGGCGGGAGTGCAAATTACCGATGGGAAAGTCGACTTGATCTTCATCAACAACCGTTTCTCACACAAAACGCGGGGACTGTTTCGTCGAGTCCTCACGGCTGAAACCGTAAAAGAAATACGCGATCTTATAGGTCCTGAAGAATACGGGGATGAAAACCTTATGGGTGCCCGGCTGTGTTATGAAAAAAAGGGATTTATTGTCAGCCATCTTGGGCGAGACATCAACGTGATCTTCACAAAGCCCGCAGGAATTTCCCAAGAATGCTATACCTTCTAAATGGCCAGGCCAACAGATATCGGCTATCTCTTCCCCTTCATGGTGGATAGCCGCATTATCAGCATTTTGCGATCATCAGCCAGCCTCCTCTCGTCGTCCAAACTATGGAAGACCGCTTAGTCGCCAACCACCTTTTAGACGACGAGCAACCCCACGAAGGCTCCCTTCGTCCACAAACCCTCGATGAATACATTGGCCAGGAGCGGATGAAAGAGTCCCTCCGCGTCTGCATCGAAGCCGCCAAGCGCCGAAGCGAGCCTTTAGACCATGCAATTTTTTATGGCCCCCCTGGTCTTGGCAAAACAACCATCGCACATATCATCGCCAAGGAAATGGGCGGGACCATCAGATCGACCTCGGGATTAGTACTCAACCACGCCGGCGACCTCGCGGCCATTCTCACCAACTTACAAAGTCACGATGTCCTCTTCATCGATGAGATCCATCGGCTACCTGCAGGAGTTGAAGAAGCGCTCTATCCCGCCATGGAAGATTTTCAAATCGATCTGGTGATTGGGCAAGGACCCGCCACGCGCACGATGAAACTCGACTTGCCGCCCTTTACCCTCGTCGGCGCCACCACGAAAGCGGGGTCCCTCACCTCACCGCTTCGAGAACGATTCGGGCTCGTCTATCGTTTAGATTTTTATACACCCGAAGAATTGGACATTATTGTCAATCGTTCCGCAGGGCTGTTGAATATTGCCATCGAACCAGGTGGGTCTACCGAGATCGGTCGCCGCGCCCGCGGCACACCACGGATTGCCAATCGACTGATCAAACGCGTGAGAGATTTTGCAGAAGTCAAAGCCGAAGGTGTGATCACTCAGAAAGTCGCAAACGATGCGCTCCAATGGCTAGGTGTGGATGGCGCTGGCTTTGATGAAATGGATCGAAAGATCTTGCTTACGATTCTCGATAAATTCAACGGCGGCCCTGTGGGTGTCGAAGCGCTCGCCGCTGCAGTGCAAGAAGAAAAAGCGACACTTGAAGACGTGTACGAACCCTTCCTCCTTCAATCCGGCTACCTCGACCGCACGGCCAGAGGTAGGCAGGTGACGACTAAGGCCTTCCAGCATTTTGGGAAGACCAAAGATTTGTTTGGATAAGTTTTTTATATGCGGGGTTTCGGCCCCGCCGACGAGGTCCTTTTGTTTCGGCAAAAGGACCCAAAACCATTCATGCCTGTGCGCGGCCCCAAGGGGTCCCTGTTCTGCCACCCCGAATCAAGATGGCTCGGAAACTCGCTTCGCTCAGACAGTCCTCGCCGAGAGGTAGGATTCGGGGCAGCAGCCCAGCCGCGCCCAACGCATAAGACGGATTCAATCTCCAAACTAGGAAGTGTGTAGAAATGTGGGAACTGACCCCAAATGCGCTCGTTTACCATCTGAATATGTAAACGGGATCAAAATTTGCTCATAATAAACAAGATCCGTTGGAAGGTCGTCCTGAAGGACGATTTAATCAAAGGTTTTAGCGGTCAATGAATTTTTCACATCAAAATCGACTACTACCCCCCCTTGTTGGTGGAATTTGCTTCATCCTTCTACTCCTGGCTACAGGGGTTGCATTTGGAGCTACCTGTTTTCAGGCCAAGAATGACCTCCGAGGGAAAGTGAAAACTCTTAAAGAAAGACAATATGACAATTCTTCTTCTTGGGCATTGGTAGCTATCTGGGAATATGATCAAATGGGGAAAGAGATGCAGGTGAGGTCTGGGGGTGAACATGAGGGTGTCCTTATTTCGTCTATAACGGCTATGAACTTTTTTGATGACCAGGGTCGGAAAATCCGCCAAACACGCAGTTGGGATAAAGATCCACCTGTTCAATACGATCAGGAAACATTGTACGGTTTCGACGACCAAGGAAATCAAAGTGTCGAGGCAGAATATGGTGCTGATGGTTCATTTATCTATCTGAATTTCAGAGAGTTTGACAAACAGGGAAACTGCATACAAGCCTACGAATACAAAGCCGATGGGCCTATGAATGTTTCCGTAGAACGTGTGGAATACCAATACGATGCACAGGGGCAGACATTGAAGAAAATGATTTGGAGGGACGACGAGACCAAGGACATTCACCAGTACAATGAGAAGGGGCAAGTCATAAAAACTCTCGCCTACTCTGCCGATGGTCAGTTTAGCGGGAAAACTGAATATGACTATGACGTCTATGGGAATGATTTAGGAAGTCGAACCATAGACTCCAAGGGGAATCTGACCTCACGCACTACATTTACTTACGAGTACGACGCAAAAAAGAATTGGGTAAAGAGGATTTCCAAATGGCTCCTTAAAGAAGGAAAGCCTTTCGATAAAACAACAATCATGGAACGAACAATTACTTATTACGACTTGCCTAATCTAGGGCCTTCAAGATAATGAAGCTTTTTCCCGACGTGGGAAAGTGGACAGATTTATTTGCCGGCACCAGTTCTGTCAGCAGGTGGGAAAAGGCTGAGCCATTTTTTTCGGCACAGAGGTGGAAAGGCGCACACGGGCGGAAATGGTTTTGGGTCCTTTTGCCAAAACAAAAGCCTGTCTTGAGCGGAGTCGAAGAAGATCTCGTCTGCAGGGGCAAAACCCCGCATAAATATAATTCCAGCTTAAAACGCTAAATAAATAGAATCAACCTAACTCCCCCCTACCGTGGGTTGTGGTATACTATCTGTAACTGGTCTTTCCGTTTATCCATTCCATTGTTCTACACTTTTCACATGGTTCTTATTCAAAGATCCGTTCGCGTGCTCCTCCTATTCACGCTATTTCTATTCCTCAGTCCTTTGATTTCGCTTGGTGATTCAGGTTTTGTGTTATGGGTGAAAGGATCTTCAACCTTGATTAAAGAAGCGTGGCACATTCATGGAACCTATGACACGCTCCAGACATGTACTGAAGCCAGATTTGCAGCCTTTAAAGAGGCGTTGGTCTCCATAGAAAATCAAAAATCCCACAATACGCGTGGCATGAAACTTTCTATTAATCATGAAGAAACTCTGTACGTAACAAGTGAACGCATTGGTCGAGTCGACCATGTGACATCTATCTCCTTCCACTGTTTCCGAGCTTCTGAAAATCCTCGGCAATAGTATTTCCCTTTCATTGTCGAAGGGTCATATCGGGAAACCCACTAAAATACTCCCCGTTCTTTTAGGGTTTGAGGCTCTATTTTATCCTATGCCTTGGACGCAGTACCTCTATCGTCCTGAATCACCTTCCCGGCAAGGCCTAGAAATGTAGCGCCAGATTTTGCAATAAGGAATTAAGCTATTAACAAGGGAAGGGCAAAAAGAATAATGAAGGAATATATTACCCCAGAGAAAATTGGCTTGAGAATATCTCAAGCCAATTTTCTCATAAGTGAGGATGGGATAATGTTATTGAAGACGAAGGCAAGCCGCATACACGGTGAAGCCCCCTCCACCGAGTTCGTCTTGGTTTTGTACGCCGACAATGGCCGTTCGTGAGGTCACATCTACCCTCACATCGAACACGGTAATCTGTGATGAGGAAAGGGTATACCCCGGACTCATAACAAAATAACCGGTCGGACAAGTCACTTGGCCACTGAAATTGCCGAGTGGGGGAGTGAAATCTTGAGATACTCGAACGAAATCTAATACCTGTCCACCTCCCGACGGTCCAGGAGGTCCTTGCGGCCCAGCTGGCCCTACCGGCCCTTGGGGGCCAATGGGACCTGTCGGTCCAATCGGTCCTAAGTCTCCCTGTGGCCCTTGAGCTCCATCAGCACCTGCCGGCCCTTGGGGGCCAGTTGGGCCTGGTTCACCCTGTGGACCTTGCGGGCCAACCGCACCAATCGTTAAATCATATTCGTCATGCTTGCTCTGACCGTTTCCGGTAAAGACAGATAGCAAATAGTCACCCGGTTGGATCACCGCAGGATATTTCGCAACGATATTGGCATCAGTTGGCACACCGTCAATGGTCAATGGACCGAATTCACCAAGGGTGACCACCAAATCGGAAAGATTCACAAAACTAAAATATTCTCCCCTAATGGTGAATGTGGTTTCCGTGGTTCCAACATTAACATCCACCTCCTTGATCACAAGATGGTTTCCCGGCAAACTTGGGTCGGGTTGAGCAGCCCATGATAATGTAGCCAAGCACAACAGGATGACTCCTGCGAGCAATCCACCTCGAATGCAAGCTGCTTTCCGACATGATGACCTAGTCATGAAGTTCCTCCTAAAATTGAAGTTAAATGATTGTCCACTGACCCCGAATAACGAAATGTGGGTATGAACTTTGGCAGGCCTGAGGATTTTAGGTTGCTCTCAAGATTTCAAAATCTGAGAATCCACAAAAAATCTTGAGGAATGGCCATTTGGTAATTAAAACCGCCTTGCGATACTCCTAAGCCTTCTCGGTTCAGGTTGAAAAGGTCTTGATTTGGGAAGAGGGGTGATGGAGGTGTACCTCTTCATGAACGGGCAAAACAGCCCCTAAATAAAATCAGGAAGCAGTATAGAATCAGCTCCCGGCCACTGTCGTTTGATCTTCTTCACCCACGGATTGCTCTCGATCTTTTTTCGAGAAAAAATCCCAGGCATCATCGGGAATGGGCAATCGGCGTTCTTCCTCTACCGCCAAGCGGTAATGTTGTTTGGCGCGGACATAATCGCCGATGCGATGATAGAAGTCGCCAGCCTTGAGATGCGTATCAACCGTGATCGGTGCTTCGGCGAGCGCAGCTTTGACTTTGCCTAGCCATTGACGATACTCCCATTTCGCATGGCTCCAAAGTGATTTGACTTCAGGATTGTCAGGGAAAACCTCTCGTGCCTTTTCAGCTTGTTCCACCGCTTGAGAAAATTGGAACAGTTCCAAATATAGACGAATAGACAACACGGCTTCGGTAAGTCCAAGTCTTGCCTCAGACTTTTTTTGCGCATAACTGGCCAGACACTGGCTGGCCTTGTCATACATGTGCAGACGCATGAACCCTTCAGCGATATCCAACCACGTCGAGGAGCCCTCCGGCTGTGGAAGCCTCATGTCCAGCTCTCGCCACTGTTCCATTCGACATAAAAATTCTTTCAGTTTTTCACCCAAGGGCGGCGCCGTTTTTGACAGTCCACCGTAATACCGGAGGCCACGTTCGATCTGCAGGGCATGTTTATCCTTGGGATCAGTCAACGTTTCAAGCGTTTGGGTGTCCTCAGCAAGTTGTCGCTCAAGTTCGATATTCATCCAATGTAAGAGTTCTCTCACCCTGGTATATCGCGGAATGAGGGCCGTCAAGCGCTCCACCTTTTTCCCTAATTGCTGAAACTCTTTATCGGGTATCTGGACTCGCTGCCAGCGTTCCTTCATCTTCGTCAACAACACGGACACATGGTGACTGGTTCGCTGTACGCGAAAGACGTCGCGGGACCGCGTACGCAGTTCGTGAAGAAAAGGCATCCAATCAATGCCTGAGGATTGTCCACAAGTCTCACTTAATTGATTTGCCACGCTAATGCTTGGACTTTGGCAAAATTCAGCCACTGCATCCCCGAGTAAATACAATTCCGCTCCCTCAAGAGAGAGTCCACCTTCCGTGGCATGCACCACCTTCCCTGAAAACTGACGAATCTTTTTTTCGAGTATGGCCTTATAGTTCAAGAACGTCGGATTGGTTTTGACAGGTTTCCCAAAAATATCCTGAGCCGGTTGCCCATTTGCCACATTGGCGGCATCTTCCTCGACATTCAAATACCCACCATTTTTTACGTGCATGCCCTCATCAGAATAACAGTAATCTTGGCCTGCCAAAATGATCGTCTCACACCCCATCCATTGTGCGAGATTAAACCCGACATGCACTTGGCACATGCACTCGGTATCGATGGCTCCTTTCGGCGCCCAATACTCCTGAAGCCATTGATACACGGGCATGGCCGCATCCAATGTGAATTTAGGCCCGGGGAAATGTTTGGGGATATGCGGACTCACCGCCGGATGAAATACCAAGGCCACTTCATCAGGAATTTCTACCCCCTGGAACTTTCTGAAGGTTTCTTTTTGAGGATCGACACTCACCACAAAGTCCGGAACGATTCCCCGAAGCAATAAATACCCAAGGGCCGTGTCCGCGGCAATGATGACCGCCCGTCCTTTGGCGCCGCGTAACTGATGCACGTTTTTCTCCAGTGACGGTCCAGCCGCCACAAGTATAGCCGGCATTCCGGGAAAACGGTTTTTCAAAGTTGACACTCCCCCTGCCAACAATATTTCCGGCGTATTCTGCAACACGCTGTCGATGAACATGGGGCCACGTCGCACCAGGGCATTGCGGGCCGCCTTCACAATACTGGGAATTCGTTCTAATTCTTGCTCGGCTGTTTCGCCATACGCATCCGGATCTAATCGAAATGCGGGCTCGTAGCTAATAACCCGCAGCGTCCCGTTCGTCTGTTCCACAAACTTGGTGCACCAGTGACGGAGTTTTCCCTCACGGCCCACCACTAATTTCACTCGGGAGGATGTCAGAATTTCTGTGAGATCCACTTCTCGAAGCGCAGTCAGAAAAATTGCAGGATCGGCTTCATATACAATCAACCGGGAAAGGGTATCCAACCGGCGTACCACCGCCAACGCAAAATAGCCTAACTCCAAGCCTAACGACACCGTGACTCCCTGAAGCGAATGTGCCATTTGCTCGACTGTGCCTTCTGCTACGCTTAACGGATCCTGAGGATCATGAAGTTCGACAATATCCCCACTTGCGTTACGGACCACCAACCGTGGAGTCCCGGTCCCGGTGAGATCGACTTGAATATGGTCGGTTGAGATGGTCTGCGTCGTCAGGACCACCAACTCCGGGTGATACGTCTTCAATGCTTCAACGTTTTTCTCGTAGATGGTCATATGCCACAGAACCTTTCGTTAAGTGAATGCGGACGAATGTGGTTTCGGCTATTATATTACGTATTAACAACTAGTACTCCAGCAGCTACGGAAACATCGGAAAAGAATCCGAGACTAGTTCGCAGAAAATGCCTGCCAAATTACATTCAACAGTTGTGCCAAATACTGAGAGAATCTCGTCACCCATCATCCCCCTGATTTTGCAACTGTTTTAATTTTCTTCACGCTTTTCTCTAATCAAGTTCTTCCGTGGGGAATTCCCTGCACTGGGCAAAGGTTTCCTACTCGTTCTTTCCTTTTCCCTACCCCGTTACCCTACTCGTTTCCTTGACAAACAAAGCGAGCCGGTGCTACCTCCTCGACATGCTGCAATCCGTCGAAAAAACCGTGGGAACGCCCGAAGGAAAGACCGTTTCCCAATGGTCTGGGGCCCCGCGAGAACAAGCGGTGCAGCGAATGTTCAGCGCCATCGCCCCTTCATATGATCTTAATAATTCCCTGCTCAGCTTTGGCCTTCATCATCGCTGGAAACGTCTTACGGCCAGTTATGTGCCGGAGGTATCGGGAGGACGAGCCCTCGACATCGGTGCCGGGACGGGCGATTTGGCCATTCTGCTCGACGAACGCATGGGTGCCCACGGCAAGGTTACGGCCATGGATTTGAATTTTGAAATGCTGAAGGAAGGCGCAAAAAAAATTTTGGCGAAGGGATTAGCATCGCGCATTCAATGCCTCCGTGGTAATGCGGAAACGCTCGTGTTTCCCGACAATGCCTTCGATGCAATCACCGCTGGTTTTTGTATACGAAACGTGGGAAACCGCCAAAAAGCATTTACGGAAATCCATCGCGTGCTGAAGCCTGGCGGACGGTTCGTGTGTTTAGAATTTTCCCGACCCGTATATGCCTGGCTGCGCACCCTCTACGATTGGTATTCTTTTCATATGCTCCCCAAAATTGGGCAATGGGTTGCCAAGGACCATACCGACGTCTACAACTACTTACCTGAATCTATTCGCACATTCCCCGACCAGAAAGGCTTAGCCTCCATGTTGCAGCAAGCGGGCTTTTCACATGTCGATTTCCGCAATCTCAGCGGCGGGATTGTCGCGATTCACATCGCGGTTAAATAACCATCATGGACTCCGTCCTTTACGTCTTTCTCCCGTGTAAAAAAGTGTATCCCACGGGAATTACCTACCTGGCCGACTTCATTCATCGCCGCCGTCCTGACGTTCGACAACGAATTTTGGATCTCTCCTTGTTTCCACGGTCGGAACGCCAACAGGCACTCCGTGAGGTCGCAACTGAATTCAAACCAGAACTCGTGTGCTTCTCTTGGCGCGACATTCAAATATTTTCTCCGCATGAGGGCGACGCCTCTTTGGAGCATGCATTCAACTTCTACTATTCCAGCAACCCATTGAAACGTGTTGCCGCCTCATTCCAGGGATTACATAACCTATATCGCTATTACCAAGACATTCGCTCAAACTTATCCTACCCATGGCTGGTCCATAAAGAATTTCATCGCTCTCGAATCATGATCGGGGGTGGAGCGTTTACAGCCTTTGCCGATCAGCTCATCGAGAAACTTCCCCAAGGGACCCTTGGGATATTAGGGGAAGGGGAAGATGCGATTCTCAAGGTACTAAATGGAGAGCCGCTGACGGACGAACGATTCATTGTCAAAGAAAAGGGAGTCGTGCAGAAAGGCACCAAGCATGCTCCAGCCATGTTAGATTCTCTCACCGTCGATATTCCCTACCTCACCTCAATCTTCCCACAGTACAAAGAGTATGTCGGCGAATGTATCGGCGTGCAAAGCAAACGCGGATGTCCCTACGATTGCTCGTTTTGCCTCTATCCTTATATCGAAGGAAAACGGGTGCGGTATCGCCCGGCGGAAAACGTCGTGAAAGATATTGCCCAGTATTACCACCAGTGGAGTGCACGACGGTTCTGGTTTACCGATGCGCAGTTTATTCCCGGTAAAGATGCCTATCCCCAATGCACGGAAATTTTAGAGCGAATAATTAAAGAAGGGTTAGACATAGAATGGTCGGGGTACGTCCGGACCTCGATGATTACTGCAGACCTCGGCAAACTCATGGTCAAATCAGGAGTGGGGGATTTAGAAGTCGCTATTACCGCTGGATCTCAGAAAGTGCTCAACAGCATGCACATGGGTTTTAAGCTGGAGCATTTGTATGACGGGTGTCGGCATCTGAAAGATGCAGGTTTCAATGGGCGAGTAATCCTCAACTATTCGCTCAACTCACCGGATGAAACTGAGGAAACGCTGTTGCAGAGTATTGAATCGTATAAAGTCGTGGCGTCGATTTTAGGCGAGAACAAAGTGTTTCCCTTGATGTTCTTTTTGGGCGTGCAGCCGAACACGGATTTGGAGCAACGCTTACTTTCTGAAGGGTACCTCTCAGCTGGGTATAATCCGCTCAGCCTCACGCCTTGGAATATTAAAAAAATGCTATACAATCCCGCTCCCTTGAACAAACTGATTGCCAAAGCCTGCCTCACGGCATGGGATCGCAAACATGGAAGCCGCGACCCTCGAAAATGGTCCGGGAGCCTCAGTCAAAGCGCAACACAAGACCACGGCCATGAATACGCTGACCAAAGCCTCTCCAAAGGTTTTGAAACCAACTCAGGACGCGACGCACTGCTCACCCTCGAGGAAATTCTTCGATCAAGAAAGCCTCACGCCAACGCAACAAGTACGGCAGCAGCGACGCCAACGAATTCCTAGACGTTCTCTCGCCCGCATCACCGACATCCAATCCAACCTCTGACTTTCCTTTGTCATCCGGAGTGGAACAAAGAATCTGATTTCCCGTATCAGGTATGGACTCTGTGACAGATTTAATTGTTGAGGGGGAACCCCTTTGCTTCGTCCAGGATGACAAGGTTTTGGGGGAAGAACGACAACACGAGGGAGAATAAAGAAGCGGGCTGCTTTTTCTTCATGCCCTGAAGCAGCAAAAAAACGGCCCATCCGGAGGATTCCGAATGGGCCGCCCACTTAAGGAGGATGCGCCATGGGGTTACTATCTCCTGAGACCAGATTTCGGGCTATAGGCAAAATGACGTACTTCTTTTGAGGGGATCATTCCTTGACCGCCAAACCTCATCTAACAGCCCTGCTGAGCTTAACCTCTGTTATTCTGAGTACGCCGAAAATTCTTCTTTCTGTACAAGGGACAAGAAGTCTAACAAGTCGAGATTTTGCGGAGTGATACTTTCTTAAACCAATTTTGACAGAAAGACGGATGGTGAGACCAAGAAAAAACACCTGTGCCCAATATTTAGTTCCTTCAAAATATTAAGAAACAGGCTGGTCGGTAATGGTGAATACCATGGTACCAACGATATTGCCATCGTAGAGTTCTTGGCCGGGACTTTCATAAAACAGTCTTAAAAGATATTTCCCTTTTTTCCAGCCCTCCTCAGGACGGAAAATTTCCAGGTACCCTGCCTTTTGGTTCATTTCTAAAAAGAGAGCATCCGTCCCGGAATATTCAGACTCAGGCGTTTTTCCATCCGGCATAAAATACCACGCCGCTCGGAATTGGAAAGGAGCATCCATACCTGGAACCGAAAACACAATATAAAACACATCCGTATTTAAGGAAAATTCGGAGGCACCAGGATCAACGGGTTCGACATAGGCATCATCGGTCAACCAGCCTTGTCGACCATGGGAGTCCCATGGGATTTTAATATCACGCGCCATAGCCACCCAATTAAAGGATGACTGCGGTTGTTTCCAATTTTTTTGATCTAGCGCCAAGACCCGATTTCCAGAACCTGGGTTTTCCGTAATTCCAGAAGTAGCTTCTTTAGGAGCCATGGTGGGCTTGGTCTTGCCATAGACTTGGGCACCCATACCAAACACCATGAAAAGAACCACCACATGAGGTGCTATCCACCAAAAAAGTTTTTCTGTATTTCTCGTTTTCCATATTTTTTTGTGCATCATCATAAGAATACCTCCTCCCGGCCAGAAGAATGCCTTCCTACATATCAGCTTAACTCTCTGAAAGATCGTCCTGCAACGGGGATAAAGCCGCTACATAACACGTAATATGAATGAACAGGTCTTTTCACCCATCACGTTTCACGGCGGCGGGGCAGGAACGCGAGTTCCCTCAATGGCTTGGCGTCGTCGTTCCACCATACTATCAGCCATTTCCATGATATGCTGCTCGAGAATTAATCGAAGCTGGCTGCCGGTTTGATAATCTGCAGGCGCCATGAAATGCACCCGATCGGCATGATGTGCCAAATCATAACATTTTTTAAACGACTTACGCGTCGTATCGTGTGGATTGTACACCGCCACCGCCAACCCTCCATTTTTTTTGATGACAGTGAAACATGGCACATCGGTGGGACCATCCCCTACATATATCATATGTCGAAACGGCACACGTCGAGCTTCTTCCGGCATATGATCGTTCACATCCTGCTCCAGATTGAGCAGCCCCTTATTTACACGAAACAGAAACTGCGTTTTTTGGGTATGACTTATCGTCCGTTTAGGGAAATGAATATGTCCTTGGTCTTCGTCAAACTCACACCCAAACATGGCTTTGACATGCTTGGCAATTTGACTGCCCTCTAAAATGGCCTTGAGGCCTGAGGTCACGACATAATGTTCGAGGTGAATATCCCATTCGGCGTAGCGAGGTTGGTGGACTATAGTATTTAGTTCTTCAAAAAAATCCGGCACGCCTGGGAAAAACGTAAGATCCGGCCCCATGGCTTGCAAGTCGTTGTTAGACAGCGCGCGGATCGAATCATAGTCCAACATCCGTTTCATATAGGCGAGCTCTTGATCATACCCACGCTCCTTAATCAACGCAGTGCAACTCGGCCAAAACTCGGCAGGGTCAATACCCGCATGACGCAGGATCGTGTGATCCTGCATGTAATGCGGACTCAATGTATGATCAAAATCGTAGACAATCGCGAGAATGTTTTGGGGTTCAGGCATAGATGCGGATTAACAGAACATGTTGAGAAAGGAAATGTGAGAATTCACACCACCCAGGACATCAATGGGATAGAAGGGGACGGTTCAGAATATGGCCTTGACCAGCTCTTGAATACTTCGATGCATATCTGGGTCATCGGTAATAGGCCGAATCACCGCCGCTTCGCAGGCTTTCTCCGACGGAACACCTTGCTGAATCAATGTTCCCGCATAGATCAACAATCGCGTACTCACCCCTTCCTCCAGGCCATGGTTGCGTAGATTACGAACCTTGTCCCCAAGCTTGACGAGTTTTTGCGCGATTTCCTTCGTAACTTTGGCTTCTTTCTCAATAATTCGCATTTCAATGTCAGCAGGCGGATACGTGAACTCAATGGCCATGAATCGCTGTTTGGTACTCTGTTTCAATTCCTTCAAGACGCTTTGATAGCCTGGATTGTAGGAAATGACGAGCATGAAGTCATCGACGGCTTCGATCATCTGTCCGCGTTTCTCGATGGGAAGAAATCGTCGATCATCGCTCAACGGATGCACGATCACCGTGGTGTCTTTTCTGGCCTCTACGATTTCATCTAAATAGACGATGGCGCCATGCTTTACGCCTAAAGTAAGAGGGCCATCCACCCAGACGGTTTCTTCGCCTTTGAGCAGGTAACGCCCCACCAAATCCGAAGCGGTTAAATCCTCGTGGCATGCCACGGTGATCAACGGACGCCCAAGTTTATAAGCCATGTGTTGCACGAACCGCGTTTTACCACACCCAGTCGGCCCCTTAAGCATGACCGGCATCTTGCTTTTGGAAGCAATCGTCACCAACCCGATTTCGCCATTCACCTCTTCATAAAATGGCTCCTCGGTTAACCGATATTGTTCGATGTCAAGTTCTTGCCCCTTCATTTTTTTCTCACCGAATAATTTATATCCTATATAAAATAATTACGAAGGGCATTATACTGGGGGCTCCCCTCATGGACAAGTGATGACCCCATGGTGGCGATGAATTTTAGCACCTTTGACATGTATGGTGGGCCCGATTGCAAAACGCCATACTGGAAAGACCGAAATCATTCATCGTCTAGATGAATGCATCGCTCAAACCAAACATTCCCCGTCCATTTAACAATTCCCAAAATGAAATTGAGCTATCCGCGATTCCAATTTTGATTCGTTAAAGTTCGTACCAAAATATTACGATACAGCATTATATTTCTCCTTATTGGATATCTTTAATCACATGAGCACAATTCTGGCTCGACAGCCAATCCACGACCATCAACTCTCCCTCTTCGGATACGAACTGTTGTCCCGCCAAATAGAGACCGATCCCCAGACGGCCTTTGACGGTGAGGCGGCAACCGACACTGTCATGAAAAAAGCCTTTGACGAAATCGGGCTGGATACCTTGGTGGGTCCGAATCGAGCATTTATCAATCTTACTGAAAAGTGGGTCCTCAGCGAGGAATGCCATTCGTTACCCAAAGATCGAATCGTGTTGGAAGTACTAGAACATGTTCCACCTAAACAAGAAGTCATATCTGCCCTTGAACGACTTCATGATAAAGGCTATACGATCGCACTTGATGATTTCGTGTTTCATGAGGATAAAGTGCCCTTTCTTGAACTCGCGGATATCGTCAAAATTGATGTCTTGGATAAACATCCTGACTACATAAAACAGCAAAGGGATTTGGTGGCCCCTTTCAAAACCAAACTTCTAGCGGAACGTGTGGAATCCTACGATCTGTATGATTCGGCAAAACTGTGGGGATTCGATTTATTCCAAGGCTATTTTTTCTTTCAGCCAGGGAGGGTTGAAAGCACTACACTGCCTTCCAATCAAATGACCACACTGACATTACTTTCAAAGCTCCAAGATCCAGACATCGAAATTGAAGATGTTGATCAGATTATCAAACAAGACATGTCCCTAAGTTTCAAATTGCTGGACTATGTCAATTCAGCACATTTCAGTTTGCCCCAAAAAATCGACTCTATTCCACTGGCCGCTCGTTTGGTGGGCCTCAATCAGATAAAAACGTGGACGATATTACTCTCAATGGTAGGCGTACCCAATAAACCGTTTGAACTTATCGTTACATCGATTGTACGCGCCATTATGGCTGAACATTTGGCAGTGACCATGAAAGTACCTGACTCTGAGCCTTATTTTACAGTTGGCCTCTTTTCTGTTTTGGATGCTCTATTTGATCTACCCATGGCAACTATCATCCAGAACATTCCCCTGTCTGAAGAAAGCCAAGACGCCTTAGTGTTTCATGAGGGCATGATGGGAGCCACACTCAAATGCGTGTTGTCGTACGAACGAGGACATTGGGAAGGAGTGAACACCCTCTATCTGGATGCTAACGTCATCCAAGAATCCTACTTCGAGGCTCTCAGAATAACCTCCAACCTATGGTCGTTATTAAGGTAGCAGAGAAAAGAATATTTCATCACAATTCTTTTTTCCGAGACCTTGTAAGTCTTCATTTGCCAATCAAAATTCCCATAAAAAATGTTTCTCCGCAGATAATTTCCCACCCCTCTCCGACGCCTCTAGGTGACCAGAAAAACGAAGACTGGCAACTACAAAACCAATCGGAGTGGTTACCGTTTAGAAACTCAATCCACCGGGTTGGTCGAACCTGTCCCCTCAGTGAGCCCCCTCTTCGCCAAAGATGTCGCGCACCTGCTTTCCTTGTCTCTCCCAAAGGGCACATGGTACGATTCTCTTTTGTGGGTTTGACTTCATCATTAGTCAAAGCAGATGGTAAAAACAATTGAACAAGAGCACGATTTTATAACCTTTGATGATCACTGACTCCCCTTGACCCCATAGGACCAACTCCTCACCGAATCCATCATGGCACACCCAACAGCCGAAGGCTCTATGGTTCACGGGACAATTTCCTCAGACCAGCAGGTGACAACCCCTCCATCCTTACGAGCAAAACCGAAACCAGAATCCAAGTGCGCTTCCGTATCGGACCTCTTAAGCAAGTCAGGCTTTATTGAAAATGACCAGCCCCTCCAGTGGCGGGTCTCTCCAACTCCCTTTCTTCTTAGTGCCAAGGAGGTGGCCTTCTTCGATTCCCTGGGTACTCATTTATTACGGTTTTATCGCTCATTAAATCGGCTTTATCTGGAAAGCGTCAAAGGCACTCAACCAGCTTGGGTTCATGAATATTTGGATCAAGGAAAACCGCCCGCGTTATTAGAATTTGGACGAATGAAACGGTTTCGAGATGTCTTGCCGGATGTCATTCGCCCTGATGTGATTCCCACGGAAGGCGGCATGGCCATCACCGAGCTGGATTCCGTACCGGGAGGCATTGGTACCACGACTGTTTTGTCCAGGGTCTATGGGGAGTTGGGAGATTCCATTGTTGGAGGAACCCAGGGCATCCCCGAAGGTTTTATTTCAATGTTACGGGGCCGGTTGGGAAAATCGTCAGGTTCAGGCTGCGTGGCAATCGTGGTTTCGGACGAGGCCGAAGATTATCGAAAAGAAATGGCATGGCTGGCGTCCCTTTTACAGGACGAAGGAATGGACGTATTTTGCGTGCATCCTCGTGACGTGCGGTTCACGGAAGAAGCCTTGTCCATCGTAACACCCTCTGGAGAGAAGCCTGTTTCGCTGATTTATCGATTCTATGAATTGTTCGACCTTAAAAATATTCCGAAATCCGAACTCTTCATGTATAGCGCCAAGAAGGGCCGGGTCGAGATCACCCCTCCGTACAAGCCCTGGATGGAAGAAAAACTTGCCTTTGCCTTATTGCACCATCCCATACTGGAATCCTTTTGGGCTAAATCTTTGGGCTCCGACACCTTCGATGTTCTCCACCAGCTCATGCCAAGCACATGGATTTTAGATCCGCGACCTTTGCCACCTTCAGGGATCATTCCCGGTTTAAGAATGGATGATTCCGCCGTATCGGATTGGCGGCAATTGGACCAGGCCACACAGAAACAGCGACAGTTTGTCATCAAACCATCAGGATTTTCAGAACTCGCCTGGGGCAGCCGTGGGGTCGTCATTGGCCATGATATCCCCCAAACAGAATGGGCTTCGGCATTGGAGCAAGGGCTTAGGGCATTTAAAACCAGCCCTTATATTCTTCAAGAATTTCATAAAGGCCGCCAATTTAACATGACCTATTATCAGGAGGAATCCCAAACGATGGTGTCCATGTCAGGTCGGGCTCGCCTTTCTCCATATTATTTCGTGGCCGGTGACAAAGCCCCATTAGGCGGGATCCTTGCCACGGTATGTCCAAAAGATAAAAAGATTATTCATGGGATGCGGGATGCGATTTTAGTCCCCTGCACCACTTCGGTGTAGCAAACGACCCGCCAATGTGACTCTTAACATTAGGGAATAGTTAGGAACATGACGCTATACCACACAGAATGGTGCCCTGAATGCGCCGTGATTCGAGACAAGCTTTCCGAGTTCGCGTTAGAATACGAAAGTGTGATTGTCCCTGACATGAAACCCTTTCGGAAACAAGTGTTTGAGGTATCCGGGCAATATTACGTCCCGGTCCTGGTAGACGGCGACACCATCCTTACGGAGACCGACGATATATTGCAGCACCTTGATACCTATGCGCCTAACACTTGAACACATCCACAAGAGGATTTTTTGTCTCGCGTATGATACAACTCACAATCGATCCCATTGGCGACTCATGGGGCCATTATCCATTCACTACCATTTTTTACCTATAAGGAATTACTTATGGATGATTGGAAAAAAGTCCTAGCAGAGAGTGTCACCAAACCAAAAGATCTCGCCAAACATTTGGGCGTGGATCCGAAGGAAATCGAAGACGTGGTAGGGGCCTATCCCATGCGTATCACCCCCACGGTTCTTTCGACGATCAAATCACCAGGAGATGCCATTTGGAAGCAGGTCGTCCCTGAAGCTATTGAAATGGATGATTTCGATGCGCCGGATGATCCCCTGGAAGAAGATACGGATAGCCCAGTACCACACCTGGTGCATCGGTATCCAGATCGTGTTCTTCTTATGGTGACCAATCAATGTCCTATCTACTGCCGATTTTGCACACGTAAGCGTCTTGTCGGGAAACCCGGATTTTTGAAAAAGGGTGAATTAGATCAAGCTATCGCATATCTTCGGGAACATACGGAAGTGCGAGATATTATTCTTTCCGGGGGCGATCCCCTCTTATTGCCGGATCATTTGATCGAACGCATTCTCAAAGCCCTCCGCACCATTCCTCATTTGGAACTCATTCGTTTCGGCACCCGCGTCCCCGGCACGTTGCCGCAACGTATTACTCCGGAACTTTGTGCCATCGTCAAACAATATCATCCCATTTATATGAACTTACATTTTAATCACCCCGACGAACTGACCCCAGAGGTCAAGGAAGCCTGCTGGCGCCTTGCGGACGCCGGCGTGCCTTTGGGCGCACAAACCGTTTTGTTAAAAGATGTGAACGACGATCCGGAAATTATGAAGCGTCTCATGCACCAGCTCCTCCTTGCGCGAGTGAAGCCATATTATTTGTATATGGCCGATCTCACGAAAGGTACGAACCATTTCCGCACCACTATCGAAACAGGGCTTAAAATCATTCAGTCGTTACAAGGGCACACGAGCGGCATGGCCGTCCCGCACTTTGTAATCGATGCCCCTGGCGGAGGCGGAAAAATTCCTATTCTCCCCAACGAATATTTGTTGGATTTGGATGAAAAAGGCGCAGTCCTGAAAAATTACGAGAATAAAACGTACCATTACCCCCAACCCGACCAAAGCCGGTCGCGGGAACTTCCAATGGTGGGGGCCTCCTCGATGGGAGGACTTTGCAGCCAAGGAGCCATGGACGATTAATGGCGGCTACCCCCAAGCACGGCATCCTGCCTGACAAACACCTGAAGCAGCTGATTCAGGATGGCGCGATTAATGCTGATTCCCCTATTGGCCAAAATCAAATTCAGCCTGCCAGCCTTGACCTGCGCCTAGGCACCAAGGCATATCGGCTACTCAGCAGCTTTCTGCCGGAGCGTTCAGAAATCAGCGCACGGTTAAGCGTGCCGGATCTTTATCAGTCTGACTTGGTCATGTATGAAATGGACCTTACTCAGGGAGCGATTCTTGAAAAAGGCCATGTCTATCTCGTTCCTCTGCAGGAAAGCCTGGCCCTCCCACCCACGATTCGTGGACGCGCCAATCCCAAAAGTTCAACCGGACGACTCGATGTCTTTACCCGCGTGATCACCGATTTGAATGTTGGATTTGATGAAATTCGACCAGGCTATAAAGGGCCACTGTACCTAGAAATTGTCCCACGATCATTTACCATTCGCGTTCAAACAGGATTAGCCTTGAACCAGCTGCGTTTAGTGGCTGGACGACCGTCGGTTTCCGATTCGCAACTCAAAGCCCTGCATCGGTCTGCCCGGTTGTTGCATCATAATGAAGACAACGCCGAGGGTGATCAGTCACTGGCCGCACGAGACATGCGAGTCGACCAAGGCCTGTTTTTACGAATTGATCTCAAGGGAACAGACGATCAACAAAATATTGTTGGATACCGAGCCAAAAAAAATAGTCATATCATTGACCTGACAAAGATTGGCTATTACTCCGCTTTGGACTATTGGGAACCTCTGTATCGCCATTCCAACCATACGTTGCTGCTGGAACCGGAAGAGTTTTATATTTTGGCTTCTAAAGAACGAATTAATGTCCCGGCTGGGTATGCTGCCGAAATGGTGGCCTACGAAGCCGCATGTGGAGAACTTCGGACCCATTACGCGGGATTTTTCGATCCCGGCTTTGGAGCAGGAGCGGGGCCGAGAAAAGGTACTCAAGTGGTGCTGGAGGTCCGTCCCCATGATGTTCCATTTCTCATTCATGATGGACAAACCTTTTTTAAAGTGCTGTATGAAAAAATGCTGGACACCCCTGATGAAATCTACGGCTCAACCATCGGATCGAATTACCACCAACAGGGTCTCACGCTTAGCAAACATTTTAAATGGTGATTATGACTGAAGATCCTAAACAGAAGGCCGAAACAGAAAGTCCTCCCGAAGCTCCTCGTACGCGGCAAGTGCCCGGTGTGCACATTGGACCACCCACTCCTGGAGGGGAATTGGATACCGAAACCCACGAGGCGCTTCAAATGACCGTGGCCATGAAAATGGTGGGTTCGGCCATGGTGTTTATCGGATTTATTCAAGTGTTTCTCTCGGCAAGCACCGGTGCCGAGATCACCATCTTCCCCATGATTTTGTATTTTGCCGGACTGGCTTTGTGGGCACATTCATCTGTGAAAATCCCCACTGTTCGCTATCTCGTCATCGGCTTTTCCACAGTCTGCGCCCTAGGGTTTTTACATTTGGGAGAAGTACTCTTTTGGCATAAATACGTCATATATTGGGGAACTATCGCCATGGTCGTCTTCTTTATGTTTCAAACACCAAAGAAACCGGCCAAGTCAAAATAAATCATGGTTCGTATCTCGATAAGAGAGAGAACAACAAACCACGCTTCATCCATCACCGCTTCTCCATGGCTGCATCCATTGCCATTATCATCCCGACCTTAAATGAAGAACGTGTCTTACCTCGGACCCTTCAGCACCTTGTACCTCACCAGTTCAATGAAGTGATTGTTGTCGATGGAGGAAGTCTGGACCGAACGATGTCCGTATTGACACACCATTTGACCGAACTCAACATGGTCGAGATACAAGTAATAGAGACGGATCGCGGGAGAGCGAAACAAATGAACGCAGGCGCTGCTGCCGCACGATCAGACATCTTGCTCTTTCTTCATGCGGATACGCAATTGCCTGATGGCTGTCGATCAGACATAGAACGAGTTATGAGTAATCCAGCATGTGTGGGGGGCCGCTTCGACGTGCAGTTTGAAAAAGATCGCGGTTGGGCCTGGCTCATCAGTCGGATGATGAATCTTCGTTCTCGATGGTCAGGTATTGCCACCGGAGATCAAGCCATATTTGTTCGGCGGGAAATCTTCAATTACATGGATGGGTACGCCAACATTCCCCTCATGGAAGATATCGAATTCACCAAACGACTGAAACAGTTCGGACATGTGGCTACGCTCCATGCGAAAGTCACCACATCCTTTCGACGATGGGAACAACGCGGGGCCCTCCCCACCATCATCCATATGTGGACCCTTCGATTGCTTTACTGGATGGGATTCAATCCACACACCTTGCAACAATTTTATGCCACGATCCGGTAAACTCTCCCAATCTCGACGACGCGGTTACAACAAACGAACCGACGCACCCTCAGGCCCCGCGGAAGACGCTCTCATAATTTTTGCCAAGGCACCTCTCCCTGGGCAGGTCAAAACTCGTTTGTGTCCCCCCCTCACTCCAGACGAAGCCGCCAGCCTGCATGGCAGCATGGTCATGGATGTTGCCGAGCATACACGCGACATCCGAAATCTGGACCGCTTCCTCGCCTGCACACCTTCATCAGAACATGGGTTCTTCCAAACATTGGCAGCTCGATATGGCGTGGTACTTTGTGAACAAGTCGGAAATGACTTGGGCCAACGCATGCACAACGCATTGGCAGAAGTTTTAAGCAAGGGCTATCGCTATGCGTTGGTCATAGGCACCGATATTCCAACGCTCTCCCCTAAAACATACAAAGACGCCCTCTTTCTGTTGAACAAACACGATGTAGTTATTGGGCCAACACATGACGGAGGATATTACCTCATTGGTTTGAAACAGCCGTCACCTCAGCTCTTTCAGGAAGTGCCATGGTCTACAGAGACAGTTTGTGCCCTTACTCAGTCCAAGGCAGCCACCCTTGGGTTGACCGTTGGACAACTCCCCACCGAACGCGATCTAGATACCTTTTCAGACCTTCACGGGATCATGACAGAAACCCCAAGGAGAAAAATGTCGACCCGGACGACGACCGTGTTACAAACACTTCTTCAACGTCATGGGCAACTATCATAGAGTTACCGAATTTAATTTGCATTGATAGGTCCCATTATTGGTGACAGGAGGAAACCTGATGAAATCAAAGGTAGCATTGATTACCGGGGGCGCCCGTGGCATTGGCAAGGGCATTGCCCTGACTCTGGCTGCACAGGGATGGGCGATTGCCCTCTGCTATCGGACCAGTCAACAGGATGCAGAAAAAACCTGTCAGGCAATACAAGCTCTTGGCGGACAGGCGCTTCCTATCCGTAGCGATGTCTCAGATCCCAACAATTGCCAAGCTCTGGTCCAGCAAGTTGAAGCGCAATGGGGAAGGATTGATGCTCTGATCAACGGCGCGGGCCCCTATCACCGAATCAATTTATTCGATGAAACCCCGGAGGGTTGGAATGAAATGTTTACTAACAATCTGCATCCGATATTTTATTTGGCAAAAGTCGTAACACCAGGGATGAAGACTAGAAAATATGGTCGCATTATTTCATTCAGCATGGCCAACGCCGACAAAATGGAGGCCCAGCCTATGGTGACGGCTCACTACATCGCCAAGGCGGGCATTCTGATTCTGACGCGAACGCTGGCCAAAATGCTGGCACCAGAGGGAATTACGGTTAATGCCATCTCTCCAGGATTCATCGATTCAGGGAGCGCTCCCCCCGGCGAACTCGACGGTATGGAGAAAAAAATCCCCGCGGGCTATGTTGGTAAAGTGAAAGATACCATCTCAGCAGTTCAATACCTGCTATCTGAGGAAGCACGATATGTCACAGGAACGAATATTCATGTCAGTGGCGGGTGGGGAATGTAAAATCGTGGTTGGTTCTTATAACCAACCTTACTTTCGCCAAACACGGAGAGGTCTTTGGCTTTGAAAGTAGCAGAATCCTTATCATCCTGAACGAGATGAAGAATCAGTCAGAAGAAATGGGATTTCTGTAATTTTTTCTGTCCATTCTATTCCAAACACTTCTGCGAAATGGTTTGCGATTTGGTCGCGGACTTTTTCTATTCCTGGATCACGGCCCAGCACCTCGGCCATCGAAGTTACCTGGCAGTTTTCAATTCCACACGGAACGATATATTGAAACGGCTCTAGATTCACGGTGGCATTTAAAGCGAAACCATGCATGGTCACCCCATGGGTAATTTTTACGCCCATCGCCGCAATTTTGGCTAAAGACCCATTGGAATTCTTTGGGTCAGCTACCCACACTCCTACAAACTTTTCCACTCTTTGTCCTATGATACCCCATTCCGCCAACACTCGAATGAGCACCTCTTCTAACATCCGCATGTAGGTCTTAGGACCAGAGCAATAATCCCGAAGCTTTAATATCGGATACCCCACAATTTGCCCTGGCCCATGATACGTCACCGACCCGCCGCGCTCGCTTTTTGTGGTTTGGATGCCGTGTGTTTGAGCGCTATCCAGCTTAGTCCGAAAATGTTCATCTTTTGCGGTACGGCCAAGGGTGAATATCGGTTCGTGTTCAACCAAAACCATGGTGTCCGACCGACGGTTGGCCGTCCTCTCTTGGCAAATGTGCCATTGGAATTGGCGAGTGACCGCATAATCCAATCTGGGGATCGAGAATAATTGACCAGTGGTTTTCTGAGAAAAATGAGGAATCTTAGACATATCGGGTTAAATAACAAACGGTACGTACTAAACCAATCTAAGCCGCTTTTCTTATTGAACACAACTCTTCGGCTCCTCTTATTTCACCCGCGCACACCTCAATGGAGATCTTTAATCGAATCAAATCATCCTAAAGAAAAACAAGACATGAAAGTTCTTACCATGAAACTTACAAAGGCAACTGTTTATCAAAACTCACACGAACACACACTTTCTTAAGAATTGGGAACGTTGGAAAGGAGAAGAAAAATTGTCAGATAACACAACGGCGGAAGAAGGTGGCCCTTCTTCCGCCGCGTATTCAAGGCAGGAGCGCCCTTACTTCTTTCTCTTTGGCGCCGCTTTCTTCTTAGCCGTTTTCTTTTTGGCTGGTGCCTTTTTCTTAGCAGCCTTCTTTTTGGCTGGTGCTTTTTTCTTTGCGGCCTTCTTGGCCGGAGCTTTCTTTTTTCTTGTCGGCAACAGTCTCACCTCCTTTCAGATCTCTTCCGACACCGTGTGGTTTCTTTGCTCACTCATAAAACAATGAGTGTGTACCACAATCGTTGGCTGTTACTTACTCTTTTAAAAATAATTTTTCAATCTTTTTTTACTCATTTCCTAAAAATCATTTTTCATGTGATCAAATAATTTTTGATCACGTTTCAAAAAGTTTGCATGCTTCATTCGCTTGCAACCCCTCTACGTTGAAAAAATTTCATCATAGAAATTCATGATCGAAATTTTCTTTTCATCGCTTGAAAAATTTTCTGAGCTGCTCATCGAAAAGAAAATTGATGAATCAAAAAACGTATTTGGAGATAGGGTAGATCATGGCTCCCCATTTAAGGTGCGATAGATATTTTGCTGAAATTCATGAATCAGCCCTATTTATGAGGCCAACCAGCGATACCACTATTCAAGGACAACAGTTCTCCCCATCGCCCATTCATTTGAAGTTTCGTATTGATGATAGAATCCTAGTTAGTCAAACATTGCTTCCCAGGAAATCTTTTGAAGAAAGGAAAAATTAAGAAGAGTCAGCTGGGAGTAGAAGACTCTACTCCCAGCGACATGTGGAAGATCAAATACACTACTTTTTCTTGGCAGGTGCTTTTTTCTTAGCTGTGCCTTTTTTCTTGGCAGGTGCTTTTTTCTTGGCCGCCTTTTTCTTGGCCGGTGCCTTCTTCTTTGTCGCCAAAACGCTCACCCCCTTTCCCGAATAAAAGTGAAAAACTATCCCACGGTCTAATTCATCTCAGAAAAAAATTGAACTTTCTTCTTGACTATATTCACCTTCATAACCTTTTTCGCGTTCCGCTCCCACTATACTTTTCTACAATCCTGTCACTTTTAGTAAAAACATTATGAGCAGGTATCTCTTCTTTCAAAGGAACTCGAGATTCGCTGAGAATACTTAAAGGTGATAAATGATCAAATTTCGTACCGATAGATTGGTTCATTGTGTGGATTTTGTGAAAAAAAGTTTGTTTGGCTACTGACAATTCACTCACCTCCCTGTGAGTGACAACATCCTCGCTGACGAGGATTTCTCACACGGCCCGCGTGAGGGACCGATCTTGTTCATCAAGACCCTCGAAGGTATTGGGCGCGACTTTTCGAAATCGTGGATCACGCTTTAACGATGTTGAAACCGAGGTAACTGGGGTTTTCCCACGAATTTGCATGCCCCCATCCAAAAGGCGTTGGTACAATTCTTTGGCATGCATGGGTCGCTTGGCCTCACGAAGAATTTTATAGGCAGCATCCGACACGTTCATTCCAACGTATTTGCTTCGGCCAAGGAGAATTTCCCGAGATTGGTCAGTTACGTCCGTGACCGGCATTGGCGCATTCCCCGTTTCATCCGTAAGGATTTGGCTCGAGAGGCTGGCCAATTTCGCTTTATCGGCTTCCACTCGATACAGGGTTTTTGCCAACTCCAAGTATTTCTCAATGGTCGCAATTTCTTCATTGAGCCGCTCCCTCTTTTTTTTTAGATCCTTGACCTTGGTTTCATACGCAGTTATCCGCTGCTCCAAGCCAACTACAATATCCTTCATTTCGTCTTTATGATTGTCCATAAGCAAGCTTTAAATATTTCTTGCTTGCTTTTATCACCGAAAAATAATTGTGTCAACAAAAAGTATTAAAGAATAATTGAATTTTTATATTTATTTACTTGAGTAAACTTAAAAAAATCCATTACTTTTCAAACAACAATTGAAATAATCACACTGTTTTCATCCACAAGAATGACTAACATTTACTACGTATTGATAGATAAACTTATAAGCCAATATCTGGTGTTGGCAATAGATCAACTACTATTAGTTGGATTGAATTGAATTTTGATCAAAATTTTTATGAGAAATCGGGAATATCTCTCGCAAGATTGGAACATTGTGATAAAAATGAGGGATTCTTGTTCGAAAATCCTCGGTTATAGTAAGGTTCACCACCATGAAACCTTCTCAAAACTTGCCAATGATGGAAAACTCACGCCTAAATTTACTGGCAATGAATGCTCAGGAAATTGAGGCTTTGGTGGGAAAATTTGGGTGGCCGTTTTTTAAGACGAAGCAGATACTCCAGTGGGTATACCAACATCGGACAAGGGCCATCGAGTCAATGAGCAACTTATCAAAGAAAGACCGGCATCAGCTGCAAGCGGTCGCGGACATTGGACGTGCTCCCATACCGACTGTAACTGAATCCTGGGATGGAACACGCAAGCTTTTGTTTTCATTAGAAAATGGACTAATGATCGAAAGTGTCCTCATCCCTGAATCCACGCGCCTAACCTTATGTATTTCTACGCAAGTTGGGTGTACCGTGGATTGCGGATTTTGCTTGACAGGCCAAATGGGCTTAAAGCGTAATCTTAAGGCACATGAAATTGTAGACCAGGTGATGACGGCCCAAGACCTGCTGCACGACGGCCAACGCATCACTTCACTGGTCTTTATGGGAATGGGGGAACCCCTAGCCAATATCGAAGCCGTCACGGAAGCTGTGTCCCGGATCACAAACACACAATGGGGATTGGGGATTCCACCTCGGCGCATTACCATTTCCACTGCCGGATTGGCACCAAGGCTTCAGTCGATGGCAGGACTAGGTGTCAACTTAGCCATTTCCTTGAATGCCACAACCAATAAACAACGAGACTATTTAATGCCGATGGTGAATAAACTCCACCCACTACCGGAATTACTGCAGGCCTGTCGAAATTACCCCTTGGACCCTGGTCGACGCCTGACCTTCGAATATGTACTCTTACGTGGAGAAAATGATTCCCCCGAAGACGCTAATCGGTTAATCCAACTCCTTCGCGGCATTCGGTGTAAAATTAATTTGATTCCTTTTAACGAATTCCCAGGCAGTGCGTTTCGCCGTCCCTCCGACGCTGCGATCCAAGAATTTCAAAATATATTGCGGCACGCACACTATGATGTCTTTTTGAGAAAAAGCCGTGGGCGGGATATTCTGGGAGCTTGTGGCCAACTTGGAAATCTTCTTCATGAAGTTGCCTCGCCAATAATCCGACAAGGAGTCATATGAAGACTGTCACGCTCCCCACGATCATGCCAGAGCTGAAACAGAAAGCAGAAAAACTCCAATCCGTTTTCCGAGACCTGGGAACGGTCCTCGTGGCTTTTTCCGGAGGCATTGATAGCACCCTTGTCCTCAAGATGGCGAGGGAGACGCTAGGAGACCAGGCAATTGCCGTTGTGGCCGTATCTCCGACCTTTCCTTTAGAAGAACTCGAAGATGTACAACGTCTCAGCCAAGAAATTGGCGCCAGACTTATTACCGCACAGACCAATCAACTCGAGATCGCCGATTTCGTTCTCAACGATGCCTCACGGTGCTATCATTGCAAAACAGATTTATACGAACTTTTCCAACCCATTAAACGGGAAACGGGAATCGACACGGTTGTCGATGGGACGAATATGGATGATCTCGGGGATGACCGGCCTGGCATTCAAGCGGCTCGAGATCATGGTGTTCGCAGTCCATTGGTCGAAGCAGGGTTTACGAAAGCCGACGTCCGGCAGCTAGCCCAGCACTTTGGGTTATCAAACTGGAACAAGCCCGCAGCAGCCTGCTTATCATCACGTATTCCTCGTGGACTCATGATCACGGAAACCAATCTGCGGCGGGTAGAAAAGGCCGAAGCCATACTAAAACAGGAAGGCTTTCGACATGTCCGTGTTCGCGACCATGAGGGAATCGCGAGAATTGAAGTCGATCATCAAGAAATTGACCGCTTCTTCGAGACAGATCGACGGCAACGAATTTCCCAAAGCCTGAAAGGCTTGGGGTTTCGATGGGTGACCTTAGATTTAGAGGGATACCAAGTCGGCGGGGGAAATTAGGAAGATCAGGAACAAGAATTCTCAGGAGGAAACTCCTGTCCCTGAACTCATCGCTTCAAGATCTCAAAAAACCTTTCCTCTCTAAGGCCTAGTCGAGAGGGCACTAAACTATAACAAGACAGTACGAAAAGAATCAGGCTCGGCCAGACGCCGAATCTGCAGACACCGCTTGCAACGCTTCTTGCGCAAGACGGCGGCTGTCATCCCCGGACAAACTCCGCACTAACACTTTCTCCGCGACTAATAACGCCAGGTCCGCGGCTTCCCCTCGAATATCCTGAAGAGCTTTCTGCCGTGCGCGTTCGATCTCTTGCGTGGTCTCAGCCTTGATCCGTTCCGACTCAGTACGAAGGCGTTGCTCATTTTCTTCCAGCATCCGCTGGGCCTTGCTCCGCGCCTCAACTACAATGGCTTCGGCTTCTTGCGCGGCCCCACGCAACTTGGCTTCATACTCCTGTAGCCTCTGCTCCGCAGAGGTCCGATTCTGTTCGGCTTGATCAATACTGTCACGAATTTTTCGCTCGCGGGTTTCGAGCGCTTCGAGAATGGGAGGAAGGGCAAACTTGGACAAGACCCACAAGAGAATGCCAAAGGAAATCAGCTCCCAAAAAATCAGCGATGAGAAAAAATGAGAATCAAATTGCGGCATAACGTTCTCGTCCTACTTTCTCAGCCCCATAATAATAAAGGCAATGACCAATCCGTACAGCGCAATAGCTTCCACCAAGGCGAACCCAATCCACATGTACTTTCCTACACGACCTTCCGCTTCCGGTTGGCGAGCCACGGCTTCAATCATTTTGCCAAAGATATACCCGATTCCGACACCGGCACCCGCAAACCCAGCGGCGGCCAAGCCCATTCCCAATAATGCTGCAGCTGCTGAATCCATTGTGTTTCTATCCCCCTCGTAAAAACGTTAATAAACGAACATCGGTATAGTGCGATTTACAGAGTTTCTTTTACCAATATCAATCAAATTTCTCCATTCAATCCGTCTAGTGCAGATGGTAGGCATCCCCCATATAGACACAAGCCAAGATCGTAAAAATATAGGCTTGAATAAATGCAATTCCCACTTCCAATCCGTACAGCGCAATGGTAAAGGAAAAGGGCAACCAACCAATTAATAGCCCGCCGCTAATGGTCAAACCCACAAGCACTCCAATAATCACATGACCCGCGGTCATGTTGGCAAACAACCGGACAGCCAATGAAATTGGGCGAGCCAGTTGGCTAATCATTTCAATAATGACCATTAAGGGAACAATAAAGGGAGGCGTACCTGAAGGAATCAGCATGGCCTTGAGAAATTTGGGCCCATGGATTTTTAATCCCAACACAATGCTCAAAGTGTACATGCAAACCGCGAATACACCAGTCACCACAAGTTGGCTGGTGATCGTATAAGACCCAGGGATAAGCCCCAAAAGATTCGAAAACAAAATAAACAAAAACAGACTGGTGACCAGAGGGAAAAACCGCATACCCTCAGGACCCATCGTATCGTGAATGATCCCCCGAATAAACTCCACCATTAACTCAGCCACGCTTTGGAGTTTCGTCGGCACTAAAGACCCTGAAGACCGAGCCTTTGTCAAAAACAGAATGATGGCCCCAACCACGACTATCATCATCAGCACGGCCTTATTAATAGAAATATCAAAGCCGAGCAACGACAACGGAATGTAGGTATGGAGCTCAAAGGGATGAAGCGGATCTTCCAAGGGTACCCCTGCTTCGTAAATGTTTATGGACTAATGCTTATGAATCGTGCCACTTCTGTGCCGAACGGTAGGCATTTCGAATACCTGCCACCAGGCCTAAAATCAGACCAACAACTAATCCCCATGGAGTTGAGGAAAGGAGATAAGTATCAACAACCCAACCCAAGCCACCACCGACAATAAGGGCAGCAAGAAGGTCTGTTCCAACCCGCATGGCTTGACCCAATCCGGCAAACATTGGGTCTTGAGACGAAGACATAGTACTACCCCACCAATTCGGGCGGGCCATTCAAACAAATCCCTCCCAGGTTGTCAAGAAAGTATTTAGGAGGATCTGTTATCATTTGGTTTTGATTCTCCTCGGAAAAAATAAAGGGTTTCCTAATTCAGGGCATTCCCGCTATGATAATTTGGAGGGAGGGCGCCTATGCGTCGAATCGGCCTAATTTGTGTTTCCCTATGGATTCTGCCAATTTCCATCGCCTGGTGCGGTACGGACAAAGATCTTCAAGACCTTTCGGGCCAAGTGGTCCCGTTAGTCTCCTCAGGTCAGGCCAATTCATTCGTGGCAGGTGGAGAGCTATTCTCCAAAGGGAACCTCACCTCCCTGAGTGATATCCAATATACCGTTCAAGTTAAAAACCAAACCGGGGATCCGGTCATCGGCTCATCTCTCATCTTAGTGGTGGAACAGGTCATGGAAATCGCTAAAACCCGAGACGTGGCCGACCGGCTTGAAATCCTAGGCGCCGACGGACAAACTGATCAAGGAAAACCATTTTATTACGTGCCAACGGGAACCTCCAAAGACCTCGCTCCCTATGGGGTAAGTGAACCAATTCAAGTCCAGATTCGAAACCCCGACTTACTCCGCCTCGCGCCCCCAACCTTTGGCATCTTTGGAATCCGACGAACCGAAACTAAGCGAGTGGAAGATCTTCGCGAAGTCCTCATTCAAAAAGGCATCCTTTCACCGGATGAGGCAACGGAAATTCTCGGAACACCCACAACAGACTCCCCCTAACCCAAAACACCATGGGGCAACCTTTTCTTCTTCCACAGACATCGTCGCTCGACGAAACGCACTTGTTTCCATTGATCCATTCCAAACCTTTGCTCGGTCAACAACCTTTTGAGCTCTATCAACGTATTGCCTCACCTACGAAGCAATCGTTTCTGCTTGAAAGTGGAAAAGGGCCCAGGAACCTCGCGCGTTACTCCTTTTTGGGAAGCGACCCCTACCTCGCGTTTTCCGGAACCGGCATGACACATGAAATTCGCACGCAAGGTACGGTCACCCACGGAATTGGCGATCCCCTCCAGGCCCTATTCGAACATCTTCACCATTCAAGCATTCCCCGATCGACGAGTTTGCCCCCTTTTATCGGAGGAGCCGTCGGGTTTTTCAGTTATGATTGCGTTCGCCAATTTGAATGTTTACCAACCATCGCCACAAATGATTTACGCCTTCCCGACATGGAATTTCTTTTCGTGGATCTCTTTGCCGCGATTGACCACGCCACAGACATGCTTCACCTCATTTTCACTCCATCCCCCGAGCGGCTGCGATCTGAATCGCATGATGCGCTTCTTCGTGAAGGAAAAATTCGGATCGCAGAATTTGAAGCGAAATTAAGTTCTCCCCCAAACACCAATCTCAGTCTACCGCTTTTGGTGACACCTCGAGCTATTCACGCGAATCAAAGCCGGGCAGACTATGTTCAACGAGTTCTGCAATGCCAAGAATACATCGGGGCAGGAGATATTTATCAAGCGAATATTTCCCATCGATTTTCCATTGACTTGGACCAAAGTACTGGACAATCCACTCAAGAAGCAGGACACGCACTGTACGCCAAGCTGCGAAAGGTCAACCCTTCGCCATTCTCGGCGTTATTGACCACCGACCGACTGACATTGGTGTCTTCTTCGCCTGAGCGGCTTATCGAACTTCGAGGTAATCAGGCCACCACACGGCCCATTGCGGGCACCCGCCCTCGAGGGAGATCCTCGTTCGAAGATCAACAATTCTCCGCAGACCTTCTGGCAAACAAAAAGGAACGAGCGGAACATCTCATGCTCGTCGATCTGGCGAGAAACGACTTGGGGCGGGTGTGCGAATACGGATCGGTCCAGGTCGATGAATTTATGACCGTGGAACAATATTCACACGTCGCCCATTTGGTCTCAGACGTGGGTGGAACCCTTCGTCCCACGTGCAACGCACAGGATTTAATCAAATCCATCTTTCCCGGTGGCACAATCACGGGTGTTCCCAAAATCCGATGCATGGAAATTATCGAAGAACTCGAGCCGGTCCGGCGCGGGCCGTATACCGGATCGATCGGCTATCTGAGTTGGACCGGGGACATGGATTTCAATATTATCATTCGCACCTTGCTCCTTTCGCAGGACCGCGCCTATCTTCAGGTCGGAGCCGGCATTGTGGCCGATTCTCAACCTCAACGCGAATACGAAGAGACCATGCAAAAAGCCCAAGCGCTTTTTCAGGCTTTGCGGGAATCCCCTCTCTAGCACATTCCTGAATATGTGGGTGTATCTCAACCAACAATTTGTTGAAGATGACCAAGCCCGAATTTCCGTATTTGATCGTGGCTTCTTGTTTGGCGATGGAGTGTTTGAGACGCTACGTGTGTATGACACACGACTCCTCTTTCTCAATCGCCATCTTCAGAGATTACACCAGTCGTGTGAGTTGCTTGGCCTTTCTCTTCCTACACCTCACCCAGAGTGGGAGACTCTTCTTCAAGAAGTCGTCGAACGGAATGACTTGCACCATTCCATGATTCGCATCACCATTTCGCGCGGAGTTGGTGGAGTCGGTCCTGATCCGTCAGGATGCTCAAACTCGACGATTGTCATGTTCCCAAGGCCAGTGCCTCAACTTTCGAAAGATCAAAAAAAACATGGCGTGAGTCTCACCATCCTTAACACACGACGACAACCTTCCTTGGCCTTGCCATCACAAGTGAAGTCCCTCAACTATCTGAATAATATTCTGGCCAAACAAGAAGCAATCAATGCCCACACCTTCGATGGCATTCTATTAAACACCGAAGGATTTCTCGCTGAATGCACCACAAGTAATTTCTTCTTTGCCAAGGAGCAGCGACTTCACACGCCCTCACTCCAATGCGGAATTCTTCCGGGAATCACGAGAGAAATTGTGCTGGAATTGGCTAAAGAGGAAGGCATAGACGTTCAAGAAGGCATGTACCAACCCGAAGACCTATGGGACGCCGATGAAGCGTTTTTGACGAATACGGGGTTTGGGGTTTTGCCGGTTAATACAATCGAGACTCGACCGTTGACGTCGAGCCGGGAAAGGTCAATAACGAAAACGATTCAGCATTTGTATGAGAAGCATATCGCTGAATCGATTTGAGTAATTATTTATATGCAGGGTTTCGCCCCCGCCGACGAGGTCCTTTTGTTTCGGCAAAAGGACCCAAAACCATTTCCGCCCGTGCGCGCCCTCCGGTGACTCTCCGCCCCAGTCCCGAATTATATGGCTCGGGAACTCGTTCCGAGGTAAACAGCCGCCTCTCCACTCAGACAGCCCTCGCCAGAATAGTCGAATTCGGCACCGCGGCTCCGCCGCGCCCGAAGGCGGGAAGGCATTAAAGAAAAAAGTTCAAACTAGATTCCCTCCTCCATGCAAAATTAGCAATCAAATTTTAAAGGGTTTCCTCTGCAAAACTCAGATTCCATGTAACAGAATGAGGTACTAAGTTACATTTTTGGTGTAACGCTTGAATTAAGCCGACCCGCGAAGCGCGGACCGGCTTGAATAAATTCTTAGTGCGCAGGACTGTTGAACGCCCGTTGAGTGTCAGGCAAGTGGGCAACAATGATCTCTACCGCGGCCATTGCAGCGGCGAGGAGTCTAGTCTCCCGCTGCGGATCTAGTGTCCCTTGGTCAATGAACTTTGAACCATGCATGAGGTTATTGCGTAACATCTGTATCCGATACAAAAAAAACGCGGGTCGGCGAACAACTAGGCCGTGGGGGATCATCCTGCCACTTGAGTTGATCGTTTTCGAGGAGATTGAGCTTCTTGGGCGGACGATCCAGTAGCTCTTCAACTGCAGATCGTTGACGTGACAAAAGTTCGTCGAGTTCACCTAGCGTTTCAGCAAGTTTGTCCCAATCAACTTGTGCTCCACGGTCAGTTTGCTTGGCAAAGCCGGAAGCTTTAAGAGCGAACTCGTATCGGGAGAAAGCGAGGTAGAACTCCGATATTTCCTCTCGGGACACTAACAAAGAGATATTTGGAGTCCGAAGAGTCATTTCTGCGCCTTAATGCTACGCGTGAACGGCGAGAGAAGGCGTTGCGAAGCACCGAAGTAGCGAGTCCGACTCCATGCGCTTGTTAGAGGTCATCTTTCTACTTTCCGTTGAGCGCTTGAATTGGTCCCCAGTTATTGAGATATGCGGAGAAGTCTCGCTCGCCGTTCGAGTACTGTCCTTGAGCGATTGCCAGTTGTTCTTGGCGCTTTAAGCCGCGAGATTCCCAACAACGATTTTTCTCCGTTACCCAAAGATAGCTCTGTATGGATTTCCTTTTCTTGTGAATTGCCTTGAGCCGGATGAGCAGTTCAGACGGTTTGATAATTACAAAATTCGTACTACGGCGCTCGAAGCCAACCAACACAAAAACCCAATAATCGGCTTTAGATTTCGCGATTTTGTCGAGATTCAGGGACCACCAGCCGCAAGCCCTCAATGGCTTTTGAAATATGGAGGGCATGTGTGTAGCAAGGAAATCTCGCGAGAACTTAACCTGTAGGGAAATCGCTTTTTCATTCCCTGAGTCTGTCACCAAGAGATCGGTGCCTACATCTCGGGATGGGACCCAAAGATTGACTCGCCGGAACTTGCGCTCGATGTGGTCACCGACCACAAATTCCCCTGCGTGAATCGTAAACAGTGGCCTCACTTAATGACCTCTAACAAGGTTTAGATGGATCCTTGCAAGACCCTGATCTTAGGGTTTCTGTCCGGATAACATGCCATTGATCTTTCCGAAGTATAAGCCTGAGTCTTTGGCGTTTCAATCAGTTAGGCCTATGTGCTCATTTATCTGGCATCTTATGCGGATTGCATAACACCAATCCCTGTAAAGATTTAGGATAAGGAAGATTTCACCAATTAGAATTTGTGTCCAATTCTTTTTTTCGAGAGCACAGTAAAGAGAACTACACGGGCGGCTTATCTTTAGCTGCGTTGGGCGCGGCGGAGCTGGAGTCCCGAATCGACTTTTCGGCGAGGGCTGTTTGAGCGGAGAGGTGGCTTTGCACTTCGGAGCGAGTTCCCGAGCCATCTTATTCGGAACGAAGGCGGAGGGACCCGGAAGAGAATGGTAAGCTTTTTGACCATTCTCTGGAGGGCCGCGAACGGGCATGAATGGTTTTGGTCACTTTTGCCGAAACAAAAGTGACTCGTCGCGCGGGCGCGAAAGCCCGCAAGATAAATGCAGATCCTTCGCCGCTGGCTCAGGATGACAAGTGAAAGATGAGACTAGGAAGGAGGATTAGGATTACTGACCATCATCACTTACACAATTTTTAATTGTGGAGTCGGTGTCGGGCGTTCGGATTCTGGACATTGAATCTGACTATGAATCTTCCACGCCGATCCTTTGCAACCTGGGAAATCTGCTCGGTAATGCGCGCCAAGACTATGTTCTCGCCACAAGGCGGCTTCCGTGATACACCTCGCCACCTGCATCATATTTTTTACTTCTAAGTCAGGCCGGGTATGAAGAAATCCCTGAACCTGGGGTTCCCAAGCAGAAATTTTGGCCAAGGCCTTGGTGAGAGAGTCGCCGGTACGGACTAATCCCACTTGATCCCACATTAGACGCCGCAAGGAATTCCGAAGTTTTTCGGCATCCTCTAAAGTTCGCTTGGGGCCAAACTCGAGATTCGCCAACCCATGCTTGCGGTCTTTACCCTTGATAGTTGGAGTCCACTGCGCCGCAGAATGCGCGGCACGGACACCAAAGACCAATCCTTCTAATAAAGAATTGCTCGCCAATCGGTTGGCCCCATGCACTCCATTACAGGCGGCTTCACCTGCGGCTAACAAGCCAGGCAGGGAAGTTTCCCCATCAATATTCGCCTTGATTCCCCCCATGAAATAATGAGCACTCGGTGAGACAGGAATCCATTCCTCGGTAATATCAATGTCCACCCGCAAGCAGGTTTGATAAATGGTGGGAAACCGCTTCTTGATATAGGCACTGCCCAAATGGGTTACATCCAAATACACATGACGTGAACGTGATGCGGCCATTTCCGACCAAATAGCCCGAGCCACAATATCTCTTGGCGCAAGCTCCGCGGACGGATGGTACTTCGGCATGAACAACTCGCCTTTACGGTTTCGGAGAAGACCCCCTTCCCCCCTCATCGTTTCTGAAAGCAAGAATGGCGGACTCGATTGATGAAAGAGGGAGGTCGGATGAAATTGAACAAACTCCATATCCTCAAGAATGGCTCCCGCTCGGTACGCCATGGCAAAACCATCTCCCGTGGCATTCGGCGGATTCGTGGTTCTGGCATATACCTGTCCGGCTCCGCCAGTAGTCAAGATGACAGCCTTGGCAGGCAACACCTGAAGATGCCCAGTGGCCTCATTGACCACCCTCACTCCGCAGCATTGGCCATCAAGCACCAACAGGTCCATGATAAAATGGTGGTCGAACCATTGAATGTGACCTTGTTTTTTAGCTTGTTCAAGCAATACGCGAATCATTTCATTGCCGGTAGCATCGCCTTGCGCACGTAGTACTCGATCCCGGCTATGAGCACCCTCTTTAGCAAACACAAACTTACCATCCACTTTATCGAATTGGGTGCCCCAGGCGATGAGTTCTTGTATACGCATCGGACCTTCTTCTACGAGCGCCCGCGCCGCGTCTTCGCGACCAAGTTGATGACCGGCTTTGATGGTATCGGTGAAATGAAGATTCACATCGTCTTCTTCGCTCAGCGCCACAGCCACCCCGCCTTGAGCATAAACGGAATTACTTTGTCGTCGGCTTCCTTTTGTAATGATCAGCACGCGACCATGTTGACTGAGTTCGATGGCCGCTCGCAGTCCGGCGACACCACTCCCAATAACGAGATAATCTGCCTCGGGCCCTAAATGAAAGGTCTGATTCAATGGTGTCATGGGTTTACGTTTTTGGGTGGTCAATTAAACAGGAAACGAGGATAGTGAGATAACTGTGGATTTACGAAAGGGATTCACGCGCGGCCATACCAAAGGGCAAATCGCCATCTATATCTGCTAATAATATGACCTGCTTTCCACTCCAAATCAACACTCCATGTCCTTGTTCAGTCTTTCCAACGATTTGGCCTTGGCGCTGCCATTCCCCTTCCCATCGAACATTGACGGTAGCGCGCCCGCTATTGATCATCATGCGTTCAATCGTGAAATCCAAGTGGATTTTGGCATAGGTCTCGAAGTCACTCTTGATGGTCCGTTGAAGGCGCTCCAACCCCTCCAGGGGCAACATCAACTCTCGGAGGGCATCAGCGTCTTTTTCCCGATAGGCGTCGCGTAAGTGGTCAATGGCAGCCACAATTCGCTCAAACCTGGCATGGTCTTCTGGATATTGGGGAGGCTTGGATTTACAGCCCGAAAAAAACAAAACAAGTACACAGAGAATCACCCAGACGACCATTGACGAACAAGTTTTCGTAACGCGCATAGCGGCATTATAGCGGTGGACGTCCAGGGTCGGTCAAGATTCATTACCGTGAGGCATCCTATAGAAAGGGTAATCCATAAACCAGAAAACACGAATTTTTTGTTTTTCGTGTCACGCCTCTCGCATCACAGTTACTGAATTTTCTTGACACAACTGAAGACCCTATGATACCTCTCAAGTCTTGCCATAAGTCTTTGGGCATCTGTACTTTGCCCTTCGTTTGCATCAACAGGACCGCGACCACCACCTTCCTGATTAAGGAAGTAAAGGAGCTTGAATGTCGAGTGTCGTAAAGAAAAGGCGAAAAAAGATGCGGAAGCATAAACACAAGAAGCTTCGCCGACGCATGAAATTCGCGAAAAGACGGAATTAACTGATCATTCTATAGCCAGGTGGGGGAGGATGCATCTGGGAAAACGAACTAAAATCCGAGTGAGAACGGCGCTGAGCACGTACACGGGGAATTTGTTTATCCCTTCCATGCGCAATCGAGTCTCCGATCTGTTTAATGACGAAGCCGTGTTCTTTATCACGCTGACGGACGTGACGATTGATGGGAAAGAACAAGCGGACTTCGTGGCGCTCAATAAAAACATGATTGAATCCGTCACGCAGTTGGAATAATTCAATCCTTCCTCTGGCTGTGCCACTCTCCGACTTTCCCCTTCTGATATACCTGAGTTCTTGAATTCATTTTGAGCATCGGTTAAAGGCCTTTCGCATAAACTCCTAATTTTCCTATGTCGCTTTTTTCGAGATTTTTCCCCTTCCTTCGTCCCTATCTTTCCCAAATGGTCGGCGCCGGAGTCATGGTCATGGGAGTGGCTGCCCTTAATTTGATTTTGCTACGCATGGCCGGAACGTTATGGGATATCGTCACTGTCCAACGGGATGTGGATCTTATGACGAACACCATCATCATTTTTTTGGGCATCGCGGTCGCACAAAGTGGATTGGCCATGGGACAAAGCTATGTGACCACACAGATCTCTCAACATATCATGGCCGATTTTCGAACGAACCTGTTCGATCATTTACAACAACTCTCATTAAAGTTTTTTGCGAAACGGCGAACTGGGGAAATTTTATCTAGACTCATGAATGACGTGGGAGTCATTCAAACACTCGTCACGGAAACCCCTATTGACTCGGCAAAACACCTGGTCACGTTTATCGGTGGGATTGGCTTTTTGTTGTACATGAATTGGCAACTCTGCCTGCTCATTCTCCTGCTGTTGCCTGCGTTAGTGTTTGTTGCCCGATTATTTGGAAAACGCCTGAAAGCGCTCTCCACCAACATCCAAGATCAAACCGCTGCTCTGACCACACTCATTGAAGAAGTCATCTCAGGAATCCGCGTAGTGAAATCGTTTGTTCAGACCTCTCGGGAACATAGCCGGTTTGGAAAGGCCTTGCAGGCCTTAGTGGGCATGACCTTACGACGGGCTGCGATTCTTTCGGTATTTATTCCGACCATTACGCTGCTCACGTTCATGATGGCCGGCATGGTGTTGTGGTATGGAGGCAAACAAGTCATCGACGCCTCGATGACCCCCGGCGACCTGTTAGCCTTTGTGTTGTTTGCCGGCATTTTAATCGGGCCTTTTGGGTCGGCTGCACGGCTGTTTTCTCAAATCAAAGAAGCTCAAGGGGCCATGCAGCGAGTTTTTGAATTGCTCGATACCCAGCCAGAAGTCATGGAGCAGCCGCAGGCCATCACCCTTCCGACCGTTCAAGGTCATATTCAATTCTCCAATGTGAGCTTTGCCTATGATCCTCGACAACTCGTTCTGTCGGACTTATCGTTTGAAATCAAACCCGGAGAGTTTATCGCCTTTGTTGGGCCCACGGGTTCCGGCAAAAGCACGATCGCCAACCTGGTTCATCGATTTTACGATCCCACCTCCGGGAGCATCACCATCGATGGCCATGACTTGCGGGAAGTATCCCTCCACAGTTTGTATCGCCAAATTGCTCTCGTCCCGCAAGAAACCATTTTGTTTGGGGAAACCATTTTCGAAAATATCCGCTATGGACGAGACACCGCATTGGAAGAGGATGTTATTCAGGCTAGCCAGGCCGCCAATGCCCATGACTTTATTATGGGATTACCCGACGGGTATCAAACCATGATCGGGGAGAAGGGCATTAATCTCTCTGGAGGGCAACGCCAACGTATCGCCATCGCCAGAGCCATTATCAAAAATCCACGTCTGTTAATACTCGATGAAGCAACATCCGCGCTGGATTCGGAATCAGAGCAGCTGGTCCAACAAGCGTTAAATCGTTTGTTTGCCGGACGAACGACGCTCGTAATCGCGCACCGCCTTACCACGATTCAAGAGGCTAACCGGATCTTTGTGCTGAACAAGGGGGTGATTGTTGAGGCGGGAACACATGCAAGTTTATTGCAACGGGAAGGACTCTATCGTCACTTGTATACCTTACGAATGGCAGAACTAGAAGAATCTACCGAAAGCCAAGTGGAAGAGAGATAAATCTCGGCTCTTCCAAAAAAGATAGTACCATCTGCCCTACGACACTATTTAATCTTGGCAAAATCCACATCAAGACTAATGAGCTTTCCGTCCGGAAAAAACACGACGATTTTGGTTGGAGCTTTGGGATCAAGGTCTTGGTAGGAAAATCGTGCGGAAAACCGGGAGACAAAATCCATGTCTGACCCAGGAATTTTTCTTCCACGGCTCGGATTGCCTTTATCTATCGGCATAATATTTTTTGATCCCTGTTGAAGTGCAACCTCCGCGCCCTCAGCAAAAAATTCTTCCTGTCCGCACAAACCCAATTCAATTTCCAAATTAGGCATGGTCAGAATTTCCTGGACTTTGGATTCAGGCATCCGAACTTCCGTCTGCGCCACTTTGGATCGTCGTCCCTCTTCTCGTCCAAAATATTCGAACCAGTAGGTTTTCGTCCGTAATACGGCACTGGTACCACAAGGCTGAATGGCAGGGTCATCCCCGACGCGCGTCGCTTTGTCCGCCAACTGAATGATTTTAAACATCTCCTCATTGGAGGACGCCTTTTCCATGGGACCACGAGCCGCCGCAAGAATCTGATGCGCCTGTTCTAGAGTCAGATCGACATCAATGGCCAACACCGGAGACACCCAAAACCCACAAATCAATACAATCGCACCAAGCTCTTTCCAAAGTATCCTACGAACGATGTATTTCAGAGGGCCCATGAGTCTCCTCCTTTGATCCTGAAAGTTATGAGGCCAATGTAACGATCCACGATGAACGAATAATAGCATTTCTTCCGAGGAAAAAGATTGTAAGAAAGTCCCCTCTTCCTTTTCAAACTCCCAAGGATTCAATTTCCATAAAGAACACTTTCTCTGTCCGTGCGATACCGCTCACTCTTTAATTTGACTCCCAAAATGAAGTCGGTTAGAGTAGCTCCGCATTTTGCTTAGGTGGTCCCTCAAAAAGCTCAGCAGATCAATAGGTTCCGCCTTTCTTCTCCACATTATTTTAACCGTGACCGGACCAAGACTCAAATGAGCAAGGGCCGTGTGTGGGAGTCTGCATGTCTCAACAAGAAGTCACCATGAACCTGGAGAGCCTTGAACGGGTCTACACCAACTATTCTTCGGTGTATGACAAAACATTCGGGAAAGCCTTTGACCAGTCACGAGAAGCCGCAGTCCGAGGGTTACGGATCGCACCGGACGACGAAGTGCTGGAAGTCGGTGTCGGCACAGGGATGGCCCTCCCCCTGTATCCCTCCCATTGCAAAATCACCGGAATTGACCTTTCCGAAGGCATGTTGAAAGTGGCCCAGGATCGGATCAAGGAGCATCGACTGTCCCATGTCACACTTCAGCGAATGAATGCCGGCCAAATGGATTTTGAGGATAATTCGTTTGATATCGTCATGGCGGCTTACGTGGTGACGGCCGTTCCGGATTACCGCCAAGTCGTCTCTGAAATGATTCGCGTCTGCCGGCCAGGTGGACGCATTGTAATGCTGAACCACTTCAGCAATGGCAATAAATTCATCGCCGCCGTCGAAAAACTCATCTCTCCCATGTGTCAAAGAATTGGATTTCGCACCGACCTTTCCTTGCATCACGTGCTTGAAGGCACCACTCTCCAAGTGACCAAAAAAGAAAAGATGAATCCGTTACGATATTGGTATCTCGTCGAATGCGTGAATGCCAAAAATGGCCATGCCCTCTCGTAGTCGCCCCATCCCCTTTCTCTTTCTGAACCCCATCGTCTCCCAGCCCCAATGAAAACAGCAATCTGCTTGCAACATGTTCCCTTTGAAGGGCCAGGAAAATTTCAATCATGTTTAGAAAGATACGGATTCAGTATTAAAAAAATTCTTGTACCCTCTGAGGGAATTCCTCAAAATTTTCCTGATTTGCTCCTCATCATGGGCGGTCCCATGTCGGTCAATGATCCCGATCCGTGGATCAAGAAAGAATTGGAATTTATTCGACGGGCAATCGATTCCGGCATTCCGGTCTTAGGGGTTTGCCTTGGCTCCCAATTGATGGCCACAGCCCTGGGGGGATCCGTTAAGCCGGGGGCTCGTCTGGAAATCGGTCCCACACCCATCGTACTGACCGTGGAGGAAGATATTGATCCGGTCTTTGGAGCATTCCCCCATACATTAGAGGTTTTTCAATGGCATGGCGAAGGGCTGACCTTGCCATCGGGTGCCATCTTGCTGGCATCGTCAGAGCACTTCCCAGTTCAGGCGTTTCGGTATGGGGAACACGCATATGGGTTATTGTTTCATTTGGAATTAGAGAGAGAGGGAGTGGAAGCCTTGTGTCGCGAATGCGCGAGTGATGTTCAAAAGGTAGGAACGACGACGAAGGCGTTGTTGGAAGCCGCTTCGCGAGTCCTGCCACAATCGCATGAATTAGCTGATCGTTTGATTGCCCACATTACTACTGTCTAACATCTTATCCCTTCAGTCGTTCCCGACATTTTTAATTGGAAACCCAGTTTTAAATTTATTCTATGTAGGCTTTCGCGCCCACATAAAACCAATTCCTTCGCCTCATCCTTGATCCCCACCCCACTAGTACAGTAACGTTACCGTTCTTCGATTCATCAACGATTCGCGGTACTTTCTTTAGACTAATACTTAACAAGGAGTCGATTGGAATGAGCGGTTTTCCTATTTCCTATGCCCAACGAATTAAAACCTTGCCCCCATATTTGTTTAAGGCCATCGATGACATGAAACAAGCCGCCGTGGCTCGTGGCGTGGATATTATCAATTTAGGCATCGGCGATCCTGACCTACCCACGCCTGAACCTATCATCAAGGCTATGCAGGAAGCGGTGACTAAACCTCAGCATCACCAGTACCCTTCCTCGAGTGGCATGTTGTCCTTCCGCACTGCCGTCGCGGACTGGTACAAGCGGCGTTTCAATGTCACGGCAGATCCGAAGACTGAGGTCGTGACACTTATCGGGTCAAAGGAAGGGATTGGGCATGTGCCCCTGGCGTTTATCGATCCTGGCGATGTCGTGCTCGTGCCAAGTCCTGGATATCCGGTGTATCCGGTCGCCACGAGTTTTGCCGGAGGAACAATGCATGAAATGGCGCTGACAAAACAGAACAAGTTTCTTCCAGATCTTGGTGCCATTCCCAAGGACATCCTCAAAAAAGCCAAATTGATGTTTTTAAATTCGCCGAACAATCCCACGTCGGTGATTGCGGACAAGCCATTTTTCAACCGTGTGGTGGATTTTGCCAAAGAGCACCACATTATTATCTGTCACGATGCGGCCTACTCTGAAATTTATTATGACGGCAAACGGCCATCGAGCTTTTTGGAAGCAGAAGGTGCCATGGATGTGGGAGTTGAATTTCATTCCTTGTCCAAAACCTTCAACATGACTGGCTGGCGAATTGGCTTTGCCGTGGGACGAGCGGAAGTGATTGCAGGTTTGGCCCAAATCAAAAGCAATATGGATTCGGGGCAATTCCAGGCCATCCAGGAAGCCGGAATCACCGCCCTGGAATCCGACGACCAACTCACCGACGGCCTGCGAGCCATTTATCAAGAACGTCGTGATGTGTTAGTGGCCGGACTCAAAAATCTTGGGCTGCAGTTTGAAACTCCAGCGGCTGCGTTTTACGTATGGATTGAGGTCCCCAAAGGCTATACATCCGCCTCATTCACCGCGCATCTTTTGGAAAAGGCAGGCATCGTCACCACGCCCGGAAACGGGTTCGGCGCTCCAGGCGAAGGGTACATTCGCATGACCATTACCACCACCAAGGATCGATTGGCCGAAGCCGTGGACCGAATGAAGAAAATCGGGTGGTAATGAATGGAGTAGGAAAATTTCCCTCACCCCCTTCTTAAAACGGAGACCCCGAGAACGCATCACTACAATCATGGCTACCGAAACTGCCTTTATTGCATTTGGCTCTAATCGTGGAAATCGACAAGACTTTTGCGACCGTGCCATCGCGTTAATGGGTTTGCTTCCTCATTCCCAGGTCACCGGCACCTCTTCCTATTACGAGACGGAACCCGTCGATATGCCACAACATCCAAACGACACTTGGTTTTATAATGGTGTTGTACGGATTGAGACCCAACTGTCTCCGGAACGGTTATTGGAAATTTGCCAAGAAACCGAACGCAGCCTCGGACGTGACTCCCACGATCAGAATGAACCCCGCACCATTGATTTAGACCTGTTGTTTTTTGGTCAACGTATCATCAATACACCACCCTTGACCATTCCCCATCCACGCCTTCACCAACGCCGGTTTGTCTTAATCCCACTGGCCGAGCTCGATCCCGACTTCGTGCATCCTCAACAACAACAAACCATTCAGGTTTTGCTTGATCAACTAAAGGATTCCCATCAGGTTCGAAAACTCGACCTCACTCCCGGGGCACATTACCGCATCGGCCCATCGTGCTCCCCTCCACCGACAAACTAAATGCGTACGATCCGAACAATTCAAGCCTTTCGAACATGGCGGCGGCAACAAGATTCCCGCAAGACTTCTCTAGGATTTGTTCCGACCATGGGGGCTTTGCATGCCGGCCATCGATCGTTAATTCAAAGGGCTCGTGAAACCTGCGAGACCGTTGTGGTGAGCATTTTTGTCAATCCCCTCCAATTCGGCCCAAAGGAAGATTACCGGCATTATCCTCGCGATCTCATTCGAGACCTCAAAATCTGTGAAGAGGAACGCGTCGATGTAGTATTCGCTCCACAATTAGCCGCACTCTTTCCTCTACGGTTTCAAACTACCGTCACGGTAGGTGTCCTCTCGAAACGGTGGGAAGGGGAATCTCGGCCGTCTCATTTTCAAGGCGTCACCACCATTGTTACTAAACTCTTAAACTTGGCACGTCCGACGCACACGTTTTTTGGCCAAAAAGACTATCAACAATGTGTGGTGATTCAGCAATTAGTCAAAGACCTTGAATTAACCACTAAGATCATCCTTTGCCCCACGATTCGGGATACTGACGGGCTTGCGCTGAGTTCACGGAATCAATACTTAACGCCTTTACAACGCCAACAAGCGAAACTGTTGTATCAAGCCTTATCCGCAGGCAAACAGGCCATTGCCAAGGGAAAATACACGAACAAAGACATCTGCCAAACCATGCACCGCGTTGTAAATACTCATCACGGTATTTCGGTTGACTACCTTGTCTGCTGCGACGCAATGACGCTTGAACCCCTGAAACAGGTGGAAGGGAAAGTGGTACTCCTCGGAGCGATACGATTAGGGAAAGTTCGGTTGATTGATAACCTGTTGGTTCGCGTCAGACATTAGCCAAGACTTATGATCGTCACCAACTATCCATTTTAGAAAACATACAGGTATTGCCATATTCCTCGCCCTGCTCATGACCATTCTTTTAGTGGGTCTTTCCGTCGTAATCCACTATGAAGCGCTCTATACCATCGCTAAGCTTATGGGCCAGGTGAAAATGCGGCCTCGGCGATTGGTTGCCTTTGGTGTTATCGGTGCGCTGATGGCTCATGTAGTAGAGATTTGGCTGTTTGCAATGGGCTACTATGTGCTGATTCAATCAGGACAGGCCGGAACCCTTGGCGGAGAATTTGCTCATGATATCCAGGAATGTGGGTATTATTCTTATGTAACCTACACGACCTTGGGTTTCGGTGACATTACCCCAAGTGGACCGCTGCGATTTGTCACCGGAATGGAAGCCTTAACCGGACTCGTGATGATTACCTGGACCGCTTCCTTCATGTATTTGCAGATGGAACGGCTGTGGAAGAATCATTTATAGAGAACCAAAAGAAGAGAGGTGTTAGTTCCCATCAAGGGGCGCCACATCGACGGCCACGGCTAAGGTATGCTCCCCACCGCCGATCATGAATCCATTGATGGGGCTGACATCTCCATAATCCCGCCCCCAAGCCAAGGTAATGTGTTCACCTCTAGGAATGAGATTGTTGGTCGGATCAAAATCCACCCAACCGATGCCGGGACACCAGGTAGACAGCCAGGCATGCGAGGCATCCGACCCTACCAATTTTTCTTTGCCTTCCGGTGGATGAGTCAGCAAGTAGCCACTGACATATCGGGCCGGAAGCCCCAAACTTCTTAAGCAAGCGATTTGCAAATGTGCAAAATCCTGACATACTCCTTTCCGTGTTTTCAGGATTTCCTTGATCGGCGTGGAGACATCCGTCACGCCCCCTTCATACGTGAAATCTTGGAAAATTCGAGTGGTTAATTCCATCACCCCTGAGAGGAATGGCCGCCCAGGCGGAAAACATTCTTTCCCCAACTCAAAGGTTTCTTCGTTCCCGAGGATATACGGGGAGTCAAATGTAAATTGATAGGCATCCCGACGTTCAAAGTCCTCAGCTTCCTCAACCTGCCGCCGCACCTCTTCCCATGCCGGACTTTGATCCAGCTCGGGCAGGACGGGAGTGGTCACGTCGACTTGGGCGTTGGCATGGACCTCCAGTTTGGGATGCGGAACTTGAACCGTCAGATGCGTGACGGGATTACCGAAATAATCCAGGCTTTCTGATCGCACGGACGGAGCCGGATCGATGATCACTCCTGACCGCTCACAAAACTGATAGGGAAGGGCCCGCGGCGTCAGATGTAATACATGATGGGAAATGGACACAGGTTGGGAATAGCTGAAGGTAGTTCGATGGTTGATGGAAAATTTCATGACATGGCCTTCAACCAATGAGGACCGGAAATTTGTTGGGGCAAGGCATGACTAAAGTAGGTCAAAGCGACGATATCCGATAACTCATGCACCCCGCTCTCCAAATTTCTAACGGTACGATCCAATCCTCCCCTGACTCCACTCTTATGACCTTGCACCAAGACCATCACATCCGCCAAACGAAGGTCCGCAATCATCCGAGTCACCAAACGTTCCGCCGGCGGCAATGTGGCTTGTGAACTATCGCGGGGCAACGCATGCAGATGTTCCTCGACATTCAACAATTGAAAAAGCACTGACCGAGGGTTGGTATCATCGATCAACAACAAATCCATCACCGAGGCGAGATTCGGCTCAGACCGGTACCGCGTCCGATAGGTCAACGATCCATCGGCTAATTCCAACAAGAGACTCAAGGCCTCCGTCGTTTCGGAATTTCCTCGTGTGGAAAGATGCCGAATCAGTTTGGTGGTATCGCGCATCCGTTCCAATCGCCGCCCCATATCCAGAAACCGCCAAGCATAACTGCGCGTCATATTTTCCAGGATCATGCCATTGAGTGCAGCCAAATGATGGACCATACGGCTCAGGAGGCGAAGCGCTTCATCTAAACTTTGGCCATGGCGTTGACTCCAGGTTCGCGGGATGGTGGCCAACTCCATGAGAATCTGCCACGTATCCAACGACAATCGGTGTCGCAATGGCTCAGCCGTACGATGGACATTGCCCAACACTTGCGAGAGGCCATCGGGGGAATCCAGGTCAAACAGCAAGGCCCATAATTCCCGCCTCACGACTAGCGGTCCACCCTCCAGTGCCCGCTTAGCTTTTCGTTGGGACACTTGCTCTTTAAACAACAGCAACGAAATCAATCGTCGCACAATTTCTGAATCCGGGCTTAATCCTGCTTCCCCGCTGATTCGAGAGACGAGACTTCTCAACAACCGGACCGCCCCCTCAGCTCGTTCGACATATCGCCCAAACCAAAACACATTATCGGCGGTGCGGCTCGGCAAATCACGGCCGCCCCTTTTTAATTGAACAGCCAAATGGGGTTGTACCACCACCGAAGATTTTTCCAACGGATCGTTCCGGAGAACCCACACATCTTTACTAAAGTCTCCGGGTTCATGCCAATGCCCTCGGGGATCAGACTTCACCGACACGCGGGCAAGTCCACCTGGCATGATCCGATACCCATTGGCCGTGGCCGTCAAATACACCCGCAATGTCATGGGGACTGGGGTGAAGGTATGCTGGTCCGACCAGAAAGGGGTCGTCGAGGGAGACACGATTTCGCGTCCGACAAATTGAAATCCCTTGCGATGAATTGCCTGTCGCAATTCACTCAATTTATCCGAGGACAAATCAGGGCCAATATAAGACGTGTGCTGATGCACACCCCCTTCGCTCTGCGCCAACACCTTGCGAATCAGTAAACGGTCTAGATTGTCCAAGACATATTGTCGCTCCTTTTCCTGTCCACACCACCAGGTCGCCACACTCGGGATTTTCAGTTCTTCACCTATTAGGGACTGAGAAAGGCCAGGAAGAAAACTCAACAAGGCTTCACTTTCCACCAACCCACTACCCAAGGCATTCGCTATAGTGACATGACCAGCATGGACCGCTTGAAGCAACCCAGGAACACCCAACGCCGAATTCGTCTTTAGCTCCAGTGGGTCGCAGAAATCCGAATGAATCCGGCGCAACACCAAATCGATTGACTTTAACCCTTCCACGGTTTTGAGAAACAACCGATCGTCACGAACCGTAAGATCCGAGCCCTCGACTAAGGGATACCCCAAAAACCGCGCGAGGTAGGCATGTTCAAAATACACCGCGTGCTGAGGCCCAGGAGCCAACACCACGGCTCTTGGATCCTCTCGATTCGACATTTGTAAAAAGTCCTCGCTGAAGGACTGGAAAAAGGAACTCAACGGTTGGATCGCTTGTTGAGATAACAACGTCGGCATGGACCGGGAAACAACTAACCGATTTTCCAGGGCATAGCCAACCCCCGAAGGCGCTTCGGCCTTGTCCCGCAATACCCACCACTGTCCACTGGGAGATCTCGCCAAATCAAACGCCAGAAAATGTAGGTAAGTTCCGTTTTGAACTGGATTCCCATGGCAGGCCGGTAGAAACTGTGGGTTTCCGTAGACCAACGCAGCAGGGATCTTTTTTTCCTTAATGAGCCGCTGAAGCCCGTACAAATCGACGAGAATATTATTCAACACATGCGCGCGCTGAATGAGTCCTTCTTCTAAGAATTTCCATTCGGTCGGGTTGATTAATAACGGAAATAAATCCAACTGCCACGGTCGTCCCGTTTTCTGCGTTCCATCCTGCGCCAGATACGTCACCCCGTTTTCATGAAGAATGCGGGCCGCCGTTTCCCGGGCATGACGAACTTCTAGTTCAGTCAACGAACTAAAGTGGTTCAAGAGATCTTGCCAATGAGGGCGAATCTGTCCATCAGAACTTACAAGCTCATCAAAAACGTCCGGATTTGGAAGATAGGTATTCATAGACAAAGGTTTTGAACTAACTTCATCTTGCAAAGGGGAAGAATTCATACTACTCATGGGTGGCAACCTTGTAAAATTTCATGACCGTGCGAAACTCCCATAACAGCCTAAGTAATAAACCATGTCACCCACCACTCGATGTCCACCGTAAATCCAACGTACAGGGAAATTCTGGCCGTGTTTCATCCTGAGGTTCAGCATAGGACCCACCGGTATGCCCAAATGGAAAAAATCTAGACAGACGGCGGCTTTCAGCGGCGTAGGCATTGATTGGATAGTCCTCAAAATTTCGCCCGCCTGGATGCGCCACATGATACGTACAGCCTGCTACCGCGCGTTGCGACCATGTGTCATATACATCAAACACCAAAGGGGAATGAACTCCAATCGTGGGATGCAGACAGGTCGGAGGCTGCCAGGCTCGATACCGCACGGCTCCCACGGCCTCCCCTTGCCTTCCCGTGGAAATCAATGGAACTCGATGTCCATTACAAGCCACCACATACCGAGAATCCGTGATTCCCGAGACTCTCACCTGGACTCGTTCGACAGACGAATCCACATAACGCACGGTTCCACCGGGAGCGCCTTCTTCCCCTAGAACATGCCAGGGTTCCAACGCAAGTCGTAATTCCAACTTCAGGCTGCCATGAGATACCTCGCCATAGGAAGGAAATCGGAATTCCAAATGTGGGGCAAACCATTCTTTTTCGATAGGATAGCCCTGCTGGTTCAAGTCATCGAGCACATCCCAGAGATCTTCCTCTAAAAAATGAGGCAACATAAACCGGTCATGTAATTGCGTTCCCCAACGAACCAACTTCCCTTCATCCGGTTGTTTCCAAAACCTAGCGGCAATCGCCAACAGTAATAATTGTTGAACGAGACTCATGTGCGCATGGGGCGGCATTTCAAACGCGCGAAATTCCACCAACCCTAAACGTCCGGTAGGACCATCGGGTGAATATAGCTTATCGATGCAGATTTCTGTTCGATGTGTATTGCCAGTGACATCCGTCAAAAGATTCCGAAACAGGCGATCCACAAGCCACGGCGCGGGAGGCCTTGCCCCATTCCCCGGCAAAGGCACTTGCTGAAAGGCCAACTCTAATTCATGCAGAGAATCATGACGCGCTTCATCAATTCGAGGAGCTTGACTGGTGGGTCCGATAAACAATCCGGAGAACACATAGGATAAGGCAGGATGCCGCTGCCAAAATGCAACCAAACTTCGTAGCAAATCTGGTCGACGCAAAAACGGACTGTCTTTCGGAGTCGCCCCCCCTAACACCATATGATTGCCACCACACGTTCCGATATGACGGCCGTCTAGCATGAATTTTTCGGTTTCCAAACGGCTCGCCTTGGCATCTTCGTACAGCCCCATGGTGATGTCCACCATTTCCGACCAGCTCCCGGCGGGCTGCACATTCACTTCTAACACGCCAGGGTCCGGAGTCACTTTAAGGACTTTAATTCGTGGATCATGAGGAGGGGTATATCCTTCGAGGTGCACAGGGTGATGCATTTCCGCGGCTGTATCTTCAATCGCAGCCACTAAGTCCAAATAATCTTCCACCATTTCCACAGGTGGGAGAAATACCCACAACTGGTCGTCGCGGGACTCCACCGTTAATGCGGCACGCACTGGTTGACCAGAACCATCCTTGCCTGTTTGACCCATCACCTGTTGAGGAAATTCTCCTTGTCCCTGGCTACCGCGCAAGAACGGTTGACGTTTGGGTTCAACCTCAGGCAATTGGCCTCGTTCCTCAAAGGGATCAGTGGGGACAATATAGGGATACTCCCTGGGATCTAAATGCGGCAAGGAAGAGTACGGCAATCGAAACCCAATTGGCGAATCTCCGGGAACCAAAAATAGATGCTTCGACCGAGTGCTCCATGGCTGGGAATGCCACCGACGGCTGCCATCCCGCGCATTCCATCGCTGAATAGGCAACACAAATCCTTTGGGCTTACCTAATCCTCGTTCAAAGACTTGGGCCAGGCGGGTACGCGCCATGGGGTCATCCAGTTTATTGGTAGCAGGATCAAGATTCTCTGGAAGTTTTCGTTCTTCTTTAAGGAAATGCCAGGGATCTTCATACGCCGGAGTAATTGCTTCGGACGTCACTTCCACTCGGCGAGCAATACCCTCAATCAACATTTCCGCTTCCTTTAGCGTCCCACGTCCAGGAGCCCGCATGCCAGCAATCAGAGTTTCATCCTTCCACAGAGGGATGCCGTCTTCTCGCCAATACAAAGCAAACGCCCAACGCGGCAGTTGTTCTCCGGGGTACCATTTCCCTTGACCAAAATGAACCAAGCCCCCTGGCGCGAACCGATCCCGCAATTTGAAAATAAGATCCGTGGCCAACTTCCGTTTCGTAGGCCCCATAGCCTCGGTATTCCATTCCGCGGCATCCGGGAAATCCATGGCCACAAATGTTGGCTCCCCGCCAATCGTGATCCGTACATCATTCGCTACTAATTCTTGTTCCAGCTGTTGGCCACATTGATTGATCGCATGCCATTGCTCTGCTGAATACGGCTTGGTCACACGAGGCGTTTCTAAAATTCGCTGCACGCTCATGGCGTAGGAGAAGTCTGTCGTGCATGGCTCCACATCTCCACTCAGTGGGGCTGCGCTCCCAGGGTGCGGAGTGGCCGCCAAGGGAATGTGTCCTTCGCCAGCCAACAGACCTGACGTCGGATCCATTCCAATCCACCCGGCACCTGGCAAATACGCTTCAGCCCAGGCATGGAGATCCGTAAAATCTTGTTCGGGACCAGCAGGACCATCCAATGATTTTTCGTCGGGAGTAAGTTGAATTAAGTATCCGGAAACGAAACGGGCAGCAAACCCCAGCTGTCTCAGAATTTGCACCAACAGCCAGCCAGAATCACGACAAGAGCCATTTCCCAGCATCAAGGTTTCGTCCGGCGTTTGGACGCCGGGTTCCATCCGAACGATATATTGAATTTGCGATTGAAGCGCTTGATTGAGGCGAACGAGGAAATCGACGGTCCGCTCTTCCGAGATAGATTTCCATTGGCGCACCCATGCGTCTACTTTGGGACCAGACGCACTGGTTTCTAGGTAGGCGCGCAAGTCCTTTTCTAAGACCTCATCGTACTCAAAAGGTACAGTTTCCGCATGCGGCTCAAGAAAAAAGTCAAAGGGGTTATGAACGACCATGTCGGCCACCAAATCGACTTCAATGTGGAATTCTTTTACTGGGTTCGGGAACACCACCCGCGCGAGATAGTTGCCATGTGGATCTTGTTGCCAATTCAAAAAGTACCCCTTGGGTTCTATTTTTAAGGCGTAACTCACTATCGGGGTGCGACTATGAGGGGCTGGTCTTAAACGAATGACCTGAGGGCCCATGGAAACCCGACGATCATAGATGTAATGGGTTTGATGATTGAGTGCGACGTGCAACGCCATGGTATGGTTCCTTAGGATTATTTGGGAATTTTCACGTTTAAGAGAACTGGAGCTTAATATGTACGCTAGGTCAAAATATAGGGATCCCTACTTAACGACTCCGTATCATAGCAATTCCCTGGTGATTTAGCAGCTTTCACTTCAATCGATGAAGAAGGAACGTTGTACGAAGGTTGAAAGAATGCCTAATGGGAATGGGAAAGGGGCTATTTATCATTCACGGACTGGGCACAACGAAACCCGACATTCGGTGACCGTTTTGTTGGTATGGCACCATTACGGGTTGCGGTTCGAAGGAGCTGAGATCGACTCCGCCACGATCCCCCTCGTACACTTTTATATCGCCCAACCTCCGGACCTTGAGGATTTCGTTCAGGCATATGCGGATAATAATCTGGACCGAACCAATCATTCACCCATTCCCGCACATTACCCGCCATATGACTTAGACCATAGGGACTGCGGCCCTCCTCAAAACTATCTACGGCTGCCACGAGGGGTATTTGATGCACATGATACAAGCCCGAGACAGCCAAATCCGCATTAGGGACTTGGCTGCCCCAGGGAAATAAATTTCCCTCCGTCCCGCGGGCGGCTTTTTCCCATTCGGCTTCGGTGGGTAATCGTTTATGGTGGATTTTGCAAAATTGATCAGCCTCTTTCCAATCCATGTACATGGCTGGCCATCGCGCCATGACATAATCTGGAAGTGCATGGACATCGATTAAATGCCAAATGAGGTGGCGAAGTTTATCCGGCACTGGAAGGCTTTGTTGGTTCAAAAACGCCAAATACTCTGCCATACTGACCTCATCGCGATCGATCAAGTAGGCATCAAGCCAGATTTGTCGCTGGGGAAATTCTGTGTCGTCATACTGAGTTTCCAACCCAAAAGGATCATCATCCTTTCGCACGGTTCCCATAAGAAAGCGGCCTTCCGGAATGTGAATCATGGGCGACGGTTGCGCTAGTTTGGCAATGGCTTGAAGATGATTTTCTAATTCCGGCGGAGGAGTAGTACTGTCTTGGAGGGCAGAGGAAGTAAAGGGGTCAATCACCAATCCCAATAATATAAATATCCACAAACACCTTCTCATGCGTTTAATAGCCATTCTCAATCAACCACACTAGCTGACCGCCCTCAAACAAATTGGCCTTGGCGATTAATCCATCTTGAACCGAATGTGCCTGAATGGTCGACAAAAATAGCTTCTCTCCAGGATTGGGCTCAAAAAGATGAGTCACATCTAGAATACCTGAGGATTCCCACGCCCCGACAACCTCGGGGGAACTCTCTGTCTCACCTTGCTGGAATCCAATTGATCGATTCATTCTCGCCACTCTTTGAATGGTGCCCTTCAACGGATCTAACTGCCAAACCGAGGCCTCCTCATGAGACTGCCCTCCAAACCAGGGAGGTAAACTTTTCGCCATATCTTCTTGCACATAGATAAACCCATCGTCAGCCCAGTCTAGGTTATCAGGATTTCGAATGCCATAATCGGAACCAGGAACTTGCCCTCCACCAGCGTCATCACCATCATAGAGAATCGTGAGCAAGCCCGACATTGAGTCGAAATCCACATCAACTTGATATAGGGCCCCCCAGGCATCATGAGAGAATACGGTATCTCGACCGGTGGACGCCAAGACCGCACGCGTTCCAATGCGAGGATGCGTGCTCACATCTTCCGGACGAGAAAATTGAAAAGCGCCACCAGCCTTGGCTTCTCGACGAAGCGTCAACCCATTTTTATATCCCCATTCATCATATCCCGGCTGCCCCGCTTGAGCCGAATCCTGAACCGCCAGTTTGATCCATTTTCCGGATAGCTTCTCTCCCGTTGAGTGAAATGTGTCAATGGTGGTTCTTCCATCATTCGAGGTAAAGTAATAGAGGTCGCCGATCAATAACCCGTTTCGATTGAGAAAGTCAGTGCGCGGAGCATTAACACTGAAGGAAAGCCTCTCTCGAATTTCAAAGAGCGAGGCATTTTTTTTGCCGATGAATAACCACAAAGGAGCCGTTACCACATGGCTGGGAGAAGTCTGGCTCGTTGCCGCTTGACCAAACGCATGAGGCTCTGTTGATTGTGGGTGTGCATCATCGCCGATAAGGAAAGCGACGCGTTCTCCGCCAATGGATAAGGGGGCCGTGTTCTCCCAGGCCATACGGCCAGCAGCGGGAACAGCGTAGAGCCTTTGAGATGCCACATCCAGCGCCCACAACGAACCTCCATGCGGGTGATCAATTGGATCAGGCACCTCTTCGTGCGTAAAAAAAATCGTGTCCACAAACCCAAACTGTCCGGCTTCCACCAGCTGCGCCGAGCAGAATAAGGAGAAACCAAATATCTGGTTCTTGGCCTGGTTAATCTGGCTGGCACTGGTCACCTTTTTTCCCTGGCGATCAATGACTGAATCAAACGCCAATCCGCTATTGACGACCACCCGAGTTTTTCGATCAAGGTCGACAAAGCTCACTCGGGCCCCAGTTAGGAGTGTTTCATTACGCAATCGATAAGGATATCCGGCATCCCGTCGTAATTCATGATTGACAAATACCCGCACGGTTCGCTCATCCAACAACATGGCACCTAGACCATCCATTTTCCCCACGGGCTGGTATCGCCCGCCCAACGCATTCGGATCTGTAGAAGGAAGATGATCTCCTACCGTCACGATTGGGACAGAATGCCAGTCTTCCAATCCCGTCAACATGGAAGCTTGCTGACCTTCCGCCTTTCCATAAAAAGACAAAGGTAAAAACAGAAGAGCCAACATGCCAATGATAAAAATGTGGGGATTTCCCTGGCTTGTCATCATGGTGACTTATACCAGAATAGGGCTCTGCACCAATAATCCTTAAAAAAATTCACCTCCATATTATTGGAGGGCTGAGATTTGTCGGCAAGCGGTAGCCATCTAAAAATATTTTTCCCTCCCGCGTTTCCCGATGAATAAGCATGACCAAAGCACAGGATCACGCACTATTCCCTCATTTCTGTTACACTATGTCTCACATAAACATTGATGGTTGTTGCTATTTAGACCACGATAGTTATTCAATCAATCACTTGCTCTTAGGAGACTCCAAGATTGTTTAAACTTTGGTCTCATCCTAAGGCTACCGAAGTATTCAAGCACATATTAAGTAAAGCGGCTTTGGAATTAGTTGAATAAACATCACCTGGAAACCATCAAACTAGTTATGACTCAAAAAAGGTTAACTCCCACGCAATTCCGCAATCAGTTGTTGGCCGTAATGGACAAGAAACATCATTGGGCTTGGCCACAGTTTGCAGGCAGCGCAATTTCAAAAGCCCAACTCAAAATCCATTTTCAGCAGGAATATGGGGTCTATGTCCGAGACTTCCCTGTCTTGTTAGCCCGCATTCACGGAACGAATCCACCCATGGATGTCCGTCGAAAGTTGGCGGAAAATATTTTTGAGGAGGATACGGGAAAATTGTCGTTAGGGAAATCTCATCCCGAGCTCTTTTTGACCATGATGGCGGGATTAGGATTTCAAAACGGCGCTTTTGGCAACTTAACCCTGCTTCCCGCAAGCCGTCGCTATCGTACCTGGCTCGACCAGGCGACACTAAATCGAATTTGGCTAGTGGGGACAGCAGTGATGACCATTTTCGTTGAAGGCAGCATCAACGATCGGCAAGAACTGCTCCATCCTTCCAAGGCAAGATCAAAACGGGAAATCGAATCGCATATTAAACGCCATCCCTTGGTGCGCTTTCACGGTCTCTCCCCTGCCTATATGGACTTAAGCCGTGCCCATCAATTGGTTGAAAACGGACATCGGCATGATGCCTATGATATGGTCGTCAATCACACCACCACTCGACAGGACCAAGAAACCATTTTGACGGCCTTGCGAAAATCCTTACGACTCTGGTTGGTCTACAGAGATGGGATCGCCCGGGCCTGCCGATTGACGCCGTGATAGGCACATAGTCGGTTCTGCTCATTTTTTCCTCGAAAAACCATTCACGTTTTCTGCTCAGAGTCCTTAAGTTGACATTTCGTTTTGGGGATAGGTAGAAATCTTCAAGGGGTAGCGAGGTATCCTGATTAATCAATGCCCATGGTCGAAAAGGTATGACCTGATAAGTCCCAACCTTTTTTCATGTTGCAATACCACATCGACATCTTTTAACGCCTGGAGTTCCAATATGCCGGTCAATGCCCTTCGAAAAACAGGGGCTCGCATGAGTCTTCAAGAAGCTCTGGAACGCATGGAAAAACTTAAGCGGCTCATGCAAAGTAGTAATGAGCATGAAGCGGCATTAGCCGCCTTGCGTCTCAAAACTTTTGATGTGAATGCTGCCCGGGCTCCCCGTCTGGAGAAAGAACCCATCCCCACTCCGGTCCAGATGGCCGAAGATCCTACAACCAATCAGTCCATCCCCGTCTTGGATGATTTTCCCGATGTGCCCTATGAAACCTTGGACGAACTGGAAGCCCACCAACCCGAGGATAAAACCTCAGTCAATTGGGCAGAGTTACACAAGATTCTTCTTCAACAAGCTCTAGCTATTGGTGCAGATGCTGTGACGAAAATACAGCTAAAAGGGACCCCAAAGCAGAAGATTCTCGGCGGGACGGCCATTCGGTATTTGACAGCCCAAGACCTTTTTGAAATTGATCAGGCCCACGCCATCGAAAATATTGAGGAACATATCAAGATGGAAGCCAAAGAACGACGCGATGAAGATACCGCTCCTGGGTATGGGTAAAGACTACAAAATCAAGGCCTCTCAAAACGGTTGAGACCAGAGATCTTTCTTTTCGAAAGACATATATGGTTCTCCAAGATTTTACCTAACAACTGCTCGCCGATTTTTCCTTCAGCTAATTTTTCACTTTGGATTGGAAATTTTTTCGGTTTCAATGGATTGGTGTCGACAATTCCTTGCGAAACACCATGGGTTTCACTTTTTTGTATGAACAGGATCCCATTCGTGCTCGGGATTTTCTTGACTTCTCACACGAATGGTTGATCACTGACCAATTGTTTTGCCTACCTTCCCCTATGCGAAAATCCCTGAGCCAAAAAGGGCCATCAGCACCAAGCCCACAACCATGACGATTACAATGAAAGTTAATTCCCACATTGACTCCATAGTATCACCTCATTAAGCCCCGCACATTTAAACCTTTTTATTTCTCTGGGGCCAACTCTTGAAACCAGACCAACATGAATTTCCCAACATTTCGCGTCTTTTTCTGTGCAAGAATCGTTCCATAATTAATTTATCAGTGTGTTCTCTTTGGAAACTCACGTAAGTATTGAGAATTCCCCTTAAAGGCTCGGGACCTTCGAAAGAGTTGCATTGATTGTAGTCCTCGATTCTGTTCGAATTCACTCCTTTACACCTGTGCGCATCCGCTCAATTTAGCAGGTGAAATGCATGAGTGAAGCCGCGAACCTCCATGGGTTGGATTGGGTAACTAAAAACCCGCCACTCGTTGTAAAAGAAAGAGTAGAATCTTCTGAATTCTCTAATGAAATCAGTAGCTTATTCAAGGACACTATCAGTGCAGAAGGAAGGCACCTTAAGACAGAATGATGGTGGGCGAGTATCTCAATTCATTAGTCGATTTGATGAATTCACCAGTATCGGGATGGGACTCATTCGCCAAGTTCTTAACAAATTATTAAATACACGGTCTTCGCACAAAAGCGCTACCAACAATACAAGAAGCGGCCGGCCAGGAACTCCTGTGCCGGCCGCTTCTCCCCCAACATTTTACACCTGGACCTACAACCAGGTGACGCGTTCGGCCGGCCGAATGTAAATCGGCTCTTCCACCTGCTGCCGTACCGCTTCTTTGCCGGACTTGTTGAAGCCCAACACCGTGTCGTTATACATCTGGAACCGTCGACCATGAATCTGGGTCTCGAAGACGAGGGGTCCAGGAATCACGTCATACCGGAAGATGATTTGTTGGCTGGCTCTCCACAATTGGAGCACCGCTAACAATTCCCGGCTCGGCACCAAATACTTCTCAATCGCCGCATCCACGCCCGGCCCAAACATCTGCCGGATGTACCCCCGAGGTGCTTGCCGGGGTGGGATATAAAACCCATTCGGCTCTGTTCCCCATTGGGGATACAACGGTAACGCCACTTGTTCCACCCGAATGGTGTAATACAGTGGGTTCCAGCGATCTTCCGCCCACAGCCCATCTTCGCCAATCTTGACGAGGTTCTGTAAGCGAATCTTCCCCACGCACGCGGCCATACATCGCGTTTCCATCGGCTCCCCACCCGTGAGAGGATCTTTACCCTCCACCCGGGGGTAACACGCAATGCACTTCTCGGTCACCCGAGTCGTTCCACGATACATGGGCTTCTTGAATGGGCATTGCTCCACGCACTTCTTGTACCCACGACACCGGTTTTGGTCGATCAACACGATCCCGTCTTCAGGCCGCTTGTAGATGGCCTTTCTTGGACAGGCGGCTAAACAGCCCGGATACGTACAGTGGTTACAAATCCGTTGGAGATAGAAGAAGTAGGTTTCATGCTCCGGCAAGCTGCTGCCTTGCATTTTCCAGGGTTCTTCTTTGGTAAACCCGGTTTTATCAATGCCTTCGACAATGGCCCGCATCGACGTCGCCGTGTCTTCATAAATATTCACAAACCGCCATTCTTGGTCTGTAGGAATGTAGCCGATGGCCGCTTGCCCAACTTTGGCACCCGCATCGAAAATGGTCATTCCTTCGAACACGCCATAGGGCGCATGGTGTTTGCGACCCACACGGACGTTCCAGACTTGTCCGCCGGGATTGACTTGCTCGATCAACTGCGTGATTTTCACATCGTAGAACTGTGGATAGCCCCCGTACGGCTTGGTTTCCACATTGTTCCACCACATGTATTCCTGGCCTTTGGAGAACAACCAAGTCGACTTGTCGGCCATGGAACAGGTCTGACAGGCCAAACACCGATTGATATTGAACACAAAGGCAAACTGCCACTTCGGATGCCGTTCCTCATACGGATACAGCATCTTCCGTCCTAATTGCCAATTATATACTTCTGGCATGATTTCCTCCGTTTCAAAAGGTTAAAGATCGTCGATTAGTGATCGCTTCTTTGGCCACCGATACAACGTCTTCTAATTCCAAAGATTTAGTTACCAGTGACACGACCCCTTGATACTGACTCTTTGACACATCCATGACATCACTATAAGCCGTTAAAATGACGACGGGAACCGTTAACCCTCTTTTCCGCATCTCAGCTAAGGTTTCTTCTCCATTAAGTCCAGGCATTTTAAAATCCAACAGCACAGCATCGGGATGTTCGTGATGAAGTGCGTCAAGAACTTTTTCACCTGACTCAAAAGTTTGAACCAAAAAGGCTTCCCTTACGAGTCGTTTGGCAATACTCTTCCGAACGACGGCGTTATCATCTACCACAAAAACAGAAGGGCGCCACTCATATACATTCACCTTTTTAAAAACTTGGTATTAAAATATAAGCACTAATAATGAGGGTGGAGGCAATGGCACAATTCCGCCCCCAAATTCAGAAAGCCTCCACCCTCAATTTATTATTACACCTTGATCTTAATGTGGTCGCCTTTGAGCCACTTGATCATGAACTCATTCTCCTGGCCAGGCGTAAACCCGGATCGGACTGGCTCCCAGGGACCGCGGCCACCAATGCCACCATCCTCGGCTTTCGTAATCCGAATCAAACATTCCTTTGGTGTTGTATTGACTGCATGATGATCAATTTCAAAACCCCACTTGAATTTCCATTTGTTCGCACTCTTTCCTGGTAATGAATCCGTTTGATGCATAGGCATTAACCAACTCCGCGTAAAAGATTGTTGAGCCCCGTATCGAAAATTCGATTGATACCCCGTATCCGTCGCAATCGCGCGTCCGTCTGGCCGCGTTTCATGCCCTTTCACCGATTTCGCAGTCGACACAAACGGCGCATGCTTGGCCATCGTGACATGGTACGGGAAGGCTGGATTATACTTCGCCCGAATCATCAACCGTGCCACTTTGTAGTACGGATCTGAGGGCTTCCACCCACGATATGGACGATCCACTGGGTTCCCATCGACGTAGACATAGTCCCCGTCGTTGATACCCCGGTCTTTAGCCGCTTGCGGATTCACATGCAATTGATGTTCACCCACACCCGGCGTCCGTTTATCCATCCGATACGCATCCCCGAAGTTGGATTCATACATCTGCACCCAGTCATTGACGGACCATTGACTGTGCACCCGATGCCGCGTCTTCGGCGTCACACAATAGAACTGATACCCTTTTTCCCAGAGTGGGTTGGAGTACCGTTTGATTTCCGCCCACGGCAACGCAATGTTCCGCACCGTTTTATCATCATGATGCTGAGCCGTGATGGGAATCCCGTAGTCATCCGGCCGCACATACGGGTTGGTCGTCATGATCGCATTGGGCAGATAGGGCGTGGCTTCCGTCCCTTCCCGATGCGAAATGAAGTTTTCCCCATACTCAATGGCTTCCGGCTCGATGCGGTAAGTTTCTAGTCGTCCACTTCTGGTCCATTGAGGTTTACTTTCATTGGCTTCCTCCCACAGTGGGACTCGAGGGTAGGTTCGGCACATGACCATCCAGCCTTTTTCCGACTTCAACATGGTGTCTGCACTATACCCATAAGACGTGGAACCAGCATCAAGTAGTCGCTGGACATAGACGTCCACCCGGTTATCATAGACAAATTTAAAGTAATCACGGAAGCGCCTATCACCTGTCAGCTCCTTGAGTTTCGCCGCGACTCCTGCCACGGTATCCAAGTCATTTCGTGTGTCATAGAGCGGTCGAATACCACCCTTCCAAATTTGCATCCAGGGATTCGAAACTGTGGCGGTCATTTCCGGATAGGTAAATTCCATCCAACTATTTACCGCAAACGAAACATCTGCATGATTGACGTCGGAGGTCATCTCGATGTCCTGATGAACAATAGTTTCAATATGCGGATCAACGTTTTTCACCATATCGTAATGGTGCTTGGAATTATTCAAGATATTGACATTCGCCACCCATCGGAACTTACTTGGGGTTGGCATGTGCGTTTTCCCAGTAAACACTCGTCGCCCATACTTCGGCGTATTCACAATCAACGCCGTATCCCCATGATTCCAATAGCCAACTTCTTCTCCATAATAGTAACCACGAGTGAATATTTCTTTTCCATGCGCATTGGGATCCGTAGTAATTTTAAAGGGGTTTTCTCCCGTGTGAACGGACAAACCTGCCCCAGCCCAAGGAGTCGATGCCCAAATTCCTGCCTTATAATTCCCGGACCAGGTATGACACCCCGAACCAAATTTGCCTATATTTCCGGTAATAATGAGAGTCATGGCAGCGGCTCTACCCATGGAGGTCATATGGAAATAGTGGCACACACCTTCTCCATTATGAATGGCCGCCGGCTTGACGGTCCCCATATCCCTAGCCCATCGGATAATTAAATCCTTAGGAGCCCGATTGATTTGGTGGACCGTGTCGAGGTCATAATCCTGTAAATGAACTTGATAGAGCTGATAAATTGGCAGGACATCTACCTCACGACCATTCAACAGTTTAACTCGAAACGTCCCCATTAACGCAGGCTCAATACCGCTATTCTTGAAATGCCACCCGACTAACTCCCGATGAATGGGCACAGCCTGATTTTGATTGATATCCCACACCATAAAACCACCCAACCGCTCAATCTCATATGGCTTTAACGTTTGCACTTTTCCTGAATAACTTCTCGATAAGTCAGGGAATTGATAATCCTTGATGACATCCCGTGGATCTAAATATTGGAGTGTATCGCTCCGCACCAGAATGGGAAGATCCGTAGATGACTGAATAAAGTCCATGTCCTGCATATTTTCATCAAAAATGGCTTTCGCGGCGCCAAGGAAAAACGCCCCATCCGTGGCGGGACGAACGGGAATCCAGTAATCTGCTCTATAGGCGGTTGGATTGTATTCGGGCGTGATGACTGCAATCCGTCCTCCTCGCTCAATGCACTCCAACTTCCAGTGGGCTTCCGGCATCTTGTTCTCAACAAAGTTCTTTCCCCAGCTCGTATTAAATTTACAAAACCGCATATCGTTCAGATCTTCATCGCAATTTTGCGTACCATTCCACCAAGGTTGGGAAGGATCTTGATCTCCATGCCACGTATAATTATTCCAATACCGTCCCCCTTGAGCTTGATTCGGTTTCACTTGCCTGATGTATGTATCGAGCAATGCCCCACAACCCCCGTTCATTCGTGTGACTCCCATCTTTCCAATAATTCCAAGGACGGGCATTCCTGAACGGAATTTCATGCACCGGACTCCTGACCCTTTGGTCATTTCAATCATTTCCGGTGGATAGCCTTGCTCACGCAGACGTCGAGCTCCTGCCTCTCCACTATAGCGCTCTGCAATAATGATCATAGCTTTGGCGAGATAAGTATAAGCGGTATCCCAACCGACCCGTAACATGTCATCCAGATACCGAGCGTTGAATTTATACTTTGTTACAATATCTTGGGTAAATTCGGGGCTGCCGGCATCCATCCAAGCTTTCCACCCCCGCCGAATGAGGGGGCCTTTTAAACGGTACGGACCATACACTCGTCGGTGCATGGTGTAGCCCTTCAAGCACATCCTGGGATTGTGCGCGAAGGTCCCGCGATTACCGTAGAGATCTTCATAGGTTTGATGATCGTAGTTTTGCTCTACCCGCATCACGATCCCGTTCCGCACAAAAGCACGAATCCGGCAGGCATGGGTGTCGTTGGGGGAACAACACCAGGTAAAGGATGAATCATAGCGATACTGATCGTGATACACCCGCTCCCAAGCGCGATCAGGATACTCGCCGAGCGGATTCCCTACCTCAATAACCGGCTGCAAGGCTGTAAGAGCCAACGCGTTATCAGCCAAAGCCACTACAGCTACGGCTCCCGTTGAAACTTTCATGAACTGGCGTCTTGATAGAAACATTTCTTTTTCCTCCATCCCTAAAAAGGGTTAATGAACAACCCATCGACACCTATTGGGTGACACCAAATTTTCTTTCGTCGTTTCTCGACTCTTAAGCCTCCTTTCTTCTTCACCATGAATCATTTTTAAACTTCGCTTTTGACATACTCCCTAACCACTACGACTGATCGATTGGCACAAAATGCTGATGAGTGCGAGGTCATCATTCGTCCTTCACAGAAGGGACTTTCCCAAGAAGTGCAAATTTGTTGCCCAAGCACACCCATTTAAAAACGACGAGTGTTAACCTCATGAAAAATTAGAATTAACTGAAAGTAAGGTGGGGAATGTGGCTTGTATTACAACATCACAACCATGGAAAATTCGAGGGATACCGCAGGCCTTCCTCAAGTTTTCAATGGTAAAAAATTGAAAAACTAATCCAGTAATATGTGAAGAAGAAATCTTATTGGTTTACCCCTTTGTCGGATAAACGCAGAGAATTCCTGGTTATGAATAAAGAATGGAAAGAAGGGAACGAAAGGTAAAAAACACCTTCAAGGCAGGAAACACAATGAGACAGAAACCAAGCTTATGCTATAGCTTGGCGGTTTAGCCCTAACTTTTTTAATCGACTTCGCAAAGTACTTGGATGAAGCCCTAATTGTTTAGCCGCACCCAAGGCACCTTCAATTTTTCCTTCGCTTCGCACCAAAGCCTGTTGAATCCTCGACCGTTCTATGTCTTTGAGTTCCCCGGAAAACTCCTGGTCTCCTCCTACTTGTTTGGTGCTCAGCAATGATTTATCAATATGCAGGATAGCAGATCGAGAAAGGATCATGACTCGTTCAATAATGTTTTTAAGTTCACGAATATTCCCTGGCCAAGAATATTGAAGCAGACGTTCAAGTGAGGCCTCATCAATATCCTGACAGGGTCGTTTAAACTCCACACGATTTTTGTCCATAAAATGCCTTGCCAGCAGGGCAATATCCTGAGGACGTTCCCGAAGCGGTGGGATAACAATGGGAAAGACATGGAGCCGATAAAACAGGTCTGAGCGAAATCGCCCTTCGGCAATCAACTTGCTCAGATCACTATTCGTCGCCGCAATAATTCTGACATCAACAGAAAGGGGTTTACTGCTTCCCACGCGGTCGATAATTCCATCCTGAAGGACTCGCAGTAACTTGGCTTGCGCCTCTAAGGGCATCTCTCCAATTTCGTCCAAAAACAGCGTGCCGTTATCGGCCAATTCAAACTTCCCTGGACGATATTGCTCTGCGCCGGTAAAGGCGCCACGCTCATGACCAAACAATTCACTTTCCACAAGGCCTGCCGGTAGTGAGGCACAATTGATTCTGACAAAGGGATTATTTTTCCGAGAACTCAACTCATGGATAAAGCGAGCCAGGAGCTCCTTGCCGGTTCCGGTTTCTCCGGTGATCAAAACAGAACTGTTGGTCTTAGCCACGGCTTGAGCCAAATCTAAAACCTTTTTAAATTTTTGGCTGGCCCCAATCATGGCTCCAAAATCGTGATTGAATTTTATTTCCTCGAGCAGATACGCATTTTCCCTGGCCAACTGTTCTCGTAATTGACTAATTTCTTCGTAGGACTTCACCTGATCGATTGCAAAGGCAATTTGGGTCGCTACTTGACGTAAAAATGTCAAACTTTGTGGGTCAGGGTCACCCGATTCCACACTCCCAATATTGAGCGTGCCCAAACAGGTATCGCGAACAATGAGGGGCAGATTAATCATTCGACCAAGCCCTTCCTGTAAATAATAGTGATCCTCAAGAAACACCTGTTCATGCTGGAGGGATTTTCGAATGTGAATTGACTTATGGTCATAGACCCATCCAAAACCGCTACCTTCTCGAGGGATCACCGTATCGCATGTCAACTTCACAGTTGGCATACTTGTTTCTACGGCATAAAAGCGAAAGCCATCAATATCTTCGTGATACAGGGTAATGCCCGCCCGCTCCCACGGAATGACCTTTTTTATGTGTCCCGTAATGGCTTTCCATAAACTTTCCGTATTTCTCTGAGAATTAAGAATGTTCGTGACCTCAAGCAAGGTTTGGTAAAACCGTTCGACCACCCCAATATCAGATAAATGAGAATCTACAATTTTCGCGACATTCGAACCACTCTTATAAGGCATGACCACCCCCGATATTTCTACGTAGGAAAACTTTGATTGAATTTTCTTTCGCCACCTCAAAACTGTTATTCAAAGTCTTTGCGAAAAATGTATGAGTACTTCTTAAGTAAAGCAAAAACTGGACCAATCTATAGTTTAGTATGAATACTGATTTTTACTTAATGCAAGGTTTTAGGGACTTTAATAGTGCATCCCAATGTAATGACAAAAATAATGTTTAATTTCAGTATGTTACTGTTAAAAATAAATACTCAGACCCAAAAGGACTACGTCCTTTCACCAATTATTTGAAACTTCACCCCGAAAAGTCCATCAGAATATCGCGGATTAGTCACCATAAACCTCGAAATTTCAATGCCATAAATTATTACAATACCGTCCTGCGCGATTTCAATATTCAATTCTGTGCATAAACGCACAAAACATAAAAGACGATGACTTTTATAATTTTTAGATACTAAATACCTTCTCTCTCACTTCACTGAACCAATCCGAAACCATTCACTAATATTCCCAGAATGGGATCAGTTCCTGTTAACAGCTTCTTCTAACTCTCAAAAATATTTACAGGAAGTCTACGCTTTTTAAATCAGGGGGCACCTTTGAACTTAATCTTTCTGATTGCCATTGCTCATTCCAAGCCGTGCGGGAATTGAATCAAATCCCTCGAAAAATGGAGGGAAACGGCATGAATTGGCCACGTCATTTCGTGACCAATTCTCTCTCTTTCTCTACAACTTTTTTCGCTTGCTTCTAATTTCCACGTTTTTTCAGCAGCTTCCTTATTAAAACAAATTTCCTACTGTTCTGGCCTGGTGTATGCAGACAAGGAAGGCCATACGGACTAGCTAACGATCGTCATCACTATATTCGAGGAGGAATTTTCATGTGTACGTTCAAAAAATTAGCCTATGTGGTTTTAGGATGTTGTCTAGCCACGAACATTGGACTGTTGTTCCCACATTCAAGTTTTTCATCTGACGCCATTCAAGGCAAAGGGGCACATTCAACTCATCCGCCTATGGTCACTGCTGCTCAACCTTCTCAAGGGTGGGTTGAACAGCTCAAAGGACAAACCGTTTTAGAAGACGCTATTGAAGGCCGCCCCGATCGCGCCGCAAAGGTTGATGGACAACATCAACGCTTGATGGAACGCATGAACCATCAAATGCAGATGGATCTGGCCTCCGATTCAAACGACGGGTCGTACAACACCATGTCGATGCTTCATCAATATGGGGCAGGAGGGGCTGATTACCTGCTGGGATCCAATTATGAGACCCAACCAGTTGCGACTTCAGCAGGCCGATGCCCGACCTATGCCCCAATAAGACATTTTGATGTGTCCGCGATTAACGTAGAAATAACCTTGAATCAATGGCTGGATTACTATCCAGGCTACATGTACGTCCTCACAAACAATATTGAGCACATTCGGCGTGAAGAACAGCGCAATGCAGCGGCTAGAGAAAAAGAAGGATTTGATCAAGGTTCGGTCACAAACGGATTGCAGACTGATTGGATCCAGCCTCTGGTCATTCGAGCCAATCAAGGCGATTGCCTAAAAATTACACTCCGCAACAAATTGGAATTTGGGGAAGAAGTCAGTTTTCAGATTCATGGATCAAGCATGATCGTGAGCTCTACAGGACAACCAGCGACCACAACAAATCCCGATGCAGTCGTTGGAGAAGGAAAAACCATCGACTTGGAATGGTACATCCATCCAGACACGCAGGAGGGAGGACGTCAGTTTCATAGCTACAGTAACGACCGTGAGCTAACGGTCATGGGTCTTTTTGGAGCCTTAATCGTGGAACCAAAGGGATCGTCTTATCTTCCTGCCGTCAAAAACCATGAGGGTGAAACTCTGGAAAGCGGATGGCAAGCTATCATCGATAACGCTCATGGACCAGACTATAGAGAATTTGTCGTGATTTATCATGAAGTCGGTGATGAAGCCTTTCGCCCTGTAAACAAACATGGAGATTTTCTCCCGCAACGCGATCCTCTTACCGACGTTTATCGTCCTGGTGCACGCGCCTTAAACTATCGAAGTGAGCCGTTCGGAATTAACTACATGCATCTCCAGCATGAATATTTCGGATTCGAAGATGAATCTCTAGGCTATAGTTCCTATACATTTGGCGATGCCCCGACACCCATCCCGCGCAGTTATTTAGGCGATCCAGCCAAATGGCGGCTCATCCATGGTGGCTCTGAAATTTTTCACTCGCATCATCCTCACGGTGGATCTATTCGGTGGGCAAGGAGTCCACGAGCCACGGACGAAATGCCGCTGTGGCATAAAGCCAAAAACGGTCCTGTAAAGTATCCGGTGATTCGCACCAAATCAGATCGTGTGGATACCGAGGTCATCGGGCCGGCCGAAGCGGTAGATTTAGAAACCGAATGCGGGTCCGGCTTGTGTCAACAGGGGGCAGGGGATTTCCTCTATCACTGTCACGTGGCTCACCACTATGTGGCGGGCATGTGGGGGTATTGGCGGGTCTATAACACGTTACAAGAAGACTCCCTTCATACCGATGTGATGCCCGACTTGGCAGAACTGCCGGATCGGCGTGGACGTATGCAACGCGCCGTAACATCCGATCAACTCGTCGGTAAAACCCTGGACTGGTTCGGTTCGCGTTTTCAAATTATTGAAAAAGGCGAAAGTCAGTGGACTGCCAATCCCACGGTCGTAACAATAAAAGATTGGGTTTCAATGCAATTGCCCACACCAGGACAACCCGGGCACACGGATGACGAACGAGGACAAATCTTGGCATATGATGCCTCAGTCTGGGATTGGACCTGGGATGGAATCACGGCCTTAGCAGAAAAAGAAAGCACCATTGAAAATCCTAAGTATACATCGAAGACTCCAGGGAAGCGGCGCCCCCTGTTATTTGACCCGCTTACGGGAAAACTAGCCTGGCCACACATGTCTCCGCATTTCGGCAAGCGAGTACCCTTTGCACCTGACCATAACCCGGCGCCATGGCTTGAACCCATTCGCCGAGATGCCAACGGTAATCCATCAACGCAACCGGCAAAACCAGGAGAAAATGGACGATGGAGTCTGTGTCCGGATAATGCAAAGCAGGCCTACTACAACGTTCATTTCATTGAAACACCCATTGAAATGTCAGCGAAAGAGGGCGTCGAAGAAGCCGTAATCGATCCCAAGGCATTAATTTTCGTGGTGCACGAAGAAGAGGAAGCCATTCGCGCCAACAACGATTTAAAACATCCATTGGTCTTTCGCGCCAATATATATGATTGTTTGGATTACGTGCTCACAAGTGAATGGGAAGACGACGACTTTACGAATTTCCAATCCTCGAAGATCAACACCCATTTCCACTTTGTACAATTCGATACCCAGTCCTCCGACGGCGTGATCACCGGCATGTCCTATGAACAGTCCGTCCGCCCGTTTACGATGTTGGAGAAGGAGGTGAAGAAGGGCCTACCCGTACCCATGAACGCGCTCATCCTTGAGCCGGTGAAAAAGGGCGCCCAATCCATTCGGGTATCGAATGCCGCCCAATACCACAAGGACACCTTGTTACTGGTAGGCGCGGATAACGTGAAAGGCAATGAGATTCGTCGAATCAAAAATATCCAGGGCGACACTATCTCGTTCCACTCGCCCTTGGAGCACGATCATCCAAAAGATGACATCGTCACCGTGGAATTCGTCAGGCAGCGATTTTGGCTAGACGCGGACGTAGGCACGGTGTTTTGCCACGACCATGCATTTGGCGCTACGACCTGGCCGCATGGTGGATTCTGCTCCTTGTTAGTCGAACCAGTCGGTGCCACCTACCATGATCCACAAACTGGTAAACCGATTCGCACTGGCCCCATCGCCGATATTCATACGACCGAACCTGTCGGCTATGGGGTCAACAATAGTTTCCGGGAACTCACGGTCCAAATGCATGACACCGTGCCTCACACCGTGAACATTGTGACCGCAGGGAATCCTCCTGGCCAACCGATTGAAGTGGCATTAGAAGCCGGGAGAACCGTGTCGTTTCAAATGCCGGACAAGTTAAAAATGACGCCAATGCCCTTCTTGAATGGCGGCACTCACACAACCGGAAGCGGGATTGATTTTCGTGCAGAACCAATTGCGCAGCGTTTGGCAGTCAATCCTGATCCATCCAAAATATTCAGCAGTGACGTGCACGGCGACCCCAGTACGCCATTACTGGAAGCCTACACCGGAGACACGGTCGTCTTCAGGTTAGTGGAATCGCTCATGAATGAAACCCATGTCTTTACGGTTGCAGGACACACGTTCCTGACCGAACGCTATGCCGGCGATGCTAACCGAAAAAACTCCATCCATGTCGGCATTGCGGAGCGGTATGATCTCGTAGTTCCCGAAGCCGGCGGACCTCGCAGACAACCCGGTGACTATTTATACTTTAACGGTCGCTCATCAAAACTGTCCGAAGGGTCATGGGGTATTATCCGCGTACATGACACGATGAAAGAAAATCTGAAACCATTACCACGAGGCTTCGGGCAACAAGAAGGGCCGAAACCGCCCTTGCCTGTATGCTCGAACGATGCTCCGGTCAAATCATTCAATGTCTCAGCGCTTGATCATCCGGAGATGACTTTCAATCCGAAGGCGCCCGAAGCCATTGAAGTGGATTTCGAGCGAAAGATCGAGCTTCGAAATCCACATGGGAAAATCTATGTATTGGATGAAGACATGGCTCAGGTCAACGAAGGGTTCCAACCCATGCCGTTGACGCTCAGAGTCAATGTGGGTGACTGCGTGAAAATTCATCTTACGAATAAAATGAAATCGAGTCGCGCATCATTCTCTGCTTTTTCCCTGTCTTTTGACCCGAAGGACTCCCTGGGTGTGAATCTCGGGTTCAATCCAGGTGACCAAACGGCTGGCCCCGGAGAGAGCCGGACCTACACCTATTATGCCGATCCATCAATCGGAGAAATTACTTCTCTCGTCTGGGATGGGGGCGATATGATGATGAACCCGCGCAATGGATTGTTTGGAGCAATCATTGTTGGCCCCAAGGGCTCAGTCTATCGTGATCCTAAAACAGGGGCGGATATTTCGCTGAAAAATAGTTGGATGGCCGACGTGCTGATTGATCGAAGCATTTCAGGAAATGAACACCGACAAAATTATCGGGACGTGGCGTTATTTTTCCAAGATGAAGATAACATCATTGGAACAAGCTTTATGCCATATGTCCAGAACGTCGCCGGACTCACCGGGGTCAACTACCGTTCAGAACCTTATTTGTATCGAGAGGAACTTGGCTGCACACTCGGACGCATGTTCCAACCGTGTGAAGTGGATGACCCACAAGACCCGGTCACCCCACTCATTGAAGCCCATGCGGGTGATCCAGTCCGAATCCATGTGCTTGGAGCCAGCAGTGAACAGAACGGCATGTTCAGCGTGGAACAACATGAATGGCCAATCGAACCGTTCATGCCGGGAGCAGATCTGATCAGCGTGGTGGAATTCGGGGGATCAGAGGTAATTGATGCTCTGATTCCATCGGCAGGAGGCTCTTACCGTCTCCCGGGAGATTATATCTGGAATAACCAACGTCTACCCTATTCTCAATCCGGGCAATGGGGATACTTCCGTGTCCTTCCACAAGGGGATACACGGTTACTGTCTTTAACCGGTGCCATGCCGAAGGTGAAAGAAGCACAAGCACCCCAGACGAGCCAACCCCAAACTCAGTCTGTCAGATTTAAATAATTTCGCTTTGCAGCCTGTCAATCAAGAGAAGCCGTCTCGGGTTCTCTTGATTGCTTCAGGCGAGGGGACATCAACCTGACCAGGAACAGGAGAAAAGGAGTTACGAAAGATGAAACACCTGACCGAAATTGTAAGAAAAATCCTTCCTATAATAAGCAGCGTCGCCCTCACCTTCTTCCTAGGGGTACCGGGCTGGGCGTATGAAGAAATTCCTGTATCCAATGGTGGGACTATCACGGGCACCATTACCTTAGCCGGCGGATCTCCGAGACCGATGGCCTTTAATTTGGCCACCATTCCCGATGCGGTGTATTGCGGTAGGATTTCTACAGGAACCGGATGGCGAATTGTCGAAGATTTCCTCGTGGCTCCAAACAATGGACTCAAAGATGTGGTTGTGGTGCTCAAGGGAGTTAAACAGGGGAAACCTTTTATACTCCCAAAAGTGTCGATCGAAGCCAAGGACTGTGATTTTTATCCCTTCATCAACGTCCTACGCGATCGAGATGAAATTGAAGTCATTAATATGGATCCAGTCGAGCACGACATTCAGGGTTATGAAACCGCACGGGTTCGTGGAGCACGGGTATTGTTCAATCGACCGCTGCCCATGAATCCATTTCATCAAGTGTTGGGGCTCATGAATGGTCACCAGCACTTACCTGGAACACCTATGGTCGAATCCATTCATTTACAAAAAGAGCGAGACTTATTTGTTATGCAATGTGGGTTCCATCCCTATATGTTCTCCTGGGGCGTCGTGGTCAAAAACCCGTATTATGCCATTACTAATCTGGACGGGAAGTTTGAGATCAACGATATTCCACCAGGGACCTATACACTCTCCGCGTGGCATGCCGGCATGAAACAATATATTGGTCAAGAAATAACTATCCTGCCAGGCCAAACCGTTTCTGTCGATCTGGCATATCAGGCTCCACAGGGAAGACGTAGCGTGCATGAAATGCACGACAATCCCCATTTCGGATTGGAAGTGCTGGGTGAAGGAGTAGAGATCGTTCCCTCTCTCCGCCTCCAGAAACCATTATAGAATTGTGTGAACTTAGGGATTTTTTCTGTTAACACATCTTAAGGCGACATAGACGAACAGGGATAAAGAAAGTGTCTATGAATGAAAATTCTATTCCAGGAACATATCTGGTAAAACTGAAGGCCCGTCAAGAAGTGGCTGAAAACACCGTGGCCTTTTATTTTGAACGGCCAACAGGTTTCTCGTTCAAGGCGGGGCAATTCCTGGACCTTGAATTACTCCATCCCCCTGAAACTGATTCAAAAGGAAATACACGGGCTTTCACGATTGCCAGCGCTCCCTCTGAAGATCATCTAATGGTCGTGACCCGTTTACGAGATACTTCATTTAAGCAAGTCCTAACACGGTTACCCCTTGACTCCCCTGTGAACATTGAGGGTCCATTCGGCACGTTAATTTTATCGGAGACAATGACAAAGCCGTTGGTCTTTCTGGCAGGAGGCATTGGGATCACACCATTTCGAAGCATGCTCGTCCAAGCCGTCCATGATCAATTACCAAATAGGATATACCTCTTCTACACGAATCGGCGCCCCGAAGACGCCGCCTTTCTTGAGGAACTACACACCCGTCAAGAAACCCACCCACTCTTCACCCTCATTCCGATCATGACACAGTCGCAACTTTCTCTTCACAAATGGACCGGGGAAACAGGATATTGCGACGGCACAATGCTGAAGAAGTACCTGGATGATATTCAGCAGCCACATTATTATGTGGTCGGCCCTCCAAAGATGGTTGAAGGCATGAAATCCATGCTGAGCGAAGCGGGAATCGTGAAGACACAATTTCGTTCGGAGAAATTTTCCGGCTACTAAACCGCTACGACTTCGCATTACAATATTTCCTCGTTTTACAATCCATTTCGAACCACATACTCTTCAGAAAACTTCATGATTCTTTATGTCTTACCGCTCATAGCCAAGCGGTAAGGTTCCATGGACATCACCACAATCCATATGCTTATATACCTTATGGAACCAATCAAGGAATCTCTTGTGAACCGTATCGAAACCAACTATCGTGCATTGCTCAAAGTTGCCATTGAGCTGAATTCTCAACGTAATACCAAAAGTCTGTGGCAAGCCATCACCGCCCAAATTCACCAAGTCATGCCATGGGCCCGAGCAAGTGTCACCCTGTATGACGCCGAAGCCGATGGATTTCGGTTTTATGTCGTGGCAACCAATCTCCCTAAAGTGGTGGTGAAACAAAATTCCGTGATCCCACGAATGGGAAGTGGGATGGGATGGGTCTATGAGCACAAGACATTCCATGTCCGTCCAGATCTCAAGCACGAGCAAGTGTTTCTCGAAGATGCCTGGTACGTGAAAGAAGGTTTAGGCCGAATGATCAATTTCCCACTTCTCGTCAAAGAGAAATGTTTGGGAATTCTCAATATTGGAAGTGTCGATGCTGGTCACCCAAGCTCAGAGGACCTCGAGTTTTTATCGCAGGTCGCCATGCAAATCGCGTACGCCATCGACCATGTCCAAGCCTATGAAGAAATTAGCCGGTTACACCAGCAATTGGCACGAGAGAATACTTATCTGGTTCAAGAACTCAAACAGACAAAAATGTTCGGACCCATGGTGGGTAAAAGCCGCCTTTTTCAGGAGGCACTTGCACTCGCTCGGGAAGTCGCACCAACTTCCGCCACTGTCCTAATCACGGGAGAGACTGGCACAGGGAAGGAACTCCTGGCACAGGCCATTCACGATGAAAGCCCACGAAAAGATAAACCATTGGTGCGAATCAATTGTGCGGCACTCCCTATTGGCTTGGTGGAAAGTGAACTCTTCGGACATGAACGGGGCGCCTTCACCGGTGCAGAGGCTAAACGAGAAGGACGGTTTGAATTAGCCAACGGCGGAACGTTGTTTTTAGATGAGATCGGTGAAATGCCGTTAGAGACCCAGGCAAAATTATTAAGGGTCATTCAAGATGGTTTAGTAGACCGAGTGGGAGGGAAGCATTCTATTCCGGTGGATGTCCGCCTTATTGCTGCGACAAACGCAGATCTATCAACCGCGATTGTACAGGGGCGTTTTCGTGCTGATCTCTTTTATCGTATTCATGTCTTCCCGATTACTATTCCTCCGCTTCGATCTAGGCCCGAAGACATTCCAGAATTGGCGCAGCATTTTCTCGAGCATTACCGAATTAAATTCAAGCGACCTTGTGAAACTATTGAACAAGACTCTCTTCGTAGACTTATCCGATATTCCTGGCCAGGAAATATACGAGAATTAGAAAACGTCATTGAGCGGGCAGTGATTCTCTCGCATGACTCGGTATTACGAATTGAAGATCGGCTGCTCACCCCTTCCAATACCACGCCAGTTCCAAAGGCACCAGCAGACTTATTGGATGTCGAACGTCAACATATTCTGCAGACATTGGCTGCAACCAATTGGCAGATCGAAGGTGGGGACGGTGCCGCAAAACAGCTTGGATTAGCCCCTAGCACTCTCCGAAGCCGGATTAAAAAATTACAACTGCAACGGCCAGGCCACCATACATTAGAATCCTGATAAAGTTTCTCCAACTCATTTTTTGATTGCCTTTATCATTAGTTCCACGAAAAACCACAGAATGTGTGTTTCCTCACCACGCTCCGTCGCGGGCCCGCACGGCCTCGTCACCTCACCTTAATCATCAAATTGAATTATTTACATTATTTCAACAGGTTCTAATTTCACCCGCCTTGAATATTTCTGGCACACCACATGCATATATCTCGTTGAGAATATGAGTATAGGATCAGGAAAAAATTTAACTTGATCTCCGTTAGGGATCACAAACAGTGAAATGTAATAAAATCGCGACCATTATTCCCTATGAAAGGAAATTTTCATGATGCGAATGCAAACTTTACGGCCCGTACCAATCTTGGGATTGATCATTTTGGGACTATTACAAATGAGCCCCTTCATCTCTCCTGCACTAGCAAAGACCGTCAAAGTGGAATTAACCGCCATTGAAACTGAAGTTGAAATCGACGGCAAAGGAACGAAGTACAAAGCATGGACTTTTAATGGGCAATTTCCAGGTCCCGTTGTGCGTGTGACCGAAGGGGATGAGGTTCATTTCATCCTCACCAACGCCAAGGAAAATAGTCGCCCTCATTCAATGGACTTTCATGCGGCTGAAACCAATTTTCTCGACAATTACCGGGAGATTAATCCCGGGGAAGCATTAGAATATGTCTGGAAGGCAAAACGACCTGGAGTCTTTGCGTATCATTGCGGGGCATTTCCCATGATTCAGCACCTGGCGCGGGGTATGGTTGGTGCCGTGATCGTTGATCCTAAAGATTCACATGCGCTACCAAAGCCTGATCGAGAATATGTGCTGGTACAAACAGAACTGTATCTCAAGGACCCTGACGATGTGCAAGCATTTTTCGATCGTCGGTACGATCACGTCGTGTTTAATGGGGGAATCTTTAAATATGATCCTGTACATGCTTCTGCAGGAGGAAGTTTTCTCGAAGCTAAACCTGGGGAACGGGTCAGGTTTTTTTTCGTGAATGGCGGGCCTAATAATTTTTCTGCGCTTCACCCCATTGCCGAAATATGGGACGACGTATGGGAAAGCGGGAATCCGGCGAATCGCCTCCAAGGTGTTCAAACATTTGTGATCGGCCCCGCGGGAGGAGCCATACTGGATGTGGTCGTTGATCAAGCGGGCATCTACCCCATTGTGACCCATTCCTTGACTGATGCATTACGCGGGGCGATTGCGCTTCTTGAAGTTAAAGATGACGCTAAGCGTCTGGCATTAATGCCCTTTGTTCAAAACTTAACACCGTATAAAATCGGAAGGGCGAGCTCTCCAATGACGGCAACAAAGAAACACTGAAACATTCCATCTTTCCAAACGTGAATAGGAACAGGAGCTCATGAACTGTTACCGGTGTACTGGACTCATGCAAAGATACTATATCTATGACCCTGATACCGAAACTGGGAATACCTTCGTGAAGGTTTGGCAATGCCTCAACTGTGGCGAAATTGTCGACCAGGTCATTCTTAAAAATCGCCAATTAATGCCACAACCAGCTTATGGAAGGGTTCGTTTAAAGATCAAGACTCGGGTTGGCCAAAAAATTTTCTAAGTCCAAAGTGATTTTCATACTTAAAGATAGATTTGTTTCAATTTTTTCAAGAAGTCGCCCAGGCAAATTTTTATGGAAGATTTCGATAGCCACTTATTCATTTAGTATTAAAGGAAAACAATGAAACTGTATCTTGATACGGGAAACATTAGTGAGATAATAGAAGCCGCAAGTCTTGGAGTCTTGGATGGCGTGACCACTAACCCCTCTCTCATAGCGAAGGAGGGTAGAGATTTTCGAGAACTGCTGTATGAAATTTGCAAACTTGTCAATGGTCCAATCAGCGCAGAAGTTGTCAGTCTTGAAGCTGAGGCTATGGTGAAGGAAGGAAAAGAATTAGCCAAAATTCATAAAAACATTGTCGTAAAATGTCCCCTTACACCAGAGGGTCTCAAGGCAACCAGAAGATTATCGAGCGAAGGAATTTTGGTAAATGTCACCCTCTGTTTTTCACCAACCCAGGCTATTTTAGCCGCAAAGGCTGGCGCCTGGTGTGTCTCCCCGTTCATCGGTCGCCTTGACGATATTAGCAGCCATGGGATGGAACTTATCCGTCAGATCCTCGTAATCTTTGAAAAATATGAGTATCCAACGCAAGTGTTGGTAGCCAGCGTGCGACATCCTCAACATGTGTTGGAATCAGCGTTGCTCGGTGGACATATTTGCACGATACCCTTTACGGTTTTTCAGCAAATCATTAGGCACCCGCTGACCGATATTGGACTTGGAAAGTTTCAAGCTGATTGGGAAGCGAAAACTACGACTCCAGCCCTTTTGAGATGATATGTACTCTTGAGTAAAAAAAATGGGCTGACCAAATATTCTGCACTGAATCTATTCCCTCACATTTTACCGCTCACTAACCAAATGGCATTCTTTGCCCCAACCAATAGAGGATTCAGAGAAACCAGGAATTGGGCAATTCTCCTACCTCATTTTCCAATTGAGGCCCCCGATGCAGAAGGTTAGAAAGAATACGATTCAATATGTACTAGATTAGGTACTTACAAAAGTGACTTCCTCATAAACAATCTAATGGAGTTTTTGGTCCTGGCCTTTTGAAGGTATCGAGTGGGCTTACCCTCTCGATTGTTCAAAATAATACGGTCGACAATTTCACCACAGTTGAGGCACTGCCAAGCCTCGATAATCGGCTGGTCGGTTTCGTTATGGAAATCAAACCAATAGATTGATTTCATCAGTCCCGCACAGCGTCCACAATCCATCTTAAGCTTTCCCGGGGTTACACCAAGCAATAAGACAAATGAGATCCCCAAAAAGAAACGGCCGGCCAGGAACTCCTGTGCCGGCCGCTTCCCCCCACATTTTACACCTGGACCTACAACCAGGTGACGCGTTCGGCCGGCCGAATGTAAATTGGCTCTTCCACCTGCTGCCGTACGGCTTCCTTGCCAGACTTGTTAAAGCCTAACACGGTGTCGTTATACATTTGGAACCGACGTCCGTGAATCTGGGTCTCAAAGACGAGCGGGCCAGGAATCACGTCATACCGGAAGATGATTTGTTGGCTGGCTCTCCACAATTGGAGCACCGCTAACAATTCCCGGCTCGGCACCAAATACTTCTCAATCGCCGCATCCACGCCCGGCCCAAACATCTGCCGGATGTACCCCCGAGGTGCTTGCCGGGGTGGGATATAAAACCCATTCGGCTCTGTTCCCCATTGGGGATACAACGGTAACGCCACTTGTTCCACCCGAATGGTGTAATACAGTGGGTTCCAGCGATCTTCCGCCCACAGCCCATCTTCGCCAATCTTGACGAGGTTCTGTAAGCGAATCTTCCCCACGCACGCGGCCATACATCGCGTTTCCATCGGCTCCCCACCCGTGAGAGGATCTTTACCCTCCACCCGGGGGTAACACGCAATGCACTTCTCGGTCACCCGAGTCGTTCCACGATACATGGGCTTCTTGAATGGGCATTGCTCCACGCACTTCTTGTACCCACGACACCGGTTTTGGTCGATCAACACGATCCCGTCTTCAGGCCGCTTGTAGATGGCCTTTCTTGGACAGGCGGCTAAACAGCCCGGATACGTACAGTGGTTACAAATCCGTTGGAGATAGAAGAAGTAGGTTTCATGCTCCGGCAAGCTGCTGCCTTGCATTTTCCAGGGTTCTTCTTTGGTAAACCCGGTTTTATCAATGCCTTCGACAATGGCCCGCATCGACGTCGCCGTGTCTTCATAAATATTCACAAACCGCCATTCTTGGTCTGTAGGAATGTAGCCGATGGCCGCTTGCCCAACTTTGGCACCCGCATCGAAAATGGTCATTCCTTCGAACACGCCATAGGGCGCATGGTGTTTGCGACCCACACGGACGTTCCAGACTTGTCCGCCGGGATTGACTTGCTCGATCAACTGCGTGATTTTCACATCGTAGAACTGTGGATAGCCCCCGTACGGCTTGGTTTCCACATTGTTCCACCACATGTATTCCTGGCCTTTGGAGAACAACCAAGTCGACTTGTCGGCCATGGAACAGGTCTGACAGGCCAAACACCGATTGATATTGAACACAAAGGCAAACTGCCACTTCGGATGCCGTTCCTCATACGGATACAGCATCTTCCGTCCTAATTGCCAATTATATACTTCTGGCATGATTTCCTCCGTTTCAAAAGGTTAAAGATCGTCGATTAGTGATCGCTTCTTTGGCCACCGATACAACGTCTTCTAATTCCAAGGATTTGGTTACTAATGAAATGATCCCTTTATATTTGATCTTTGACATATCCACGAGTTCTCTATGAGCCGTTAAAAAGACGACAGGTGTCATCATCCCCTTCTTGTTCATTGCCTTGACCGTCTCTAGACCATTAAGTTTTGGCATTTTAATGTCTAAAAACACGAGATCAGGCATTTCAAAATCAAGAGCTTCTAAAACCTTTTCTCCTGACTCAAAACCCTTAACCACAAAGTTCTCTCGGAAAAGCCGTTTAACGATACTTTTCCGTACAACTTCGTTATCATCAACAACAAAAATTAAAGGGCGATACCCATCGTCGCTCATCTACTAAAAAAAAACGGTACAAGAAAAAAATAATTGAGGGAGGAGGCGGAGGTATCTGCAATATCTCGTCCCAGATTTTGGGCAACCCTCCTCCCTCAAATCCTTATACCTTGATCTTAATGTGGTCGCCTTTGAGCCACTTGATCATGAACTCATTTTCCTGGCCAGGCGTAAACCCGGTTCGGACTGGCTCCCAGGGTCCGCGACCGCCGATCCCGCCGTCTTCCGCTTTGGTCATACGCATCAGACATTCTTTCGGCACGGTATTGACCGCATGGTTATCCACTTGGTACCCGAATTTAAACTTCCATGCCACGGCATGTTTGCCGGGCAACGAGTCTAACTGATGCATGGGCATCAACCAATCCCGGGTAAAGGACTGTTGGGCCCCATACCGGAAGTTGGATTGATATCCCGTATCCATCGCAATCGCGCGTCCGTCTGGCCGCGTTTCATGCCCCTTCACCGATTTCGCAGTGGACACAAACGGCGCATGTTTCGCCATCGTGACATGGTACGGGTATGCAGGATTGTACTTCGCCCGAATCATCAACCGTGCCACTTTGTAGTACGGATCTGAGGGCTTCCACCCACGATATGGACGATCCACTGGGTTCCCATCGACGTAGACATAGTCCCCGTCGTTGATACCCCGGTCTTTAGCCGCTTGCGGATTCACATGCAATTGATGTTCACCCACACCCGGCGTCCGTTTATCCATCCGATACGCATCCCCGAAGTTGGATTCATACATCTGCACCCAGTCATTGACGGACCATTGACTGTGCACCCGATGCCGCGTCTTCGGCGTCACACAATAGAACTGATACCCTTTTTCCCAGAGTGGGTTGGAGTACCGTTTGATTTCCGCCCACGGCAACGCAATGTTCCGCACCGTTTTATCATCATGATGCTGAGCCGTGATGGGAATCCCGTAGTCATCCGGCCGCACATACGGGTTGGTCGTCATGATCGCATTGGGCAGATAGGGCGTGGCTTCCGTCCCTTCCCGATGCGAAATGAAGTTTTCCCCATACTCAATGGCTTCCGGCTCGATGCGGTAGTTTTCATACCGACCGGTCCGCGTCCATTGGGGCTTGGATTCGTTGGTTTCTTCCCAGAATGGCTGCCGGGGATAGGTCCGGCTCATCACCATCCAGCCTTTTTCCGACTTCAGCATGGTATCCACGCTGTAGCCATAGGCCGTCGAGCTCGCATCCAACAACCGCTGCAAATACACATCGACCCGATTGTCATACACGAACTTGAAGTAATCCCGGAATCGACGATCGCCCGTCATTTCCGTCAACTTCGCGGCGACACCCGCCACGGTGTCGATGTCATTCCGAGTATCATAGAGAGGCCGAATGCCACCCTTCCACACTTGGAACCACGGATTCGACACGGTCGCGGTGTGTTCGGGATAGGTAAATTCCATCCAGGTATTGACCGCCATGGACACATCGTTGTGGTTGACGTCTGACGTCATTTCCACATCCTGATTGACTAACATCTCGATGTGCGGATCCACGTTTTTCACCATGTCATAGTGATGTTTGGCGTTGTTCAACACGTTCACGTTGGCCACCCACCGTAGCTTACTCGGAGTGGGCATATGGGTCTTTCCGGTAAATACCCGGCGTCCATACTTCGGCGTGTTCACAATCAACGCCGTATCCCCATGGTTCCAGTACGCGACTTCCTCACCATAGTAATACCCACGCACATAGATTTCTTTTCCATGCGCATTGGGGTCCAAGGTGATTTTGAAGGGATTTTCTGCGGTATGGGTCCCAAGACCACCACCGCCCCATGGCGTGGCATTCCAAATCCCCGCTTTGTAGTTTCCGGCCCAGGTATGCTGCCCGGTGCCGAATTTCCCGACGTTCCCCGTGATGATCAACACCATCGCGGCTCCGCGAGCAATAATCGTTTGATGGAAATAGTGGTTCGTGCCTTCCCCGTTATGAATGGCGGCCGGCTTGACCGTCCCACTATCCCGTGCCCAGCGGACGATCAAGTCCTTCGGGGCCCGGTTGATCTGATGCACCGTGTCCAAATCGTAATCCTGCAAATGCGCTTGATACATTTGGAACACTGGCAACACGTCCACTTCACGCCCATTCAATAACTTCACCCGATAGGACCCGGTCATCGCCGGTTCAATACCGCTATTCCGGAAATGCCAGCCCACCAATTCCCGATGAATCGGCACCGCCGCACCTTTATTAATATCCCAGACCATAAACCCACCGAGGCGGGCAATTTTGGCGGGGTCCAAGGTTTGCACTTTCCCTGAATAGGTCTTCGAGAAATCTGGCAACTGATACCCTTGGATCACATCCCGAGGATCTAAATATTGCAACGTATCCGACCGCACCAAGATGGGCATATCGGTATACGCCGAACAGAAATCATGGTCATGCATGTTTTCATCAAAGATGATTTTACACGCCCCTAAGAATAACGCTCCATCCGTGGCCGGTCGCACCGGAATCCAGTAATCCGCCCGATACGCCGTGGGATTGTATTCCGGAGTAATGACCACACACCGGGCACCCCGCTCAATGCTCTCCAGCTTCCAGTGGGCTTCCGGCATCTTGTTTTCTACGAAGTTCTTCCCCCAGCTGGTATTCAACTTCGAAAACCGCATGTCGTTCATGTCGACGTCAGAGGCCTGGATACCGCACCAGAACGGATGGGCTGGGTTTTGGTCCCCATGCCAGGTATAGTTCGACCAATACCGGCCACCCTGAGCTTGGTTGGGTTGGACTTTCCGAATGTAGGTGTCGAGCAATGCCCCGCACCCTCCGTTCATCCGGGTGATCCCCATCTTCCCGATCACGCCCAAAATCGGCATCCCAGCCCGGAACTTCATACACCGGACACCAGAGCCTTTGGACATTTCAATCATTTCCGGGGGATAGCCTTGCTCCCGCAACCGACGGGCCCCGGCTTCGCCACTGTACCGCTCGGCAATGATCAACATCGCCTTGGCGATATAGGTAAACGCCGTATCCCAACTCACCCGCAACATGTCATCGAGATATCGGGCATTGAATTTATATTTGCTCATCACGTCTGGCGTGAATTCGGGGCTCCCCGCATCCATCCAGGCTTTCCAGCCACGCCGCATCAACGGGCCCTTCAACCGATACGGGCCATACACCCGTCGGTGCATCGTGTAGCCCTTCAAGCACATCCGAGGATTGTGCGCGAACGTGCCGCGATTGCCGTAGAGATCTTCATAGGTTTGGTGATCGTAGTTTTGCTCCACCCGCATCACCACGCCGTTCCGGACGAAGGCCCGAATCCGGCAGGCATGGGTATCGTTCGGGGAACAACACCAGGTAAAGGATGAATCATAGCGGTACTGATCGTGGTACACCCGCTCCCAGGCACGGTCCGGATACTCACCCAGTGGATTGCCCACTTCGATGACCGGCTGTAACGCCGTCAACGCCAACGCCTTATCGGCCAACGCCACGGCAGCCACCGTCCCCGTGGTGACCTTTAAAAACTGTCTTCTAGAAAGAAACATAGGTCAAACCTCCTTAGGATAATGAATAACGACCAAAAATAAATGTGGCACAGTCTTGATTAGTAGAATTCATGATGACTTACAGCACGCCACATCATTGTGTAAAAAAAACGGTTCACCACCTCCCTTCGTAACTTCCCAGACCCTATGATTAATCTCCTGCTTTGAATTTTCATAGACCAACAAATTCCGTATACAAGCAATTCATATTCCAACTATGATTCATTGCTAGAAAAAAAATTTAACGCATTAAAAAATAAAGGAATTTACTGGAATAGAAAGAAACGGAAAGGAAAGGGTATACTCTCTCCACCCGCGAATTTTCGCGAAAAACGCGACCACCGTTGCGAGTTGTCGCGAAACACAAATTCATGAAGAGAAGGTAGAAACGATGGAACAGGGGGGCGTATTTAGAACTAGATAAAAATTATCAGGTCCCACCAATAGGGAGGTAGGAAGGCAAGCGTGAGGTAATTCTTGAGAGATTCTACTGCGTGACGTGGCCTACTGATAGACAGTTTTTTCATCCGACTGCGTAAGGTACTGGCGTTAATTCCTAAACGTTCGGCAGCCCCAAAGGGCCCGCTGATTCTCCATCCAGCCAATTCGAGTGCATCAATAATTTGGGACTTCTCCGAATCTTTTAAAGTCTGGGAGCCTGCGGATTTCTCCGGAATTGAGGGTGCCTGAAAGAGGGCCTTACTAATCCTAAGTTCAGGACCAGTTGAAAGGATCATCGCCCGTTCAATGACGTTTTGCAGTTCCCGAACATTACCTGGCCAGGAATAGCTCAGTAAACGCCCCAAGCAGTCTTCCTCGATGATACGACACGGTCGCTTAAACTTACTCTTGAATTGATCCATGAAATGCCGGGCTAATAGGGGAATATCCTCAGGTCGATCCCGGAGGGGTGGGACGTTGATGGGAAATACATGAAGACGAAAAAATAAATCCGAGCGAAACCGCCCATTTGCCACGGCAACACTCAGGTCACTATTGGTGGCCGTAATGATTCGTACATCCACTGGCACTGAATGCATTCCCCCAATTCGATCTACCAACCCATCTTGGAGAACTCGTAACAACTTGGCCTGGGATTCTAGAGACATTTCCCCAATTTCATCGAGGAACAACGTCCCACCGTCCGCTAACTCAAACCGACCGATTCTACGTTGCTCTGCACCGGTAAACGCCCCGCGTTCGTGACCAAACAATTCACTCTCAACCAAGCCAACGGGCAATCCTGCACAATTGACGCGAATAAATGCTTTGTTCCGACGCGGACTCAGTTCATGGATTAACCGTGCCAGTAATTCCTTTCCGGTCCCTGTTTCACCAGTGATCAAAACCGTGGTGTTCGTCGGGGCCACGGCTTCGGCCAATTCCTGGATTTGTTCCATAACAGGACTGGATCCAATCATGGCGCCAAAATTGTGTGTGGCACGAATCTCTTCTTGAAGGTATTGATTTTCATCCGCCAATTGTTGACGCAATAAATCAATCTGCTCATAGGCTTGAACATGATCAATGGCCAAGGCAATTTGAGTGGCGACATGCCTGAGAAATTCCAAATCCTCCGGTTCTGGATCTCCAGATTGTACGCTTCCGATATTGAGGGTTCCGATACAGGTATTTCCGACCATCATTGGTAAATTGATCATGCGACCTAGGCCTTCTTGAAAATAATACTGGTCTTCCAGAAAGACTTGTTCTCCCTGAAGATTGCACCGTATATGAGTCCGTAGATTTTCATAGACCCACCCAATCGCACTTCCTTCACGAGGAATAATCATATCCGACTGCAAGATGACCTTTGGAAGAGAGGTTTCCACCACATAAAATCGGAAGGCATTTATCTCAGGATGAAACAAAGTAATTCCCGCCCGTTCCCATGGAATGATATGGCGTATTTGTCCGGTTATCGCCTTCCAAAAACTATCGGAATCCCGTTGCGAATTTAAAATGTTCGTGACTTCCAAGAGCGCACGATAATAATTGGTTGAAACCGTGTTTACAGTAACCTCATTGCTCACAGTAACCTCATAATGATTTAAAGAAATTTCCAAAAATTTTAACGGAATCGTTCATTTCATTAACACATTACCCATGGGTAAATACGCAACCATTGACTTGAAAGCAATTTCCAGGCCATTAATTGCCTTCAAATGCTGTAGTACCTTTTATGAGGCGCATAAGAAGATTTAACCCATAGACTCAATGGGAAGCAACCGTATGATATTCAAATGCTTCCTGAATTTTTTGTAAGTAATGATATCGATAAACCATGTACGAAATTTCTCCAGCAAATCGTCACTATTTATCAAGCTTTTCTGATCTGAGCAATTCCGCACATAAAATATCGTGCAATTTCACACGCCCAATATACTAAATTGTAAGCGCACTATCCCCAAAAATATGGCCCTCTTTTATCTTATTAAAGTTGACTTTACTAGACGAAATAAATATTTATCTCACATGTAATCTTGACAGTCTAGTTTTTCTCAGAGGTCCTCACCATCATGTATGGACAACATTTATCTTGTAAAAAATGAAAGTTTCCTCGGCAAATAAAAAACCACCCCATTCTTCTTCAAAAACACGGGATCTCAACCAACGCTACTATTGGATCATGAAAAGCCCTATTGGAAGAATATTATTAGTGGGGAATGGACAATCGTTGAATCAACTAGCATTCCAAGATGGACCACATCCCCTGAAAAAAGACCCCAGATGGGCGTGTGCGGAAGCACCTTTCAAAAAGCCTATTGAACAACTGAAAGAATATTTTTCTGGGAAACGGAAATCATTTAGCATTAAACTTTCTCCAACAGGTACGCCCTTTCAACAACAAGTCTGGCAAGCCTTGCGATCGATTCCATATGGAAAAACTGTTTCCTATGGCGAGATTGCAAAAGCCATTGGCAAACCCAAAGCCTCCCGAGCCGTGGGAGCGGCAAATGGAAAGAATCCGGTATCGATTATCGTCCCCTGTCACCGAGTCATTGGGAGCACGGGAAAGCTGGTAGGATATGGTGGGGGCCTGCCAATCAAAGAAAGGCTCCTGTCTCTCGAACAATCCCAAAAGTCTAAGAAGCCGTGAGCCCCCCTGCTGCCGGAAATTCCACAGACAAACGATTGGCGCCCTGCCCGTCGTCTCCCAACTGTGTATCCTCCCAAAGCAAGGATCCCGACCATTACATCGACCCCTTGGCTTTTCACGGCTCGCCTGAGGATACCAAAACCCGCTTGAAGCACGTACTGACCTCACTACCACGCACCATCATTGTCGAAGAAGGGCCAACCTATCTTCGCGCGGAATCCACTTCATTGATTTTCCGCTTTACCGATGATCTCGACTTTGTTATTGATGCCGAGCAACAGCTCATCCACGTACGATCCGCTTCCCGAGTTGGCTACTCCGACCTCGGTGCAAACCGCAAACGAATCGAAGCCATCCGTCAACGATTCCATCGTCAGCCATAATTCCCAAACACTACCCCTTCCGTTTATTGACATTGTAATGCCGGCACAAACCCCATCATCTCACCAAGCCGCGTTGGCCAGACGCCCCGTTTACTTTCCCAGGATGTTGGCACTGTCTGAACTGTATGATTGGTGGGTCTTGGAAGTTGCAAAGGTAACGGTTCGCCGACATGACAATTGAACCAAAAAGCTAGAAGGCCCTCTTTTCTAGAAGACATAGCAGCACTCACTCAAGCTCTTCCCCATCACCTTTGTACTAGATAGAGTGTCAGGTTTCTTATCCGTCGAGTATTGCTTTGGTACTTATTATCCAAAAGACTGTCAGTACGATGGCAGACACCTGACAATGGCCTAGCAGAAGGCCTCTACCCGTCGAAAAATTTTACAGATTCCGTTGTTCATTGTTTGAAGCATTTTTTAGAGTTCGTATTCGTTCATGTGCTTTCGTCTCATTGGTGATGTTCTGGCGTCGGGTATTTTATCACTTCCCTGCCCGTCATACCTTGCAGCCAAAACCTCCAGCACGCCAAAGCCGTCAAAATTCCAACAAGTTATGGGGCAAAATCGGAGAAACTCAAAAGTGGCGCAAGACTTGCTTTTGCATTTGGCAACAAGGCAACCACACAACAATTTTATCAACATCACAGAAAGGAGCGTCATATGAAAACGAGGTTAGGCTCAGGATTAACTATGTTGGCGTTAGCCGGAATGCTCTTCGCCGGGACACCCTCTGCAGAAGCAGTCAATTTCACTGTCTACACTAATAAAACCGATTGGACCAATGCCTTATCAACTTCAGTCGTAACGGAAAATTTTAGTGATGCGACCCTAAATTCCGGACTTAGCGTGGTGTCTGGATTTGGAAGCGCAGGTGTGAGCGGTGGAGAATGGTATGATCGCGCAGATGCACCGGGGCTTTTCACGACTTGGTCTTTTGGAACGAGCATTTATGCCTTTGGCGGAAATTGGGACCTAGCAACAAATGGAGCGGGCACTGGACTCCAGTTAAAAATTCTTGGCAATTTAATCACCCCGCAAATACCCGACTCTTCAACGGGCCAGTTTTATGGAGTTATAGCTGATACAGTTTTCAGTTCCGTTATTGTTCAGGAAGGGACCCAAGGTGGGGCTAGAGAAACCTATTTCCTCGATAACTTGGTGTATTCCTTTTATGAGACCCAAAGTAATCCTGTTCCTGAACCCGGCACAATGTTGCTCTTCGGTACGGGCTTGGCCGGGATCGTGGCCTGGCGTATGAAAAAAGTTCAAGCGTAATTCCCAAGTTCCAAAGTTCCCTACCACAACGTCTGGACTTAGGAGTCCAGGCGTTGTGCGTTTTTTTTCTTCCCCTCCAACTCTGAAGATTAGCCGCGGTATTTTTTTCTATATTACTGACTGATCCCACATTCCACCTGGTGGAGTTGACTTCTGCCCTCTTTTCACATAAAAAATTATTCATATGAACAAATATTCATGTAATCTTTCCTCAACCACCGAGACAGCATTTCCATGAAACCTGCATCCATCTCCCCGTCTTGTGTGGACAAACTCAAACTTTTGGCCGACCCCACCCGGCTAGCTGTCCTTGAATCCTTAATGGACCAACCGCGTCGTGTGGGAGAACTCGTATCCATTCTTGAGGTGGAACAAAGCCTGCTTTCCCACCACCTGGCATTGCTTCGAGAAGCCGGGCTCGTAGATGCCCTTCGAAAAGGAAAGGCTGTCCTTTATCAACTCTCCTCGAACGTCGGAAACGCCACCACGGGAAAAGCTCTCGACCTCGGATGTTGCCAACTCTCATTTTCTTCCTCTTCAAAAAAGGGGAACCGCACATGATAGCCCTAATGTTTCACATCACCCTCCTACTAACCCTGGCCTTCACGAGTACCGGATGCCAGGAATCTCCTGCGGCCAATCCGCCTCTCCAAAAACTCGTGATCACGGGGTCCAGTACCCTAGCCCCCTTAATTGCGGATATTGGCAAACAATTTGAAACGAAACATCCGGGAATTCGTATTGATGTCCAAACGGGTGGGTCTTCGCGCGGCGTAGCGGACGCACGATCAGGAATCGCCCACATAGGCATGGCCTCCCGCACCCTGTATGAACAGGAAACCGTCGATCTTGTCGGGATAACCATTGCCCAAGATGGCATTGGGCTGATTGTTCACACCGACAACCCTGTCACCAATCTGACGACCCAACAAGTAAAGGAGATTTACACGGGAAAGATCAGGGACTGGAAAACAATCGGAGGCCAAGATGCGCCCATTGTTGTCGTGAATAAGGCGGAAGGCCGGGCGACACTTGAAATATTTTTACAACATTTCCAGCTCATCAATTCCGCCATCAAGGCTGACGTCATTATTGGAGATAACGAACATGGGATTAAAACCGTGGCAGGGAATCCACTGGCAATTGCCTATGTCTCGATCGGCGCTGCCACCTACGATGCGTCGGTTGGGGTCCCGATAAAACTTCTTCAGCTCGATTCGATCCCTGCGTCTTTAACCACAGTTCAGAATGGGATCTTTCCGTTGTCCCGCCCTCTGACGTTGGTGACCACCAAACATCCCCACGCCCTGGCTCAAACGTTTATTAGTTATTCCAGATCGCCTCATGTTCAACACTTGGTCACTCAGCATGCCTTCATTTCATTGGCATCCTGACCGGTTCCTGCATGGGGCCCTTTGGGTTTGTGCCGGCCTCGCTGGGCTTATCCTTGTCTTCATTGTCATGTTTGTGATTATGGAATCGGTGCCAGCTCTGCAACACATAGGAATCGAACGATTTGCCTTCGATTCGTCTTGGCATCCAGGAGAAGGCTCTTTCAACCTCGTTCCCATGATCATAGGCACTGTGCTTATCACCGTCGGGGCCATTGTTCTTGCAGGACCGCTCGGATTCTTTTCGGCCCTCTTTTGCCAATGGTATGCTCCGCCTTTAATCGCCGCACTGTACTCTCGATTTATTGAACTCCTCGCCGGAATTCCATCCGTCGTGTTTGGCTTTTGGGGATTGGTAGTTCTTGTCCCACTGATCAACCAATGGCACCCACCAGGAGCAAGTCTGCTTGCCGGAATTTTTATCCTCGCGCTGATGATTCTTCCCACCATGAGTTTGCTTGTTCAATCGAGTTTGGCGCAGGTGCCCACCGAGTATATTCATGGGGCGGCGGCTTTAGGCATGGGGCGATGGAGCACTCTACGTCGCGTGGTCATTCCCTCGGCAAAATCAGGATTATGGACAGCCGGACTATTAGCCACAGCCCGCGCGCTTGGAGAAACCATGGCGGTGCTGATGGTATGCGGAAATGTCGCGCAGCTCCCCTCGTCAATCTTCGACCCCATTCGGACACTGACCGCGAACATGGCCTTGGAAATGGCTTATGCGGTGGATGATCATCGATCCGCTTTGTTTGTGAGTGGATTGGCGCTGCTCTTGATGGTCCTAGTCTTGATGACCGCAGTCCATTGGTACAACCGAGCACCACACCATGCCTAACCCACCACAAGCTATTCAGGATACAGTGGCGCTGAACCTTTCCCGGATAGTAGCCCTATTACTGACGGGCATGTTCCTATGGTTGATAGACGATATCGTCGCGCATGGTCTTTCCGGTCTGTCTTGGGAATTTTTTACTTCTTCCCCCAGGAACGCCGGACGCGAGGGAGGCATTGCGCCAATTCTCGTTTCAACCATGCTCATTCTTGTGGTGTGCATGATGATCGCTCTTCCGATTGGCTTAGGTACCGCTATTCTCCTTTCGGAAGTGAACCATCAATTTGGATGGATGACCAATCTCATTCGTCGCAGTCTTGATGTGTTAGCCGGAATACCCTCTATTGTGTTTGGCTTATTTGGAAATGCGTTTTTTTGTGTCACGCTTGGATTGGGGTTTTCCATTGTGTCGGGAGGGCTCACCTTGGCCTGCATGGTGCTTCCGATGCTGATTCGTTCGACCGAAGAAGGATTCCGCGCCTTGCCCGTTGACTATCGACTGTCGGCAGCCGCATTAGGTCTTTCTCAAACTTCCATTCTCATTTCAATACTGATTCCTGCGGCCATGCCTGCCTTATTGGCTGGATTCATTCTTGGTCTGGGCCGGGCCATCGCAGAAACTGCTGCGCTAATCTTTACCAGCGGCTATGTGGATCGCATGCCTGAATCTCTGTGGGACTCGGGTCGCGCGCTCTCCATTCATATTTATGATTTATCCATGAATGTCCCTGGTGGCAATGCCAACGCCTATGCCTCGGCATTGGTGTTAATCACGCTCTTGTTCGTTATCAACGCTGGAGCCAAGATTATCGGCTACCGATGGTCTTCCAAGAGAGTACTCTCCGCATGAAACAACACAGCACGATGCCCTCTCCACGCCCCTCTGATCTTCCGCCACCACTCATGGCCGGACAGTCTTCGTCCCCCTGCATTTCCACGGAAAACCTTAGCGTGAAGTATGGCTCCCACCAAGCACTTGGGAATGTATCTCTTTCTATCCAGTCAATGAAGATCACCGCACTGGTCGGTCCATCGGGAAGTGGAAAAACAAGTTTCCTCACTTGCCTTAATCGTCTCACAGACCTTGTGCCACATTGTCATGTCGATGGATCTATTCGGTTTGGGAATATAGATGTATGTTCCTCCGAGACTGACGTGCTTCAATTGCGCCGTCGAATCGGCATGATTTTTCAGAATCCCAATCCATTTCCTTTTTCCATTCGAAAAAACCTGACGTTCCCTTTGAAGGAACATGGCGTTGGAGATCCCGGCATCATAGATGCAAAAGTTCAAGAATCACTGACTCGCGTTGGGCTTTGGGATGAAGTTTGCGATCGACTGGACTCATCAGCACTCGCGTTATCTGGCGGGCAACAACAGCGCTTGTGTATCGCGCGCGCGTTAATTCTTTCTCCTGAGGTCCTGCTCATGGATGAACCCTGCAGCGCTCTGGACCCTCTATCAAGCGGAATTGTGGAAGATCTGATTACCCATCTACGAGATCAATACACCATTATCCTCGTGACCCATAACCTAGCCCAGGCCAGACGAATCGCCGACCAGGTGGCACTGTTCTGGATTCAAGGTCATTCGGGAACTTTGATAGAAGCCAGACCAACAGGGGATTTTTTTCACCACCCCCAACATCGTCTGACACAGGAATACATCGACGGGGTCAGAGGGTAACCACCCCCAACGACTTTTTTCTCGGTTCCAACCTCTTTTCCGAAACCTTTCCTGTAGCCCCCAGATTGTTACCCCACTTTTATTCTTTCGTAACACGCCTGTAATCCTCAAAAATTATCCTTGCCTCGTGAGCTTTTGATTCACAATCGACCTGACTCATTACTCACATAAACATCACGATATTTATTTCTTACTGTAGGGAGGAACAAGAGGATGAACATGCAACATCGCTGGATCGGGGCCATGGCCTTGAGCAGTTTTATTATGTCAAGCGCCATGACGGTTCCGGCCTTCGGAGGGGACGTACTCACCGAAGTCCTGCGCGAAAAAGGCGTGATCAGCAAGGAAGACTGGATTCGAATCGAAGCTGATCGAGAAAAACAGGCCGCTGGGTACGGCGAGCAGAAAAAAAGCAAGGATACGCCCACCATCCCCTTTTGGTCGAAAAAAGGATTTGGATTTAAAACCGAAGATGGGAAATGGCAAACGTCGCTGCAATGGCGTTTTCAAGGACGCTTTACTTATCCAGACAGAAGTGATGAAGATACGTTCGGTGATTTTAATGACAACCCCGAAGCCACATTTGAACTACGTCGAGTCCGAATGAAAATTGGGGGACATGGGTATCAACCATGGATCAAATATTATTTCGAAGTCGATTTGCAGTCCACGGCGAACTCAGGAGGTTCGGCGGGCTCGACACGCGTGATCGATTGGCGTATCGACTTGGCCAAGTACAAGGCCTTTACCATCCGAGTGGGACAATGGAAGATCAATTACAATCGTGAGCGGGTCGATTCCTCTGGAAAACAGACGTTTGTTGAACGATCGATCGTGAATTCCGTCTTTACCATCGATCGCCAAGTCGGCGTCTTAGTTATGGGCCGGCTCTTTCCTGGAAAAATTTATGATGTGAACTATTATGTTGGTGTGTTTACGGGATCGGGCCGAGGAGAAGCGAACGATGACGACAAATTGATGTATATGGCTCGCATCCAATGGAACATTTTTGGTCGTGAGTTGGCATGGAAACAAAGTGATTTAAAATATCATGAACAGCCGGCCGCCAGTTTGGCCTTTGGCGCTTATACCAACGTTGGGAAATGTACCAGATGGTCTTCCGGCGGATGCGGAACATTAGTACAGACAAGATCAATCGGAGGGGCATTTACATCGGATGGTACGGCAGCAGACTCCCAGTTTAAAACCCAGGGTATGGTCGAGGAATTTGCCATGAAATGGCGTGGACTGGCCATTCAACATGAATTTCACTGGAAACAAATTAATGATCAGGGAGCAGGGGTCGGGTTAAAGGGCTTCACGGGAACCGCTTCCGTTGTGCCTTCACAAACCAACCTGATGGGCAGTTATTCCCAAGCCAGCTACTTCCCACATTACCTTGTACCAGCAATTCCCAAACCATTAGAAGTAGCCTTTCGATATGCGTTCGTTGATCCTAATGTGTTCGCTTCCAACGACACTCTTCGAGAATACACCGTCGCTTTCAACTGGTTTTTTGCTGGACATCGAAACAAGATTACCGTTGATGTCTCCCATTTATCACTTGATATGCCCATGGCTGCAGCCATTACCGAACAACGTGGCCGCTTGCAGTGGGACGTATCTTTCTGAGGAGCTTACCTCCTCCTGTGCCGAGCCTCCTCGCTCAATCCGGATCGAGGGGGCTCCCCCCCCCCCAGTTTTCTCTCCAATCCGGCCTTCCAGGACATTCTCAAACCCTAGGAAATTTGTGATTGACGCTTCAGTCTCTAGTTGAATATCATCACCAAAATCCTATCGGAAAATCAGTCAACGCCACGACTCAAAATCAAAAAATCTAAAAAGCCATACAACCTATGTGCAAATACGCTTGCTTTGTCTTTGCGGGCCTTCTTGTCCTCTCCACCACTACCGTAAGCAAAGCGGCAGAGCCCTCCTCGAAACTCGGGGTCGGCACCTTACCCGATGCCTCTTCCGATACTGGTGAAGATGGAGCACCTGAGGTGATGTTGCAGGGCGACCTTGCAGATACGTTGTACGAAAAGGGACTTTTGACTAAGGAAGATTGGATACGCCTGAAATCAAGAACGGAGAAAAAGCAAGTCGAAGAAGAAAAGCGGTTTCTCGAGGAATTTCCCATCATTGTTGGCTATGGTGCGAAAGGGTTTGAACTCAAATCACGCGATAATAAATATGCACTGCAAATTCAAAACCGCTTTCAATTCCGCTATTCCTATCCGGAACGGGGTGACCTGCTGACCGCCTCGGCCTTCATGGATGGCCCCGAAAGTTCTTTTGAAATTCGCCGCGCCCGGTTAAAAGTTGGCGGACATGGATATCGGCCTTGGATCAAATTTTATTTCGAAATTGATTGGGCCGAAGGAGGAAGTGGTACGACAGGAGCAGGAGGCGGAACTCGGCTGATCGATTGGCGGCTATCTCTGGAAAAATTTAAATGGCTGCAACTCCGCATCGGGCAATGGAAAATCAATTACAACCGCGAGCGAGTGGATTCTTCCGGCAAACAACAATTTGTGGAACGCTCTATTGTCAACACGCTCTTTACATTGGACCGACAACAAGGGGCCATGTTGTACGGGCACCTGTTCCCTGGCACCATCCTGGATCTGTGGTATTACGCCGGAGTGTTCACGGGAACGGGGAGAGGAACCAGCAATAACGATGATGACAATATGATGTGGATGGGTCGTTTGCAATGGAATTTCATAGGACGGGATCTCGAATTTTCACAAAGCGATATCGAATACCATGAACGTCCGGCCGGTAGTCTCTCGTTTGGCGCCACCACGAATATTAGTAATTTTACCCGATTTTCTTCCAGCGGCGGCGGAACCATATCAACAGCCATGTTTCCCATTCCCACCACAGGAAGAGGCCGCTATCGTGTCGACCAATTGCTTGAGGAAACCGCATTCAAATATCGAGGATTTTCCTTGCAACATGAATATCACTGGAAGCAAATAAAAGATTCTGGCACGGGAATGCAGACTAACTTAATGGGCAGTTACACTCAAATTGGGTACTTCTTTCATTACCTGATCCCATTTATTCCGGAAGAACTCGAACTCGCCCTTCGATACGCATTTGTAGATCCAAACGTGTCAGTCGCGTCTGACAAAAATCAGGAATTTACTTCCGCCGTCAATTGGTTTATTGCCGGGCACCAAAACAAAATCACCATTGACGTCTCGCATTTGACTCTGGCTCAGCCAGGGGGGGAACTGACAGAACAACGCTTCCGTCTCCAATATGATATTTCATTCTGAATCTTTCCAAAAAGTAATGGGACCGAAATGGATCCACCAAGGGTTATAGTCGGGAACTCATACTCTGAGGACAAACCTTTCGGAGATTTCACTGGGAAGTTTACCGATCAGACAAGGAGGTTCACCATGGGACACAGACGGTTATCCCGAGGGCTTGTAGGAATCTTTTGGATTCTCGCCAGCTGTGCCACGGTGTCCACTTTCCCAAATATTGATGCTAAAACCATAGACACTCCCGCTGAGTATGATCAACTTCTGACCACTCCACGGTCATTAACAGAATATCCCATCAAAGTTGCTGGAAGAGTCTCACGTATAGAATCCACTTCTGAAGGGATGATACTATCCGCTAATTGGTTGCCTTATCCCGCAAATAACAATTTTGGGGCCGAGTCAAAAGAAGCTCTAGAAACTCAGCAATCTGGAAGGCGGTTGGAACTGCTTTACCCAAAAGCATTAGGCTCGTTTCTTTCACTTCAAGGGAATATGTTCATTGCCATCGGCCAATTGGCAGGAACCAAAAACACTACCACCATGGTAGGAACCTCGACGAACACTCCCTATATTATCGTTCAATGTCTTCGGGTATGGAAAACCGGATCCAGCGAATTAAATGTTTCCCCTGACACGGAAAATACCGGGTATCCTCCCATAGTCAAAACATATTGCGTGTCCCCTTAATTGGCAAAGTCTATTTTCACCTTAACGGCTAGTTCTAGGCATCTTCATCGAAGATACCTACTTCAATTCCTTCCACCGCACCCCCACCTCCCAGGGTTCGGCGGTAAGGCCGATATTGAGTATCCCTCGCTGAGGCTCTACCATAAGTTGGGAATGTTCAAAAACCAGACGGCCAGGCTGGGGATCCATAGGCTCCATGGGTCGTAAGTGGTAAGGCGCTTCATATTGCTCGTTATCCTGCCAAATCCGTGTCTTGACACCAAAATTGCTGATCAAAAAATGAATTTCCTCTCCCTTCACATACAATCCTCCTGAAGTTGTGAGCTCATACTGATCCGAGACTTCGGCATTTTCGTAAAACGTGATGAGTTCTTCCGGAGTAGCTTGCGCTAATCCTTTGGCAAACAGGGGTGCAAAAAATTTGATCTCGTTGTCACTAAACGCCCTGCGCCGCCCAGGGGTATTCGACCCTCCAAGAAATGGAATCGACAATGCCGCATTATGAATCTCGACCTGAAGCCCTCGCATCGCCGCGGACAACTGCTCCTGATCAATGTCGACGGGATGGGAAAAGCCTTTTCCATGGTTCGCATCGGGCACAGCTTGAAGTTTAACGACTCGATTGGGGCTTTCATAAATCGTCACCGTGAAAAAATGAGGGGCTGCGCAGCTTGAGACCAACAACAGCGCACCAAAGAGCATGACCATACCCCAGCATGTTCGAATGTTCATGTCACTCCTTTGCAGAGAGGTTTTTTCAAAAGGTTTCCAAAAGACCAGCCACAGCCCCTGGCGGGGAAGCTCCTGGCCAAGACGACGCTCTCGGTTTTATTTGATTCCAATGTTTTTCAAGACACCTCAAGAAATCCTGGTTTGTAAAAGGTTTCTCTTCATTCTTTCTCAATCGTCATATGAAAAGCAAAGATATCGGTTAAGACTCATGGAGACTTCTATGAATTTAACCCAAAGCTAACAAAGGCGTGATCTAGCGGTAAAATACCCTTGCTATGTTGCCAGCATGGAAAAAACTCACATTCCTGATGTCTGACAAGGAGATTCGGATATGAAACTGCTCGCTACGGCTCTCATGATAGTAACCTGTTTACAGCCCTTGCGATATGCCATTCAATCATTGAACCAATTGTCTCGTCACCAACGAAAGTTGTACCCCGTTTTGCGGATCAAACACCCACAAGGTATTCAATCGTTAATCACTATAGAGGAAAGGCTTTGTCGGATGCCTGCTTCTATTTTTTATTCGTAAATTACAACAAAGGAGACGCGAGTGCTTAAAGTCAAAGAGTTAATGAAACAGGACCTCACCTCGGTTCAAAGTCATGAGACCGCTTACTCGGCAGCCATGATGATGCGGGTGTTAAAAATTGGCAGTGTGTTTGTGAAGGAGCACGATCATATTGTCGGGATCGTGACCGAAACCGACCTCGTTCGAAAAGTCATGGCCATGAACCTTTCGCCAGAAAGCACGTCGGTCGCAAGCGTGATGAGTGCTCCGGTCATTTGCATCAATCAAGATCGACCCATCTGGGGTGTCGCCGACCTCATGGAACAATCCAACGTCCGGCATTTGGCTGTGACTGATGATCACGAAGCCATTATCGGCATTATTAGCGTCCGCGACCTGTTACACCCGGTGGCCATCGATGATTTTTAACTTTCTCTCCTCATCAACACAGGCTTCTGGGCAATCATGGAATCCAAATGGTCGTTCTCCATTAGGGCATCTGTTGTCCCTCAATATGACGGACATTTGGATGCAAGGTATCAAGATCGTCTTAAGCTTACTCATCATCACGATCTTGACCGCCTTGGCCGGTGGCGTACTCATGACATTTGTGGAGCTTCATCTCCTCTTTTCCAGTCCTCTAGAAATTGCCTTACGGCAAGTCATCGTCAACACGCTCATCTTATTGGCCATTGTCGAAGTCTTTAAAACCACCTTGACCTATTTTTCCGAAGGACGCGTCAAGGTCACGTTTATCGTCGATACAATTCTTGTGGTCATGCTCACCGAAGTCATCTCCATGTGGTTTCGAGATGCTCCTCAAGAAAAATGGATTATCCTGGGCGGTATCCTTCTCGCTCTGGCCATCATCCGCGTAGTAGCGGTCCAGTGGTCACCCACAAAGGGCGACATCCCTGTGGAAGCCACCCGCTGATTGTTCCTGGATCAGATTCGCCTCCCATCACTATCGTTCCCCAAAAAAATCGATTCCCAAAAGATTTTATCATGGGAATCCCCTTTCTCTGCCCTTTCCCCTTTGTTACAATCGGCGCAGGTTATTTTGATTTGAGGATTTATGCGCTGCATTTTGCTTCGACATGGGATTGCGGTTGAGTGGCATGATTGGAACGGTGAGGACCGAACTCGGCCATTGACGGAAGAAGGGATTGAGAAAACAACGAAAGTGGCGAAGGGGCTTCATCAACTTGACGTTCGCCCGGCCCACATACTGTGTAGTCCTTTTCTTCGAACACAACAAACCGCAAAAATTGCGAAGGACATTTTAGGAATTTCCGAAGATGCCCAATTAAGTCCAGAACTCCTATCTGAGGCTTCACCCGAACATTTCGTCAAATTCCTCGGCTCTTTCTCAAGAGACGCTACACTATTGTGCGTGGGACATGAACCGCATCTTGGGTCTACGGCGGGGGTAATGGTGTGCGGACAACCCACACCAGGAATGTCGATGAAAAAGGCCGGAGCCTGCTCCATTTATTTTGAAGGCAGACCACGAGCTGGAGCGGGAGTCCTGGAATGGTGGTTGCCGCCAGCACATCTTCGCCAATTGGGCCGGGGATAACTCTGACCCAAGATTCGGGCGCCTAGCCAAACGTTTATGTATCAGCGTTTGTGACGAATTTTACTTTTCGTTTAAAAATCTTCTCAAACAGATCAGCACGATTCTGTGCTGTCCATACTTCAAGCTCCGGATCCCCAGACACATTCAATCGAATCGTAATCGCTTTTCCAACGTGTACCTCAAGGTCACGGATAATAGAAAAATGGCTACGATCCAATCCATCGGCGATTCGAAGCAGAGCGCTTAATACTCTTACTTTCTTTTGGTCTGACAACGACAGGGATTGATAACCCGCATGGCGAGTCCCCGGCATGGCCCGCCGATGATACCGAGTCAGATTGGCAATGATTTCAATTTCGTCAGACGTAAATCCTGCCAAATCACTATTCGTAATCAAATAATATCCATGCTTGTGATGTTGCCGTGGATTAATCACATATCCCACATCATGGAGGATGGCGGCATAGGACAACCATTCCCGTTCCTGCTCGCCTAATTGATGAAGGGTCCGTGTTTGATCAAACAACGAGGTCGCTAAGCCCGCTACGTGATGTGAGTGGGCTTTGGAATATTGACATCGCCGGGCAAGCGAGATGACATTCCGAAGTCGAACGTTGGGCACTTCCTGCTCAATTTGGATCTTCTCTTTATTTTTCTGGATAAAATCGTAGATCAGCCCTTCGCGAATGGCCTTATCACTGATCGTTATATCCTTTTGCCCCGTAAGCTCAAGAAGAATTCTGAGCAGCATGACGGCGGGCAACAAGGTATCCACTCGACGAGGATCCAACCCAGGAATTTCTAATCGTTTCGGGACCGTGTTCCTAGCCAATCGTTCCTCCACCATCCGAATTTCTTTTAGACTGATCGTAGACAGATTGAGTTGGGGAATAGGGCGACCAGTCCGATGTAAATACACAATCTCGGCTAAATTGGCTGCCATCCCCGACGATGCAATGATACGGTCCAGCTCGTCGAGTTTTAAGCGCTCCAATGATTCTCGAAGTTCATGTTCAAGGGTGCGTGCACATTCACGTAGTTTACTTTTGGTCGGCGGGGCTTTGGTAAAAAATTGGTCTTTCAAACGAATAGCTCCCAGTTTCAAACTGAGCGCTCCGACGAGACGATCGCGGGTGCCAGCAATGATTTCAACCGACCCCCCGCCAACATCTACCATCAGGGCAGGAATATCCGTTAATTCCATACTATGGCGGATGCCTAAATAAATCAGCCGTGCCTCTTCTTGCCCAGTCACGACTTGCACACGAACGCGAGTGGCGTCGGCCACGGCCTTGATAAACGCGCCTCCATTCTTGGCTTCTCGCACGGCACTGGTGGCCGTCATGATTATTTTCGAGTATCCCTTGTTTCGAGCCAGGGTCGTGAGATTGCAAAGCACCTCAAGCCCTTTTGACATGGTCTCATCAGACAAGCATTTCTGCCGGAACGTTCCATCTCCCAGGCGCGTCATGTCTTTGAACCGATCGACAATCTTATACGACCCATCCGGTTCAATATCTGCAAGAACCATATGAATGGAATTGGTACCAATATCGATGACAGCGAGTTTAGCCATTGTCTACACTTTCTTGATCGTTCACCGAACGAAAAGGCAGGCGTTCACCGGCACAAATTTACAATGGACAAAGAATAATGAGGTGCAACACTTGGAATGGTCGTTTAAGGAGGTTATGGATTCCCAGGTTGACCATTTTTCATTCTAAAACAGTACCCGATCCCCCACACGGTTTCAATAGAAGGAAAAAGTTCCGTTTCGTTCCTCAAAAGCCGACGTAAACGCGCAATATGAGCATCTACGGTTCTTGGTTCTACAAAAACTCCTTCTCCCCATACTTTGCATAAGATTTCCTCACGGCTAAGCACCACATCAGGATTTGAGCCAAGAATCCACAGCAAACGAAATTCAATCTTGGTGAGTTTTATGGCCTTTCCTTTTGTGCGAATTTCCTGGGCAAATGGATCAATCAAAACATCATCGATGCCGATGGGACGAAGGCAGGGCATGGTATAGGGCTGTGGGTCACGTATACTCACAACAGGAAAACATAGAGGAACCATATGACAATCCTGTTAGAAAAATGTAACCATTTGTTAAAATGAGACCCTCAATAAGATTGCCCCCCACAGGGCCCCATTCTACTTCCTGGGAAAATCATCTCAAGTAAAACAACTGGTCTCAGTGTTTTCGCCAAAATCATCCGCCAACACTGGAGACGTACCAAGAGAGAACACAGCCATACTATGGAACACGAAAGTGAGAGGAAGCGAAAGTTGTTTTGTAAAAGGTAACTACTGTGAGAGGAGGCTATTAATCATAGAATCTAAACAAATTGGTGAGTACTTCGCCTAAAGTAAGCTTTTATTAACAAGGCCCTCCGGTTTTTAAAAATTTACCTCATTGTTAACTTTCGCTAACCTAATAGCCACACGTGTAGCCTACAAAGAGGAGCGTCACGACTCTTCTCCGCTAACTGCTGGGCAGCCTTTTCATACCCACATTTTATATGGCTGCCCGGCCCCGCCAAGCGTCAAGAAGAGAAAAATATTATTGGTAGGATTCTTAAAGCCTGGGGACATGGCCTGCGATTTAAAATTCAACGAGCGTTCTCAATTGTTCCACAGTGTCTGAACTGCCAAAGAGGACATCAATTTTTTTGGAAATCGTTGAAGGCCGCATGATCATTTGCCCACCAGCTTCTTCGACTAACACCTGGGTCGCCAGCGCATCCCACGGGTTCAATCCAGGGTCGAGCATGGCCGAAACCGCCCCCCTCACGACCAGCGCATGACCAAAGCAATCGGTGTACGTGCGTAAATACGGACAATGCTCAGCCAACGTATTATAGGTTTTCTCACATCCCACGCTGATGAATTGTGCGATATCTCCGGTAGCGATGAACGCCTCACCTAAGGGTATGGAGGGCCCAACCGAAAGTGCCACGCCATCACAATGCGCACCTAAGCCGCGGGCCGCGGAATAGGTTTGCTGTAATACAGGCAGATGTATGACCCCAACGAGGACCTTTTTTTCTATAGAATCTTCCAAAGCCACGATAGTCCCAAATAAAGGAATGCGGTTTACAAAGGACCGTGTGCCATCAATCGGATCAATCAACCACCTGTATCGTGCACCTTGTTTTTCTTGGCCAAACTCTTCCCCTAAAATATCAAAAGACGAAGCAAGAGAATGATCAGATAAAATTTGACGAATGGTTCTCTCCGCCTCCCGATCGGCAATCGTAACTGGAGATCCATCGCCTTTTCGCTCAACGGATAAATGGTCTGCCTCAAACCACTGCACGATTTGGGAAGCAGGCGCTTGCGCTGCGACGACGGCAAGATCACACAAGGCTTCTAAATCCAATGAGTTCATGTTCAAAAAAGCACCTTCAATTGAACTAATTAAAATAGTGAAATCCCAACGAGGAGGGCAAACATAGATCTTTACGAGAGCACAGTAACGTATTTTCTACTACTTATTCCTTCTTGTACAACCCATCTTACAACAAAAACTTCACACTTTTCTGAAAAATGAGCGTGTTATAATTTTTGTTTTCCGAAATTCAGCCTTTATTCGATCATATACGGTGAGACATCACGTATGGAATACCAACTGCGCGAATGGGTGGAACACGAAATCAAGCTGAATATTGGTTCAAGGTTTCGACTGCCGGATATTCCCGGAGATACTCTCGCCCCTCGGGTATTCACCTCCACCTACTTCGACACCGCCGGCCATAGACTCGCGAGGTTGGGTATTTCCCTTCGCCGCCTAACGGACCATCGAAAGACGCGTTGGCAACTTAAGCTCCCTCATAAACGGTCACGGCTTGAACTGGAAATTCCCAGTCACCATGGCACGCCCCCAGAACCTTTTCTGGATTTGCTGTTTGGCCTTTTGCGGAATGAACCCTGCGAAGTGATCGCAAAACTGAGGACGAAGCGATCAGGGATTAGGGCTCAAACCATGGAGGGTCCACTTGCCACCATAGTGGTTGACCGGGTCACCATCCTGGACGGCCGCCGAGCCATCGGAAGATTTTCCGAAATCGAAATCGAACGGCTAGGCGGGAATGAGAAAGAAATGAATCGCTTGAAATCCCTCCTTCGTTCCGCAGGGGCGGAAGAAGGCGATCCTCGCCCCAAAATTGTAAAAGTCCTTGGGATTCAACCTGATTCCACAGCCCCTACCGTGGCGGCCTCCGCACCTCCTCTAGACCATTTCAAGGTCATGATTGAGAACCAGGTAAAAGAACTTCTTTTGCATGATCCGGGCACACGATTCGGAAAGGATCCCGAGGAACTTCATCGAATGCGTGTGAGCACCAGAAAGTTTCGAGCGCTCCTCCGAGCGGCCAAGGTTTTGTTGCTTCCGGAATGGAGTAATTCATTGCGAACCGAAATGGGTTGGTTAGGGCAGGCTCTTGGAGCAGTCCGAGATTATGATGTCCTTCTTGCACATCTTCAGCTTGAAGCTTCCAGCCTACTCCCAGCAGAAAAGAAAATCTTTTGCCGTGTCCTCATATCCCTGGAGACAAAACGTTCTGTGGCCCGAGCCCACTTACTCGAGGCACTTCGAAGCGATCGATATCTCAAACTCCTCAATTATCTGGAAGAGGCGGTTCACCATCCAATGCCGTCCACCACTGAAGGCGTTACGCTTAAGGAAATTGCCCGCAAAGAATTCAACAAGCTCCGGCGAATGGTGCGACAACTGAAATCGAATCCTTCGGACCAAGAACTCCACCGTGTCCGCATCCGAACAAAACGGGCCCGATACGCCGCGGAATTAGCTCAACGAACCATGGAAAAGGCCGTCTCACGTTACATCAAACAATCCAAACGCCTACAAGGGGTGCTTGGGGACCACCAGGATGCCATCATCGCAGAAAAGCAACTTCGGGAATTACTACCGGGAATCCGCAGCTACAAATCGGCTTTTGTTATGGGCCAAGTGGTGGCACGATTACATTCCCGTCGTCAGCAGGCTCGAGCCGCATTCCCACAAGAATGGGAAAAACTGAAAAAGCGCGGCCGTTTGGCCTTTTCGGAACCATCATGAATCTTAATCAAGGGTTCGAATCAACCGATAGGAAAGAAGAATCACCTGGAAAACCCATCATCACAAAACCACTTGTCGCATCGAAACCTTTGTCCTACTATAATACCAGGGAAAACGAAGCGATGAAGGTTGACTCTATGCCTACAAATCCTGCCCCCTCGCATTTAAAGATTGTCCCTGATCCAGTTGATCTGGGTAATCCCAAGCTCTATATCAACCGCGAGTTGAGTTGGCTCCAGTTCAACGCCAGGGTATTGGAGGAAGCCGAGGATCTTACACACCCCCTCTTGGAACGGGTCAAATTTCTTTCTATCTTTTCCAGCAACCTCGATGAATTTTTCATGATTCGCATTTCCGGTCTTCGGGAACAGTTGTCCGGAGGCGTCCTCGAGGCTCCTCCCGACGGCATGACCCCATCCGAACAAATCGCGGCAGTCCGGCAAGAATTGATGGACCAGCTCTCCCGGTTCTCTCATTGTTGGCAAAACGACATTCTGCCCAAGCTTGAATTAAGCGACATCCATGTCCTTCGCTACAGTCAACTCCAGCCAAAGCAGAAAAAGCTTTTGGGGCGCTACTTTTCTCGGGAAATTTTTCCCACACTCACGCCCTTGGCCTTTGATCCGGCCCATCCGTTTCCGCACATTTCGAACCTGAGCTTTAATTTAGCCGTGGTGGCCAAGGACCCAGAACGGGGTGAATGTTTCGCCCGCGTCAAGATTCCGACGACCTTTCCCCGCCTCCTCCGAATTCCCAATGAAGATATGGTCACAGAAAGTGAGCAACTCGGATTGACGGAACTTGCCGCGAACAACTTCGTCTGGCTGGAAGAGGTCGTCGCCGCTAATATTGGGCTGCTGTTTCCTGGGTTAAAAATCATGGCGGCTCATCCGTTTCGCATCACGCGAGATGCGGATTTTGAAATCGAGGAAGACGAAGCCGCGGATCTTTTGGAAAGCATCGAAGAACAAATCGATCAGCGACATTTTGGATCAGTAGTGCGCTTAGAAATCGACCAATCAACGCCGGATTCCATTCGAGACGTGCTGGTCAGAAATCTGAGTTTAGCTCCCTATCAGGTCTATACCCAGGACCTTCCACTCGGGCTATCCAGCCTCATGGAATTAACGAGGATCGAACGACCAGATCTCAAATTTCCCCCATTTCTTCCTGCGACTCCAGAACTCCTTCAGAAAAGCGAAAGCCTGTTTTCCACTATCCGTCGTGATGATGTTCTCCTGTATCATCCGTATGACAACTTCATGCCCGTCGTGGATTTTCTCCGTGAGGCCGCCAAGGACCCCAATGTCTTGACCATCAAGCAAACGCTCTATCGCGTAGGATCAAAATCACCCATAGTCGATGCATTAATGGAAGCCAGAGAAAATGGGAAACAGGTGGCCGTGCTGTTTGAACTCAAAGCTCGGTTTGATGAAGAAAACAATATCGAATGGGCCAAAAAGCTCGAAGCCGAAGGCGTCCATGTTGTGTATGGAGTCTTAGGACTCAAAACTCATGCCAAGATGTGTTTGGTTGTCCGGCGCGATGAAGATGGCCTTCGTCGGTATGTCCATCTGGGAACCGGCAATTACAACCCGGTGACGAGTCGGATTTACACCGACTTGAGTTTTTTTACCTGCCAACCAGCGGTCGGCGCGGATGTCTCAGATTTATTTAATGCTCTCACCGGCTATTCCCGCAAAGACAGTTACAGCAAGCTTCTCGTGGCGCCGCGCCTGATGCGCGAACAACTACTCGAGCGGATTAATCGGGAGATCGACCGCCATAAGACCAATCAGGATGGCTATATTGTCTTTAAAATGAATGCACTGGCTGACAAGGCATGTATCCAAGCCTTGTACCGAGCTTCCCAAACCGGGGTAAAGATTGATCTCCAGGTGAGAGGAGTATGCGGGTTACGTCCAGGTGTTCCAGGGGTCAGTGATAATATTACCGTTACCTCCATTGTCGGGCGGTTTCTTGAACATGCGAGAATTTACTATTTTCGCAACGGTGGGCAGGAGGAGGTGTTTTTAGGAAGTGCCGACTTAATGCCCAGAAATTTGGACCGCAGGGTGGAGATTATGTTTCCCGTGGAATCCCCACGACTTCGTGAGATGGTCTTGCACGATCTCCTCAATATTTACCTGAAAGATAATGTGAAAGTCCGTCGATTGCTTCCTGATGGGGGCTATGAACGACTGAAACCCAAAAAGCATGAGACCCCTTTGGACGCCCAGGAATGGATGGTCAATTGTCGCGGCAAAGGGACTGTAGACAAAGCCTAGCCTCCGGAAACACGCCGTCCCTTTCTCTCTCAGGTTAATATCCAGTTCGGATATCCAAAAGAAAATTTCTGGATGTTGTCCTTCACAGATGATTCAAAATCATCCTAGTATCCTTGACTAGAATCAAAGGAATTAACCACTAAGGCATAAGGAAAGTGGCATTACTTCGGATGGGAATGGAGGGTATGGCGGATAATTCGCCCTTCGACCATATAGACAATAAGTTCACCAATATTGGTTGCATGGTCGGCAATGCGCTCAATGTATTTCGAAATAAAGGAAAGACGAATAGCTCGGGTTATGGTGTTTGGATTCTCAATCATAAACGACAGGAGCTCGCGAAAGAGTTGTTCCGTGAGTTCGTCTACCGCATCATCATTCTTCAGCACTTTTCTCGCTAATGCGGAATCCCATTTTACGAAGGCATCGAGGGCATCCCACACCATTCGCATGGCCATTTCAGCCATTCGGGGAATATCGATATACGGTTTAAGCTGCGGTTCTTCATTGAGTTCGATAGCTCGTTCGCAAATATTTTCCGCCAAATCGCTCATGCGCTCGAGTTCCGTAGAAATTTTCATGGCCGTCGTAATAAAGCGAAGGTCCCGAGCCGCGGGTTGATACAGCGCCAGTAATTCCAAGCAGGCCTCGTCTATCTCCACATCCAGCGTGTTGACCCGTCGATCGTTCTCAATCACCTTGCGAGCGAGAGCTTCATCTCGATCGACCAAGGCCCGCAACGCCTCTTGAATTTGTTCCTCAACTATGGAACCCATCTGTAATATTTTGCTCTTTAAGGAGGCTAATTCTTCGTCAAAATGTCGTTGCATGGTCTCCTCGCTCTGGAATTCGCATCTCGTCGCCCGCATCTCGTTTTTGCAAGGAATATCTTCTCCAAATCTTATGGCTAAACTTTTTCAACAGGCCTCTTATCCAAAGCGTCCAGTGACATAGTCTTCAGTCCGACGGTCGGTCGGATTTGTGAAGATTGTCTTGGTATCCTCGTACTCAATAAGTTCTCCCAAAAGGAAAAAGCCTGTGAGATCAGAAACCCGAGATGCCTGCTGCATGTTATGTGTCACGATCACCACGGTCAATTGTTCCTTTAGGGAATGAAGAAGTTCCTCAATTTTCCCCGTAGAAATCGGGTCTAATGCCGAACAGGGTTCATCCAACAACAACACTTCCGGATTAACCGCTAAGGCACGGGCAATACATAATCGCTGTTGTTGTCCACCTGATAGTCCCAACGCACTTTGGTGGAGCCGATCTTTGGCTTCTTCCCATAATCCAGCGCCCTGGAGACTTTTCTCGACGATTTCATCCAGATCGCTGCGACGTCGCATGCCATGCAGTTGAGGGCCATAGGCCACATTCTGGTAAATCGATTTTGGAAACGGGTTGATTTTCTGAAAGACCATGCCGACTTTGGTCCGAAGATCGGTGATGTCCACCGAGGCATCATAAATATTCATTCCGTCCATGAGGATCCGGCCATCAACCCGCGTGCCCTCTACTAAATCATTGAGCCGATTCAGGCAACGAAGCAAGGTAGATTTCCCACAACCTGAAGGCCCAATAAACGCGGTTATTTTGTGCTTAGGGATGACCAAGTTAATCTTGAAGAGCGCCTGTTTCTCTCCATAGAAAAAATGCACATCCTCAACAACGATTTTGGGGTCAAGTTGGTGATCAAAAGGTTCAGGAGAAGGGACCATGGCTATATCCATTGAACGAATAGGACGTACGGGAGTTTGCTTAGCTTGAGTGGGTTTGTCAATCACAGGGCTCATCACATCTCATATCCTTTACGACAAGGATTTGGATAAACATATACCTCTTAGACCGCTGCACCTTTAAATTTCTTTCTCATGTGGTTTCTTAATGCAATCGCAGAGATGTTTAATGCAATCACGACCATCACCAAAATGAAGGTGGTAACGTAGACCATGGGTTTTGCCGCCTCCACGTTGGGAGATTGAAACCCAACATCATAAATATGAAACCCAAGATGCATAAATTTTCGATCTAAATGCAAAAAGGGAAAATGAAAATCCAAAGGCAAAGCTGGGGCCAGCTTGACCACCCCAGTCAACATTAATGGGGCAACCTCACCGGTGGCTCGCGCCACGGCCAAAATCAGACCCGTGAGAATCCCAGGCATGGCACAGGGGAGAATGACGCGTAACATGCTTTCAAACTTTGTGGCGCCCAATGCCAAAGAGCCCTCGCGGTATTCTCTGGGTACCGCTGATAAACTTTCTTCCGTTGCCACAATCACCACGGGCACAGTCATTAATGCCAGAGTCAGCGAAGCCCACAAAATTCCGCCCGTTCCAAACGTCGGATTGGGCAAAGCTTCAGGATAAAACAATTGGTCAATAGTTCCACCCACTGCATAAACAAAAAAGCCGAGACCAAAAACCCCGAAGACAATCGAGGGCACGCCCGCAAGATTGTTGACGGCAATTCGCACGATTCGCACGATAGCGCCTTGACGTGCATATTCTTTTAGATAAAACGCCGCCAACACCCCAAAGGGCACCACGGCAATGCTCATGATAAGGACCATCATCACCGTGCCAAAGATTGCTGGAAAAATTCCCCCTTCGGTATTGGCTTCTCGAGGTTCATCGCTCAACACCTTCCAAAAGTTGTGAAGGTACGTCAGGCATTTTTGCACTATCCCCATGTCATTGGGACGGAGCGCCTCCACAATCTGCCCAAGAGGAAGAGACTTCTCTCGTCCATTGGTATCGACCAAGACGAGCGTATAGTCTGCCAAACGTGCATCAAGCTGGCGAAGGGTCTCGACATGTTGTTGATATTGTTGTTCAAGACGGTGAAGTGTGACTTGAAGGTCCGTGATTTCTGGTGAATCACTGATGCCTTTAATTTGCAATGCTCGAATCTTAAGACGCGCTTGCTCTATGTCATGATTAATATCCCCGATTTTCACTCTCTGAAGAAAATCAATGTCTTCATGCAATTGATTTGCCTCTTCAATGAGCGGGGGCAAAATCTTCCAGGCTTGCGTGTTATCCGAGGCCATCACCGTGTCACCATGGATCACTTGTTGAATCCGTCCATAAAAATTCCCCCATTCTCGACGCTCAAATACCATGACGTCTTGGGGTGCCGAGCGAGCTACGATGTCATCTTCATCAACCCATTGAAAATCTAACCCATAGAGATCGCGATTCCCGATTTTCATTCGAATGCGAGTCTTTCCCTCAGGGTTCTCTGGTGTCGCAGAATTGGGAATTACCTCTTGTCCCTGAAGTTCTCCGAGAAGGCGACTCCCATCCTTTAGTGTCATTTCATACAGGGTGTGGGGCCAGAAGAACCCTAGGCCATTGACCATGATCAGCACCAGAATTCCCCCTATCATTAATAATGACATGGCCACGGCTGCTCCACAGAGCCAGACAAACAGGGTTCCCGAACTCAAAAATTTATTGACGGCGTCGCGCATAAGAATTTTAAAATTGGCTATATCTGGCTCGTAAACGTTGTCGAATAACTTCGGCGATGGTATTCACGAAAGACGTAAAGATAAACAAAATCAATCCTGCCATAAATAACAAACGATACAAGGTTCCCCCATGCGGGGCCTCCGGCATTTCCACGGCGATGTTCGCTGAGAGCGTTCGAAACCCATTAAAGAGATTAAGGTCCATTAACGGTGTATTTCCGGTCGCCATCAAGACGATCATCGTTTCTCCGACCACCCGGCCTAATCCAATCATCAAGGCAGAAAAAATTCCCGGACTCGCGGAAACGATGACCAACTTGGAAAGGGTCTGCCAAGGTGTGGCTCCCAAGGCCAATGATCCAGCTATCAAATGACGGGGCACATTACTGATGGAATCCTCAGAAATACTAAATATCGTTGGGATCACCGCAATGCCCATGGCAAAGGCGATGACCAACGCATTGCGTTGATCATATCCCACGCCAAAGGTGTCCGACAGCCATTGTTTATAATCCGATCCATACAACCACGCCTCAATCTCTGTATTGAAGTGAAGGCAGATCCACACCGACGCACTAATGAGAAGCAGGAGGATCAACAGCTCTAAGAATTGTCCGGATGTTTTTTGCCCTTTTGTTGGGAAAAAATGCCAGCCGAAAGAGGCCAGGATTATCGCCACCGGCACCACCATAAAAATAGCCGAGACGGCGGGAAAGATCTTTTCTAATAGAGGAGCAAACCATAAACCGGCTAAAAATCCTAAGACCACGGTGGGAAAGGCGGCCATGATCTCGACCGTTGGTTTCACCACCGAGCGAAGATCCGGAGTCATAAACATCGCGGTATACACAGCACCCAACACAGCCAAGGGGGTCGCCAAGATCATGGCATAGAAGGTCCCCTTTAACGTTCCAAACATCAGTGGCCATAATCCAAACTTGGGCTCAAAGGAATCCGACCCCCCGGTCGATTGCCAAATATGCAAGGCCTCCTGATACCCTTCATAAAGGACCTCGCTAAAGAGCGAACTGAACGTGGCTTCTGGATGTTGATTATCAAGGTGATACACAGACAGTTGACCGTTCTGGGTCAAGAACACTCCGCCATCCGCTTTTGGAGAAAACATCAGGGCGCCAATAGGAACCCCCGTGTCATCAATTTCCAATAGGGTCTCTCCTGAAGTCGAATAATGAAGGGAAAATTTTCCTGAACGATCGCCGGTGATAAACCCTTTATCCCGTTGTGAGGGAGAGATTACCGTGATCGCACTATGATGCGAAGGAAATTCTCTGATTTTCTCAAGCTTGGGATCGCCCCCTATATTCGGATCAATCGTCGGCATCCACACCTCGACCTCACCTTCACTTGTTCCCACCACGATAGATCGATCACCAATCAAATACGAAAGAGCCGTGATGGTATGCCCCACGGAATACGAACCCATGAGGCGAGGGTCTTCGAAGTTTCGCAAATCCCAATGCAACAGGTGCCCATCTTGGGTACCCGCTAACAAATTCTCGCCCATGCTATCCAAAACGAGAGTGGTAATCGATGACACATTCGCATGTTTAATCTGAGCATGAAGGACCTCCGATTCACCCTCCATGGCAAAAAGCCCTTCGGCTTCCTGGATTTTTGCTAGATACAGATGATTGGCGTCGGTCAGCACGGCAGTAACTTGTCCCTCTTCGGTTTCTTGAAAGGCAACACGGTGAATACGCTCGGGGTGAGGAGTCAGTTCAAGCGGCGTACCGAGAGTCACGGTTGGATGAATGCTCCGCTGATCCTTATTGAAGGCCATTCGAAAATTGACAAACAGCGGAATCACCTGACCTTCACGGGTCCCCAACCCAAAGATGTGAGATTTCCCTAATGAGCGCCCAATGGCAGAAATCTGACCTGGCTCAAATGTGGGTATGGATTCCAACACAAAGGGTTCCCCTGAGGGCACGCGATACAAGGACACGCCGGTTGCCTGAACCACATAGGCCACCTCCATATATTCATCGAGTCCGACACCGAGATTCCAAGACTGCGGGGTATCTACCTCAAAAGGTTTAATACTGACAGCGGCGACCTTTTTTGCCGAAGCCGCATAAAAGAGTGGAGCCACTTCGATAAAGAGATAGGCAAAAATACCTAAAATACTCAAAATCGTCATTAATCCACCGACGGTAATGACCACCGTCGCCAGAGAATCGATAACCCGTCGAAGTTGTCGAGAAGATCGACGAGACAAACTTAAAGGGGTAGGAGGAATTTCTGTGCCCATTGACACCGCATGAGGAGTGAAAGGTTTCATTTTTTTATGTCGCGGATCAAAGGGAAAAAGCCATGCCCGATCCAAGAAGAACCTTCGGGCATGGCTTAAAATATTGGCGGTCCATTATGGCGGAACGCCGATTAATTCATTTCCGTCAACTTTTTATCCATGAGTTTCTGAGGTAAGGGAAAATAGCCGTCCTTAATCACGACCATCTGCCCTTGCTGACTATAGACATAATGTAAAAACTCCTTGGTCAATGGAGGCAATGGTTTCCCTGGTGCCTTATTCACGTACACATAGAGGAACCGAGCCAGTGGATATTTTCCCGATGAAGCGTTGAGAAAGGTGGGATCATAAAATGGTTCTCCGGATTTTGCGGATAAGGGAATAGCCCGAACTCCTGAGGTTCGGTAGCCAATTCCGCTATAGCCAATGCCGCCACGATCCTCAGTGATCCCTTGCACGACCGAGGCCGATCCAGGTTGTTCCTTCACTTGATCTTTATAATCCCCTTTGTTCAGAACCTTTTTCTTAAAGAACCCATAAGTCCCAGAAGCAGAATTTCTTCCATAGAGACTTACTGTCACATTCTTCCAGGGGCCATTTAACCCAGCCTTACCCCAGGTATCAATATCCACGCGATGTCCTCTTCGCCGAGTTTTCGAAAAAATCGAATCGACTTCTTCCATACTCAAACCCTGTATGGGATTATCTTTGTTCACATAGACAGCCAAAGCATCCACCGCCACAGGAAAGGCGGTAGGTTTATACCCAAACTTCGCCTCGAACTTATCCATTTCCTTGTCTTTCATCTTTCGGGACATCGGACCCAACTGTGCGGTCCCTTCAATCAAGGCCGGTGGTGCCGTGCTTGATCCTTTTCCTTCAATCTGAATCTTTACATTAGGATATTCTTTACGAAATCCCTCCGCCCACAAGGTCATGAGATTATTCAAGGTATCCGAACCAATGCTATTTAAATTCCCAGAAATCCCACTCACCCTGGCATAAGATTTCCATTGGGGATCCACCATTGAGTCCGAATCCGCAAAGGCCGTAGATCCCATGCAAAACGTGACAGAAAAAATTATCGCGATCGCATATTTCAATTTGTGATGACTTCGCTGAAAATTTTGACTTTGCATCGATCCTCCTCCAATTTCACCCGTTGGTTATCGGGGCTGATAATGTTAATCCTTCAATGTTTCCTTTGGGTAAAAGCCATGTTACGAAGCTGTTAACTGAGGGGACCAGCCCACAAGGCCTTCATAAGTAACAAAGGTCAATTTTTGTGCGAAAACGCTCGCAACTCTACCTCAGACCCAGAAATCCTTAACAAAACCCGTCGGGTTTGATTCAAGTCATCAATTGCCTCAAATATCTCAGACCATTTGCATTCAGGAAAAGCCTCGACCACATCCTGGATACGCTGCGATTGGCCAGATTGTAACCAATTCATCAATGAGCCTTGGAGCTGAAGATTGGCTGGCGATGGAGTTCTCACCCTGATCCCTGTGTATGTAGTTTGCGACGCTCAGTATTGGGGTTTAGTAATTTTGTTTTCACGCTGTTTGAAAAACAGTAGCAACCTTGTGTTGCAAAAACATGGTGTTCCAGTTACGGAAAGGTAAATTTTCGAATAGGGAAGGAGGGGATCTTATGGCTTCGAGACTGGAAAGATAAAAAAATATCCAGCGGGGTGGCTAAACAGTCTCGCAAGACTTTATCGAGAGAGGATGAAAGGCCTTGACGGGCAATTCGATATCCACCGTCGTCCCTTTTCCCATGACGCTCTCAATACGAAGGGAACCACCATGCAACTGAACGAGATGCTTGACAATGGCCAACCCTAATCCAGAGCCCCCCTGGTCACGAGATCGGGCTTTATCCACGCGATAAAAGCGTTCGGTAATTCGGGAAATATCGGAAGGGGGAATGCCCTGGCCAGTATCAATGATTTGGAGCCCGGCAACCCCATGTCTGCGCTCACAAGCTTGAAACGATACCCTGCCTCCCTCCGGCGTATATTTCAGGGCATTATCTATGAGATTCACAAAAATTTGCGAAAGACGATCCCGGTCAGCCCACACGCTTATGGTATCTGGCACTTCATTGTTGAGGATAATGCCCCTTTTGCCGGCTTCATTTTCAAAGATAGCGAAGAGGTCTTGAACAAATTCTCGCAACCCCACGGCTCGAAAATGAAGCACTACTTTTCCGGTTTCAATATCGGAAAGACGAGAGAGATCACTGATCAGTCGACTCAAGCGATCCGCTTGGGTATGCGCAATCTCAAGAAACCGACGATGCGTGGCCGGTTCTACTGGAGTGTCATCAAGTAATGTTTCTAAATATCCTTTGATTGCCGTCAATGGGGTTCTCAACTCGTGTGAGACATTCGCGACAAATTCCGCTCGCACTTGCTCCAATCGACGCACTTCGGAAATATCATGAAAGACAATGACAATCCCCTTCGTCTCTGGCAGCGGCATGGCATTCACTTCCAAAATCCTATGAGCTGGGAGCTGCAACTCCACTTCACGGCTACATTGTTCGTTAGGCTTTAAGGTCCGACATACCTCGACGAGGTCCGACAACCCGCGGTTCCGAATCACTTCCAATAACGATTGGCCAGCCACGGGCTCCTCATCCAGGTCCAGAATGCGCCGAGCCGAAGGGTTCATCAATATCACCCGACCCTGACGGTCCAGCGCAATCACACCCTCGACCATACTATCCAACACTGCCCCGACCTTGGCACATTCCAATTCCAATTCCTGAATACGTGCCTTGGACATGGACGTCAGTTGAACCAATTGGTTGGTGAGGTTCCCTAAATCATCTCGCCGTTCTGGCTCAAATCCCCATCGCTTAAGTAAAGTGCCAGCAACACCTTGCAACTCCCAGACCGGGCCAAGGACCCGGCGACTCAACCATTTTGCCAAGATGAAAGCCGTCACCACTATAACGCAAAGACCGACACCCCATCCCAAGGAAGTTGAACTCACCCAACTTAACAAAGCCATGGCTCCCAAACCGAGAGCCATCATAAAGACAAACCAATAAGCCAACGTGGAAGACAACCCTTTTGGCCGTTCCTGTTTCCTCACCCCCAACGTTACCCCTCTACCTCAAAGCGATAGCCTACGCCTTTGACTGTCACCACACGTTGACTTTCTTGACCCAACTTTTCACGAAGCCGCCGAATGTGCACATCAATGGTTCGGGATTCAATATCCACGGCATTCGCATACCCCCAAACAGATTCTAAAATTTGCTCACGATTCAGGACTCGTCCCTTGGCACGAATCAAGGCGCACAACAAGTCAAATTCTTTGACCGTCAACTCAACAGGGACGTTCCCCACGCGAACCTGACGCTTCGCCTCGTCTACTTCCAACTCACCCAATCGCTGAACCACATCTGTCGATGGCACCTGACCTCGCCGCAACACTGCTTTGACGCGCGCGACCAATTCACGAGGACTAAAGGGCTTGACCACATAATCATCCGCCCCCATTTCTAATCCCACGATTCGATCCACTTCCTCTGCTTTCGCGGTGAGCATGATAATCGCGATGGACGCCGTGTTTTGATCCCGACGCAAGAGTCGGCATATCTCCAGACCATCGACTCCTGGAAGCATCAAGTCCAGCACCATCAAGTCAGGACGATGCTCACGAGCCAATTGAAGTGCCTTTTCGCCATTCGCCGCCTCAAAACAGGCCATCCCTTCCTTTTCTAGATGGAAACGTACTAAATCCACAATGGCCTGTTCATCATCGACAATTAAGGCTTTCAGGGCCATATCTTCTTTGCTCCTTGTGATCTGGCGTTCAACATCGTTCGTTTTCAGGTTGAGCTTCTTGGGCCTTACGTTCAAAAAATTGTTTTATCGCCAGCATTGCCAAACAATCGTCCTCATTATATTGAAGGATCCGGGTCAAAAGGTGTTCCTGTTCTGGATGTGCCAAATATTCGTTATACCAGGCAATGGAATTCGCTCCGGAAGGATCAGTGTCACGCCAATGAAACCCAATATGCTTCGCAATCTGCTTAATACTGTAGGAGAAGGTAGGCCAATCAGAGTAGTTCACGATCAAATCAGAATACAGATCATACTCTCGTTCCACATACGTTGTGAAGACATCGGGGTCCAATTCATACCGCTCCATCAACTGCCGCAACGAACTGCGCTCCTTATGCGAGTAGACATAATACGTGACATCGCCGGCGGAAGCGATAAACTCCCAAAATGCCCGAACGGTTTGTTCTTCTTCCGTAGGATCTCGCGCCACGAAATACCGAAAGACGGGGGGACCGGTGTGATCATGGATCGCCAGACCAAACAGATAGGTGAGGCCTTGAGTCGGGTCATCTTCAATATCAAAATAAATGTCTCGCGCCGTCTGAGGGAAGAAATACCCTTGTCGAACCCAAGGTTTCCCAGACAACATAATACCAGCCCGTTGTTTCATCCGTGTTAAGGCCTTTTCTCCCATCCGAGGAATTTTATTCGCTGGGCTGAGATAATGGCTCACCTCCATCTTGGCAATATCATGGATCGTCCGAAGACCGACTTCCTTCAGACGAAACTTCTGCTTCCCCACAAAGAAGAGGCCTGAAGGATCATCATGCGTTTTGACCCACCGATGACAGCGCCCAAACCATTCACATAGAAGACACTGGCTCCCTAAGACCGGCTCAGACGTTTCTTGCCCATAGACAAGTTGGGTAGCCTCCTCTAGGGCAGACTGAAAGGGCAAAGCAAAACTCATGGGATCAAAGGCTTCAATTTGTTTATCCACATTGATGATCCGCCCCTCAGCAACCACCGCTCCTTGAATCCGTTCCAGCAGCATTCGATAGAACATAATCTGAAACGCATAATGTTCTTTGAACTTTGGCTTCCGCCCCTCTCCGCCTTCCCAACCTTTTCCCGCTTTAATATCGATCGCTTCGTAGAGATAGGGTCCGAAACGGGACTCTCCCTCATCACGCTTGAACAGCAAATCCGGACGCCCGACATAGGGGCCATCGATCAGGCAACCCTGATAAATCAATGGAACGCCCTCTTTCATCAAGCGCAAGGTTTCCTGAAATCCCTGCTCCACCGAAAGGATTCCCAAATCCACCACCGGCATCTCGCCAAGGCTCTCGATATACTCACGTTCCGTCTGCAACCCTAATTCCCACAAGAGTTTCACGAATGATCCAACTTCCCCCTTTTCCTGAGGATTGCCATTGGAATCCAGATATACCCGATGATGGCATTTGGTGAGGTTATAGAGGTCTTGGGCGGTGATGGTTTTCATGGTACGCAAACACATGGCGAGACATATGAAAAAAAACACCAGGAGTCGTTCGTATCTCGTATTTCGTCTTTGCAACGAAGACGTATACGACCTTCAGTTCCAGAGGATTAACAGAAGGGAGGAGTTTTAAAAGTATAACCTAAACAAAGTTTCCTTTTGTCCTTTCACGAGATACGAAATACAAGATACGCATCACCCGACAGTCAGTACCAACTTCCCTTGTACATGCTGGCCTTCGAGAATTTCATGGGCTTGTGCCGCTTGCTCAAGAGGGAACGTGCTAGCCACATGGGTGTGCAATTGGCCTTGATCGGCCATCTTTGTCAACTCATCAAGTTGGTAAGCATTGGGAGCCACAAACACGAAACGCACGTTGTGACCTTGCTCTTTCATGTTTTCAGCTCGACCCGGCTCCACAATGGTCACGAGGCATCCGGTAGAGTTGAGGACTTCTACGCTTTGTTCCAATACCTCCCCGCCCACGCAATCATAGACAAGATCAATTCCCGAAGGATACCACTCTCGAATCACCTGCCGAAAATCCTGCGTCCCATAATCAATAACCCGATCAGCCCCCAACCCGAGAAGATAGTCATGATTGGATGGACTTGCTGTCCCAATCACGGTGGCGCCACGATGTTTCGCGAGTTGCACGGCAAACCCGCCGACCCCTCCCGCGGCCGCATGAATCAAGACGGTTTGTCCTCGCTCTAACCCACCAGCATCGAATAACGATTGATACGCAGTGAGGGCCGCAAGGGGAATGGAAGCCGCTTGAATAAACGACAGGCTCGTGGGTTTTTTGGCTACGATGTTGGCTGGCAAGACAATATACTCAGCATAGGAACCATGCTGAATTACCGGCAAACGGCAATACGCATACACTTCATCGCCAATTTGATGAATCGGTGCCTCATTTCCAATTTGATCGATCACCCCAGCCACGTCCCATCCTAGTATGATCGGAAATTCATAGGGGATCAGGTCCCGTAAAAACCCTTCACGAATTTTCCAGTCGACGGGATTCACGCCTGCAGCCTTGACCCTGACTCGAACGTCATGCGGCCCAACCGCGGGAATAGGAAGATCCATCAATTCAAGTTTGTCCCGACCCCCAAACGCCTGAATGGCTATTGCCTTCATCGCCAGTTCCTCCATTGACACCAAACCACAACATATTAAGACAATGTAGGATTCTTTGTATCACGAATGGGGTAAGGAGACCAGACGACGACCTTCGTATCTGGTATTTCGTTAAAAAGCATAAACCCGACGAGATACTATTTACACTTTTGGATCGGGGAGCCGTAGAGCTCGCCCCAAAAGCAAGCTCTGACGTAAACGCACAAGATGGGTCGCTTCCTTTACGAGATACGAAATACGAAGATCGAGATACGGATTAAGAGGGGACAGGTGGGCGGTCAAGCTCGCCTAAGAAGAAGTAGGTTCTGGCCGCTCGATCAAGAAGGGTTCGGTCGAGGGTTGGAGGCACGCCATTGTATTTGGCGATACTGAGAATATGATCGATCAAATCTCGAGGGTGACAGCTCCGGAGATTTATGCGGTGCTTTTGATACACGTTACGGAATAAATACTCCATGGCGCCTGGATCAAATTTCACCTGCCGCTGTTCGCAGATGGTCTGGAAAATTTTGGCATAGGTGTCTGGTGTGGGATCACTCACCAAAATCTTATTTCGAATCCGGCGAAGAAAAGCCTCATCGGCCAACTTTTGCGGTTCCAGATTGGTCGCAAAAATCACAATGGTGTCGAAGGGGATTTGGAACACTTTTCCGGTATGCAACGTGAGATAATCCACACGTTTTTCCAGCGGCACAATCCATCGATTTAGTAAGTCTCTCGGTCGAACGAGTTGCCGGCCAAAATCATCGATAAGAAACACGCCGCCATTAGCCTTGATATGCGGAGGTGACTGGTAATATTTCGCCGAAGGATTAAAGGTAAGATCCAACATTTCCAAGGTGAGTTCTCCTCCCGCGAATTCCACCGGACGCTTGCACGCAATCCACCGAGTATCATGTTCTGCCTTGGCTTCGATCAACGAACGCGGCGAAGCATCGTGGGGATCAATCGGTTTGTGCGTAAGCGGGTCAAAGACCTGGATGATCTGGCTATCCACCTCGATGGCATACGGCACGAAAATTTCACCACCACCGACCATCCCCAACATGTGTCCAATAGCTTCAGCAACCACGGTTTTTCCGTTACCTGGAGGGCCATAGAGAAAAATCGCCCAGCCCGAATTCACCGCCTCACCTACCTGCTCGACGGACTCTGCTGGTAAGACCAAGTGCTTGGTAGCCTGTTCGACGGTTGCGCGATCAATGCGAAGATCTGAAACCGGCTGGCTACGCACCATGGCTTCATATTGCGCAATGGGAACCGGAGCCGGGCCGACATACCGATTCACATCCATATAGACCTGAGCCCGTTGACGCCCGGCATCGGTCAGTCCATATCGATACAACACCCCGAGAGGCTCCCCATGCCCGCGCACTTCCACCAGCTTATCGCGTCCCAAAAGGGCGAACAGTTCCTTCATCACGGAATAGGGAAGTTTGAGCTGCGCCCCAGCGGAGGCCTCGGTAAGTTCTCCCGCGATGAATAGCGTTTTAACAAGAAGCTGGAACAACAATTCCGAGGGTAAGCCCGTTTCTTCAATCGTCGAGGGGGCGTTAGGAAATGGACGTTTTTTTATTTCGGGCTCGGTTGGAAGTGGGGATAGCAAGGGGGCTGTTGAATCTGGCGCAGTATAAATGGATGCTGGTGGCGGAGGATCACTCGTAGCAGTGGCTGAGGCAGATAAACCCTCGATATCCATTGGTATTCCTTGCTGTTCCTTGCTGTCTTTTTTGCCAAATTTCCCGAGAAGCATGCGCCAGTCTCCTTATATAGGGACGATCCCCTCCCCCACTATCTCGGCAGCCCCCGTCAGACATTGATAGTTTTTCACTCTTGAACCCCATGAAATTGGATGGACTTGCTTTTCACTTAGGTATATTCTTGTATTCATTTTTTAGGGTATAACGCTTCGACTTGGCCTGGATGTTACACTCTTCAGTCGTGACCAGACTCCTAATCCTCATTGGCCCTACATTGTTGATTCGTTTTGCTTGGGCCTTAGGGACCTTATGTCTCTTCCTTTTTCTCTCGGCCTGCGCTGAACCTCAGACGGATTCCCTGCGTTTCGGCCTGGCAAGTGCTCCAACGAACCTTGATCCTCGGTTTGCTACAGATGCCACATCTGATCGCGTGAACCGCCTCCTATACGAACGACTCGTGGATTTTAACGACGCCTTTGAACCCAGGCCTGCCTTAGCGGAGTGGGAGCAAATCAGTCCTCGGCATTTTCGATTCCACCTCAAACCCGATCGCGCCCCTTTTCATGACGGGACACCATTGACCGCGCAAGACGTGAAAGCGACGTATGACTTTATTTTGGATGCCAACAACGCCTCGCCACATCGAGGGACGTTAGCCCTGATTGATCACATTGCCGTTCAGGACGAGACCACAGTTGATTTTCATCTTAATCGCCCTGATTTGTTATTCCCTAGTTTTCTAACTCTCGGCATTCTGCCCAACCACCTCATGCAAAAGAATCACCCCTTCCATTCTCATCCTATAGGAAGCGGTCCCTTTTCATTTGTCACACGCCCCGATGAGACGAGGCTAGAACTCCTCCGGCTAAAAGACCGTCAACTGTTGACCTTTATTAAGGTGCAGGAGCCAACGGTTCGCGCACTCAAACTCCTCGCGGGGGAAATCGACATGTTGCAAAATGATGTGCCCCCTGAGCTCGTTACCTATTTAGCGAAAGATCCTCAGCTTTCCATACAACGCCACCCAGGAACTAATTTTTCCTATATAGGTGTGAGCTTAGAAGACCCTTACACCAAACAACTGTTGGTTCGACAGGCCATGGCCCATGCGATTGATCGGGAGTCTGTCATTCGATACGTCTTAAGTGGAGCGGCTCGAACTGCTCAGTCGTTGTTACCTCCAGACCACTGGGCCGGGGCTCTTGAACTGAAGCAATACGAATATAACCCAGAGAAAGCTCGCTCGCTCTTGGCTCAAGCAGGATTTTCTTCTCATGCACCTTTGCGACTCACCTACAAAACATCAAGTGATCCCTTCCGCGTCCGGCTGGCGACAATCCTTCAACATCAATTGGCTCAAGTCGGGATCCAAGTCGACCTTCGAAGTTATGACTGGGGAACTTTTTATGGCGACATCAAAGCGGGACGCTTTCAAATATATAGCCTCTCCTGGGTAGGAGTAAAAACCCCCGATATCTTTCATTACGTGTTTCATAGCGAATCCATTCCACCAAATGGCGCCAACCGTGGCCGATTCTCCAGTCATGAAGCAGATCGACTTATTGACCAAGCGAATCATGCCCAAGACATCGTTGACAAGAAACAGTATTATCAAGCCCTTCAAGGTTATCTGTCCGAAGTCTTACCCTATGTGCCCTTGTGGTATGAAGATCATGTGTTTATCGCGCGACGGGAGATTACCGGATTTAGGATGGCCAACGATGGAAACTTCGATGGGCTGAAAGACGTTCAGCGCACCGCACCAACTTTGTCAATGTAACTATCCGTGTTTATCCAATTTCTTCTTTCACGACTCCTCACAGCACTTGGCGTTATTCTCGGCGTCTTGTGTGTGGTATTTCTGTTTTTACACTTGGTCCCAGGTGATCCCGTGGAAGTCATGTTGGGAGAATCCGCACAAGCGGCTGATCGAGCAACCCTTCGCCAAGCCCTAGGATTGGATGACCCGCTCCCTGTGCAATTGTGGTCATATTTGCAGGACCTAGCACAATTGAATTTGGGAACCTCTCTGTATTCGGGACGGCCTATTTCCGAACTCTTGTGGGAACGACTTCCCGCCACCATCGAACTAGGAGTGGCAGCCCTGCTTCTCGCGCTTACCCTTGCCTTACCACTAGGAGTCTTCGCCGCAATCAAAAAGGAAACTGTTTGGGATTTTGGTGCAATGGGTTTTGCCTTATTCGGCGTATCAATTCCAAACTTCTGGATGGGCCCGATGTTGATCCTCTTGGGGGCATTATGGCTTGGGTGGTTTCCCGTCAGCGGACGCGAAGGCTTCACATCCATTGTTCTTCCGGCTATCACCTTAGGCACCGCAATGGCCGCGATTTTATCTCGCATGGTTCGCAGCACATTGCTGGAAGTATTAACAGAGGATTTTATTCGGACGGCCCGCAGCAAAGGACTCACCGAATGGGCAATTACCTTTCGACACGGTCTTCGAAATGCTCTTCTCCCCGTAATCACATTGTTAGGTTTACAACTGGGTGCGCTCCTCAGTGGCGCGGTTATTACGGAAACCGTGTTTTCTTGGCCTGGCATTGGCTCCCTGGTCGTAGAAGCCATTCATCGGCGCGACTATCCGGTAGTGCAAGCAGCCGTGCTCTTGATTAGCATGACCTACGTCTTGGTTAATCTGTTCACAGACCTGGTGTACGCGTGGGTTGATCCACGAGTGAGACTTTCCAAATAATGAGGGAATGTTGAAAAAGGGCATCAGCGGCGTTCTCGGAGCTTTGTCGTGCTCACGTACTGACCCGTACGCTCCGCGCGCCAAAGCCCCTGCGGCCTTGCTGAATGCACCTTTTTAAAAATTCCCTGTGCTTTTGGCATTTCATACGATGATTCATATCCAAAGGGCATTTTGAGAATTTTTCATTTATCCAACAGTCCTATAATTTTTCGGCTTGGCATACCGTTAGGCATTCTTGGACTTTGGACTGGGCTCGCTATATTGGGACCGCTTCTCCCTCTTTCCCCAAATGCTATCACCCTACCCAATATTCTTTTGCCAGGAAACCCAGAGGAATGGTTGGGCTTCGACGATTTAGGACGACCGATTGCTGATCGACTCATTGTGGGCGCTCAGACTTCGTGTTTCGTGGCATTTACTGTCGTCGCGATATCTCTCTCCATCGGCAGTCTTTTAGGTACGATCAGCGGCTATGTGGGAGGGTGGACGGATTTCGCTTTCGTGCGAATCATCGATGTTTTCTTGGCATTTCCTGGCATCCTCCTGGCAATTGCACTGGCCGGCGTCATGGGGCCAGGGATTGATAACGTTGTGATTGCGCTATCTGTCGTTGGGTGGGTGGGATATGCCCGGCTTGCGCGTGCGCAAGTGCTCTCGATCAAAGAACGCGATCATGTTTCTGCTGCGGTGGCCATTGGCACAGGTCCTGCCGGGATTATGATGCGTCACTTGCTTCCTTTGATTAGTGCCCCCTTAATCGTTGAAGCCAGCTTTGGCATTGCAGGTGTCGTGATTGGCGAAGCCGGGTTATCCTTTTTGGGATTAGGCGTCCAAGCACCAGCCGCGTCATGGGGTAGCATGATCCGTGATGGCACACGCTACATGCTTGTCGCCCCGCATATGGTAATCGCCCCGGGCTTGGCTTTAATGTTGGTCGTCTTGGCTGTGAATTTGCTCGGTGATTGGCTTAGGGATTGGTTGGATGTGAAGTTACAAACACGTAAGGAATAATATAGAGGAACTTGACGTCGTCCTACCCGACCTTTTTTATAAGGAATGAAAGATTGTGGAACAAAAAATAATCGGCTTTCATCAGGATGAATACGACGATTGGGTTGCGGATTTGGAATGTGGACATGGGCAACATGTTCGTCATAATCCGCCTTGGAGTGAACGCCCTTGGGTAGTAACGAAAGAGGGGCGAGAGAAGCACTTTGGGGATGTTTTGTTTTGTAAGAAATGTTTGGAGGGAGAAGAGACACCTGGCTAATAATTTGCTATCCCTATCTACGAATTCTGAAAAGAAGTGTTTGTTTCATTGATAGCAGGGTTTTGCTTCCACATAAAAAAATCTACCTTTAATCTTTGTGTTTTTAAAATAAGCCGAGAGGGAATGGAACTAATTATTCCCCGCTTCGTCCGCCCCATCCACGGGTGGTGGATCAATAGGATCCCAGGCTTGGATGCGGTCGAGAAGGGGTTGGATCTCGGGGCTTGGGGTTTGGGTGGGTTCGCTGGCTTCATGCTCCCAGGTGAGCTGGTCGTACCCGTGATCGCTGAAGGTGCTTCGAATCACTTCAACAAGAGCTTCGAGGGTCACTTCATCCCCTTGGCGGAGATCAAGGACTCGTTCCTTAGGGTCTTCGGGTGGCGGCGTGTCATGAAGGAGGGCCCAACACCGGTCAAACACAAGACGGCGGACCTCTTCGGGTACATTCATGGTAGGAATTTCTGCGGTACACAACGCCCCCACCATTAAGACAAATTGGAGGTCGGGAAGCTCAGGCTCTTTGATATCCAGCATTTGCATAACCAAGGTAATTTTATTCAGGGAATATCCCTCCTGGCAAGTGTTTTTGCCCTAATACGCTCTTCTAGACCTACTTTTGCCCTCTTCCTTGTCCCACTCAGACAATGTATGATTGGGTCCATTAAATGATAGTCAATTCCAGGAACATTTTGACCGATCGTATACTCAAAAGCAGTTCCACCACTTAATTCTGTACACGAACTCATTCCATGGTCGATAACGAAGCGCTTCTTCACCTCAAAAACCGTATTGGCCCTCTACACCTGGGAAAGCGCCTGGAGCTCCAAGTCAGTCATTCTGCCTTCCGCTTTGCGCCCTCCGGGTTTCATATCTACTGGGAAAACCTCGATGCCCTAGGGCCATTTCTCAAAGGTGGACTGCGGCTCAGCGGGCTTTATCACCGAGCCATCCGCAACTCGTTAGATTACCAAGTTGAGGTTGTCACGGCCCCCATTCGCGGACTTCCACCAGCCTTTCATGGATTTCGTATTCTCCACTTATCCGATCTTCATGTTGAGGGTATTTTTGACCGCATGAAAAAACTGAAAGAGATTCTTCGGTCGTTAACCTACGATCTCTGTGTAATTACCGGGGACTTTCGGTTTATGACCTATGGGGATTACCAGGAAACCATCACGCTCATGACCGACTTAACCAATGCCATTCATTGCCCCTATGGCATTTTGGGGATTTTAGGTAATCATGACTTCATTGAGATGGCCCCGCCGTTAGAGAAAATCGGCATCCCCATGCTGCTCAACGAATCCGTGCCACTCGAAAAAAACGGAGACACTTTGTGGATGATCGGCGTGGATGACCCTCATTGGTATGAAGTCGCTGACCTGCCTCGTGCTTTAGACGGAGTGCCCAAAGATGCGGTCAAAATCCTGCTGGCGCATTCTACGGAAATTATTCCTGAAGCCTGTGAAGCAGGCATTGACTACTACTTGTGTGGGCACACGCACGGAGGCCAGATCTGCTTGCCAGGGAAGATCCCCATTTTGAATAGCAGCAATTTTGCGCGAAGCTACATCGCCGGTGGGTGGAATTTCGAAAACCGTATGCTGGGCTATACCTCACGCGGCACTGGAAACTCTCTCCTCCCCGTTCGCTTTAACTGCCCCCCGGAAATTACGATTCATCAGCTGGTGTAATTCTCATTGCCTTGAAAAAGTCACTTGTCGCTGTTTGGTAGTAAAAAGAGTAACTATCAAGTCATAATCCCTCACAAGCGACCAGCGACAGATTCCTTCACCAGCGAGGAGGGACTCACCACAGCAGTACTCGTTCTTACGCTAGCTGATTTTGGTCGCATGCGCTTCTTTTCTCGATGCATCTTTTCCCGAGCATGATACGGCACCACTCCAGCTAACACCTCGGCCAACTCCTCGCACGGGACGTCTTCCAACAATTTCGTCGCCAGCTTGGCATCTGGGCCCGATCGCCCGCCCACATAGACATCAACCGCCTCCACGATTTGACCGCGACGCTTGATCTTTTTCCCTAATAATCCAATGTCCGCTACGAGATGATTCCCACATCCTGCAGGGCAGCCTGACCAGTGCATGGTGATCGGTTTAATCTCTGAGACCACTTTGGCTTCTAAGGCCGCAGCCGTTTTCATCGCTTGGCTTTTGGTTTCGATGACCGCAAGGTTACAATAATCACTTCCTACACAACTCACCAAGCCTTTTCTGATGGGCGATGGATTGTAACCAAATTTTTGCAGCACTGGCTCTTCCAGAAATTCACCAAGAGCTTTGTCGTGAATATTGGGAATAACCAATGTCTGATTGGCCCCAAGACGCAGGGCACTCGTCCCAAAACGCTCGGCCAATTCACAAAGTTTCAACAGACCTTTGCCTTCGATTCTCCCGACTGGAATATGGAGGCCCGCATAGTTCAATCCCATTTGTGGTTGCCGGAATACTCCACCATGAAGATTTTCTGAATTTTTCCTGGCGTCTTTTCCAGCAGTAAGTAAATGATGACCAAGTTGTCGCTCGACTTCCACTCGAAACCGGACTTCACCCCACTCTTCCAATAAAAATGCGAGCCGGGCGGTCGTTCGTGAATCCCGGAATCCGTAATCCCGAAACGCTTTAATCACCGCGCAAGAAACCTGTACCGCATCTTCCGGGAGAACAAACACATCCAATGGCGTGGCGATCCGGAATCCTCCAGATCCCAGTTTCCCACCTACTAACACATTAAATCCGACCTTCGTTTCACCATCGATATCTTTGGTTGCCGGCACAAGGGCTAAATCTTGCGTCTCGGCATGGAGGCAATTATCAGGACAACCTGTAATCACCACATTGAATTTCCGAGGAAGATTCGTATATTCCCGATTGCCCACGATTTCTTCGTTTAAGGCATGCACCACCGACGTAGCATCAAGGCATTCGGTTGGCGATAGTCCTGCCACCGGACAGGTCATAATATTGCGCACATTGTCCAAACCGGTTTGCAGCGACGTCAGGCCTACTTCGTCCATTCTTGCAAATGCTTCAGGCACGTGTTCAATTCGCAGATGCCGAAGCTGAATCTGTTGCCTCGTGGTAAAATCCAATTGCCCGTTACCAAACGTCAAAGCGATTTCCGCCAAGGTGCGTAATTGAGCCGACGTTGCCCGGCCTCCGGGGATACGCACCCGAATCATGAAATACCCTGGGGTGGGGTTTCTCAAAAACAGGCCATACCATTTGAGTCGCTGGATATCATCGTCAGATATGGATTCCCATCCGGTTTTCGCCAACATCGGGAGATCCTCCATAATGTCCAACCCATCTCGCTCGTGTTTTAAGACTTCAAATTTATTCATCGCATTCCTCGCTCATGTTTGAGTACGGCCACAAACCCGGCCTTCATCGGTACCACTGAATTTGTGGCGGTTAAGGCCGGTGTAGAATGGTCAAACGATTCTTGGGCCTCGCGCCCCAGGATCGTTTGTTCAGATTGAGTCACTACGGAATCCGTCATGCGATAGGGGCTGCTCAACCAATACGCACTGCCAACCAATACGGCACCCCCAACAATGTTACCCAATCCGACAAAGACTTGATTCCATGCAAAACCACTCCAGGAAATGGCCTCGCCATGTGGCAGAAACAACGCCATGCCCAGCAGCGATTGGTTGGCAATGCTATGCTCAAACCCGCTGCCGATAAATGCGAACAAACACCAGAAGATCAACATAATTTTCGCGGCTTCATTCTTGGTTTTTGCCGCCATCCACACGGCAAGACACACCAGTACATTACAGAGGATGCCTCGAATGAACAGCTCCCAGGCTGACGCCGACATTTTCATGGCGGCCACCTTCATCAACAGATCCATTTGAGGAGCCTTGGCCATGACTCCAGATTGTACGATCATCCATGCCACAAATAATGAGCCTATAAGGTTCCCGACAAAGGACCACACAAAGATCCAGCCCACATGCTTCCAGGTAATAGTCCGAGCCAGCGCCCCAATGGTGCATACCATATTGTTGCCGGTAAAAAGCTCCGATCCCGCAAAGATCACCAAGGTCAAGGCCACGCCAAACGAGGTCCCCATGACCAATTTAAGCGCTACCGAACCTTCCGCGGCAAAAGGCGCGCCCACACTGAAAATCAAACAAATACCCAATCCTAAATAGATACCTGCCAGGGCGGATAACAGAAAATACCCTCCAGGAGCATTCAGGCAATATTCAACCTTCTTCCGTGAAACCTCTGCCATTCGCTTGAGATCTTCCATATACATCGAGTGTCTCCCCTTCTCTTTCAAGAACATAAAAAAAGACGCCATCATTTTCCGGGGACTATTCGTAGTCCGCCTTTAAAACGATGGCGTCTTTGCCAATGACCTCTTTTCTCAAAGAGGTAAAATTTACTGTGCCGTTGTCAGGATAAAACCGTGATCAAGACCACTCCCTTGTGAGACTCGACCGTCTGAACCTAACTCTATGTCGTAGGTTAATCACCTTTACTTTATTTCCTTGCAAGGAACCTGCCAAAACCCAACATTGGAAAATCATAAAAAATGTGAATGATTCTAGAAGAATCTCATTTCCAAATGCTGACAATCCTGTTCAGTGCACACCAAAATGTTCATAACCCGACAAAATTGTTTGGTTCGCAAGGAGGTTTTGGAGGGTCATTGCTGGTCGCTAGTTGCTCATCGCTGGTGAATAAAAAACTTTTTGACTGACCCCATTGTACCAAGAACGACCCACAGCCCATTTCTTGACTGAAATTGATTAAGCTTCTTCAACAAGCTGATATTTCTGCATCCTGTACGAAATCTGACGAGTGGTCATGCCCAACAACCTCGCGGCTTTGGCCTTCACCCATCCGGCTTTGGTAAGGGCTTCACGAAGGCGATCCCGCTCAATGGCATCTAACCGGTCAGGAAGTGTTTGTTGAACCGAAGAAGTTTGAGGTGCCGCGCTTGCAGTCATGCGTGTCGCCCGCATGTGTTCAAAATAAGAAGCCAACGATTCTGGAATAGAATCGATATCAATTGTCTTTGAATCTGACAACGCGACTAAACGTTCAATGCAATTTTGCAACTCCCGAATATTGCCAGGCCAATGATAAGCACTTAACAAATCCACAAAGGAAGGCGCCAGTTGAAGCATACGACGGTTCTCTTGATTGAATTTATCCAAGAAGTGGTTTATGAGTGCTGGCACATCTTCTCTTCGATCACGCAGTGGTGGTAATACGAGCGGAATGACATTTAACCGATAGTACAGATCCTCCCGAAACTCACCGGTTTGGATCATGGCTTCTAGGTTTCGGTGCGTTGCAGCAATCACCCGGACATCCGCTGGAAGAGTCTCACTGCCCCCAACCCGTTCATATTCTTTTTCCTGGAGTACACGCAGAAGCTTCACCTGCGTGGCCATTGGAATATCGCCAATTTCATCAAGAAACAAGGTTCCCCCAGACGCTTGCTCCAACCGCCCTTTTTTTCGTTGATGCGCGCCAGTGAACGCACCACGTTCATGACCGAATAAAGCTGATTCAATCAATGACTCCGGAACAGCTGCACAATGCACGGCCACAAATGGATAGCCTGCTCTTCGACTAGAAACATGAATACTTCGCGCGACCAGTTCCTTGCCGGTTCCACTCTCTCCACGAATCAATACCGTGGCTGGGGTACTCGCTATCCGTTGGATCGCTGCTTGCAGAGTCTCCATGATAGGACTCGTGCCAATCAGTACAGGCATGGCTTTGTTTCCTTTTGATCCTTTCAACGAAGTCATGGATTTCTTGGGCTCATGCCCTAATAATGCCAATGCCCGTTCTATTCGCCGCTCCGGCGAATCAAGGCTAGTCAAGATCTTTACGACCTCTTCCAGCAGATCGAGTTGAGCCATTTCAGAATGAGAAATCATTGTGTCCTTGTAACCTCAAAATACAAAAGGCGCCGAAGCTGACCAAGGGAAAAGGAAACTCCTCCCATGGTTGACCCGGCGCCTTTGCCTATCTGTCTTATCGTCAAATGATATACAAAATCTTGAGAATTTTCTGGTATCAAGTTTTCCCAGTATTCAAAACCCACCACAAAAAGTCATAAAAAAACGCCCTTTCCCAAACTTACTTGGGGAAGGACGTTCGTTGTCCTGAATACCCTATTGTAAAACACTAGGTGACCGCTCCGTCACCTACTTAACTTAATAGGTAACAGACCCCCCGCTTTCTGTCAATACGGTTTTCGAGGTTTCGATGTATCAATGAAGGAAATTGACAGCAGGAAATACTGGAATTTCCTAGAAGAAGATGGAGGTTTTTCGGTACAATGAATCACGGGGCTTACCGTTACAATTCCGCATAGGACTCATGAAGGATTCCCGATGAAAAAAAGTCGCCCAGAATTTCATTTGCCCTCTTTTTTGGGTGGAGCACTTATCGCGTCTTGTGTCATGTTGATCTCAATTCCGGCAGGAGCGTTCGAAACCGAACCGCATCCGTTGGATACTTTTCTTACAAACATTCTGAACTTTAAAGAACCTACGGGCATTCGAGGCACATTGCGATATATCAACCTTGAAGAAACAATCGTTTGGCTGAATTGGAATGAACGCTCAGACGATCGTCCCTTGTTTCAAACCAAGTGGCAGCCCGTGCCCGGCGACGCCACGTTGGCTGTCCATCCACAAGACCTTGACCAATTTCATAAGCTTCGGCAATTTTCCAAAGGGGCTCCCATCGAAATGATTATTCAGTTCGACTCTGAAGGCAAACGCAGAATCCTCTCCTACCACGACCTCACTCAGCCGCCGAAGATTCCGATGTAAATTACACCCCATACTTAAATAGTTTCTCTTTTGACCTTCTTTCATCCCAATTGATTTTTCGGATTCTAGGGCGACTCCTACCCCTTGTGCATATTGCTCTAATGGACTAGTTTTTGCGGGTATAATTTTAAAGGAATTTATGCGTCATTTTCTTTTGATCATTGCCCCTCTGTGTTTCCTAACTGGATGTGCCTTAGGACCGGACTATGAACGGCCGGACATCGAAAAACCAACACGTTTTCAGGGCCAAATCGATGGGGGGACCGAAGACATATCTTTAGCCAACATGGAGTGGTGGGACCTTTTTCACGACCCACAGCTTCAATCTCTTATCCGATCAGCCTTGGTCGAAAATAAGGACCTACGGTTGGCGGCCTCCCGCGTTCGAGAAGCTCGTTCCCAATACCGCGTAACCCAGGCGGATCAGTTTCCTCAGATTGATGGCAAAACCAGTTTTCAGCGCAACCAAACTTCGGGAGCCGTGGCTCGGCAATTTGGCATCGGGGCAGGGGCACCAAGTAATCGGGAGGGACCAACCACCAGTCAATGGAAGGCGACCTTGGACCTTTCATTTGAAATCGATCTGTGGGGAAAAATCCGTCGGGCCACGGAAGCAGCCCAAGCCGAACTCCTGGGGAAGGAATGGGCTCAGCGGACGGTTACCCTCACATTGGTTAGCGAAATTGCGCAGGCTTATTTTGACCTTCAAGAGTTAGATCGAGAGCTCCATATTGCCCAACTGACTCTCAAGACTCGCGAGGAATCCCTCGACATTATTCGATTGCGAAAGCTGATGGGACAAAGTACGGCCTTGGACATTCGTCGCGCGGAACAAGAAGTCGCGCGTGCGCAAGCGCTCATTCCAGACCTCGAGCAACAAATCGGACAAAAAGAACATCAACTCAGCATACTCATTGGCCAGAACCCACAGACCATCGTCCGGGGTGCGTCCCTGAGCGATCAAACTCTTCCGCCGGAAGTTCCTGCCGGACTGCCCTCTTCGCTACTCGAACGACGTCCCGATATTTTGGAAGCCGAACAGCAACTCGTGGCTGCCAATGCCAAAATTGGAGTGGCCAAGGCCGCATTCTTTCCACAGATTAGTCTGACCGGAAATTTTGGCGCACAAAGTTTAGAATTTTCCGATTTGTTTATAGGTTCCTCCCGCATCTGGTCACTGGGGCCGGCTATTACCCTGCCGATTTTCAATGCCGGGCGAAATCGCGCCAACCTGGAAGTGAGCAAAGCCCAACAGGAACAGGCGCTTATCACCTATGAACAAACGATTCAACAAGCCTTTCGAGAAGTGGAAGACGCATTACTCCTGCATCAAAAAACTCGAGAAATTCGCGAAGTGGAAGAACGCCTGCTTGCCGTTTCGCGGGAAGCTCGTCAGTTGGCCCAATTAGAATATCTCAACGGCAAAGCCACGTATTTGGATGTTCTCGTGGCCCAGCGCGAACTGTTCAATGCCGAAATTGCCTTCGCCCAAACCCAGCGGGACCAACTTATCGCCGTGGTTCAAGTCTATAAAGCCATCGGGGGAGGATGGAGCCAGGAACCCCCGCCTCACAACGTCGCCATGCAGGACTCGATTCAATGAACCAATCCCCTCCCCCGCCAAACCACACCTCGAAAATCCTTCGCATTCTTCTGCCAATTCTTATTGTGATCCTTGCGGCACTCGGCGCGCAGGTCCTCATCACCCATCGACCCAACGTACCGAAAATTTCACCGGGAGATCAGGCCACATTTGTGGAAGTTCTTCCAGCTCACATGCAAGACGAACGTGCCGTCATCACGGCTTTTGGTACTGTACAAGCCCATCAACAGGTTACGGTACACCCGGAAGTCGATGGACTGGTCATTCAGCAAAGCCCCGACTTAGTGAAAGGCGGAATCATCCCCGAGGACGTGGCGCTTCTGCAGATTGACCCACGCGATTACCAATTTGCCGTGGATGAAGAACGAGCTGCTGTGGCCAAGGCTGAATTTGATCTGAAAGTGGAATTCGGCAATCAAGCCGTAGCCCAACGCGAGTGGAAACTCCTCAACCCTGCAGCGGGAGAAATCAGCGACCTGAGCAAGCAACTTGCACTTCGCCGCCCGCATCTTCTTGAAAAACAAATGGCCTTGCAGGCCGCTAAAAGCCGACTAGCCAAGGCTCGATTGGATGTCCAACGGACCATTCTTACGGCACCGTTCAATGCCATGGTCCTTTCTGAATCCGTGGAAGTGGGACAGCTCATCAACACCCAAAGCTCCGTGGCCACGCTCGTGGGGACTGATGAGTTTCGCGCTCAAGTCAGTGTCCCCATACATCACCTCGATTGGATTTCCGTCCCGGACGCAGACACACGTCGCGGATCGCGCGTACGGATTATTCGTGACATTGGCCAAGGAGAGCCAGTTGTTCGTTATGGGAGAGTCGCCGAACTGTTAGGCGATGTCACCCAAAACGGGCGCATGGCGCAAGTGCTGGTCTCTATTCATGATCCACTGCAGTTAGAGAAAACCAAGACCGATCGCCGTCCCTTATTGCTGGGCGAATATGTCCGTGTGGAAATCGAAGGGCCCATCCTCCACAATGTGATCGTCTTGCCACGCCACATCATTCGAGAAGGCAGCCGCGTGTGGGTCAAAAACTCCAACAACCAGTTGGAAGTGCGTCAGGTTGAAATCCTGCTGTCCAGAAAAGATTCCGTCGTCATTAGCCAAGGCGTGAAAGAAGGTGAGCAAATCATCACGAGTCAATTGCCTGCAGGCATTCCCGGATTATTAGTCAAATCAGCTGAGGCTCCCTCTCTTCCTTCACCTGTATCGTCGCAACCTGAATCAGACACAGCATCTTCTGAAGCCCCAAGCGAGTAAATGGATTTATGACGCCTAGCGACTCACATCCTCCCCCATCCGGGCCCATTGCGTGGATGGCACGCCATACAGTCGCCGCGAATCTCGTGATGCTCATGTTTATTCTTGGGGGCCTGCTGGTCAGCACCCAGATCAAGCAGGAAGTGTTCCCTCAATTTGAAGTCGATGTGATCCGTGTTTCCGTCGCCTATCCAGGAGCCAGCCCCGAGGAGGTCGAGCAAGGCATTGTCCTCTCCATCGAAGATGCAGTTCGCGGGCTCGACGGTGTCAAGGAAGTCACGGCAACCGCCAATGAAGGCAAGGCATCCATCGAAATTGAACTCTTAACCGGCGCGAACACGAATAGCGTCTTGCAAGACGTGAATAATGAAATTGACAGCATTCAGTCGTTTCCCGAATTAGCGGAAGAACCCATCATCAGCTTAGTTGAGGTACGACATCAGGTCCTCACCGTCATGGTCTACGGCGATCAAGAAGAACAGACGCTCCGCGATGTCGCCGAGCGAATTCGCGATGAGTTGTTACAAAGGCCAGGCATCACCCTCGTGGAACTAGCCGTGGCTCGTCCACGAGAAATTTCCATTGAAGTACCCCAACAGCATCTGCGGTCGTATGGACTCACGCTCAACCAAATTGCTCGGGAAATCGGAGAAGCCGCGATCGAGCTTCCAGGTGGCGGAGTCAAAACCACCAGCGGGGAAGTGTTATTGCGAACACAAGAACGCCGAGATTTTGGGCGGGAGTATGCCGGAATTCCCATCGCTTCGACCCCTGATGGCGCGACGATCACTGTCGGGGATATTGCCACGATAAAAGACGGATTTGAGGATACTGACGAAATCGCGTTTTACAATGGGCAACGAGCCATTCTGGTGAATGTCTTTCGCGTGGGACATGAAACGCCCCAATCGGTCTCCAATAATGTGTACGCCTATCTCGATGAATTACGACCGGAACTTCCCGAAGGCCTTCGAGTAGATATTTGGGGAGACCAATCCGAAATCTATCGTGATCGCATGCAGCTGTTATTAAAAAATGCGTTCCTGGGATTGATTCTGGTCTTATTGCTGCTGGGATTCTTCTTGGATCTTCGACTCGCCTTTTGGGTGACGATGGGAATCCCAACCTCCATCATTGGTGCCTTCCTGTTCATTCCCCTGACCGACGCCTCCATCAATATGATCTCGTTGTTTGCCTTTATTATTACTTTGGGAATCATTGTCGACGATGCGGTCATGGCCGGAGAAATCGTCTACCAAAAACGGGAACAGGGCATGCCATTTCTCCAAGCAGCAATTTCAGGCGCTCAGGAAATTGCCGGACCGATCACGTTTGCGGTGCTCACGAACGTCGCAGCCTTTCTCCCCCTGTTTTTCGTGCCAGGCACCATGGGCAATTTTATGCGACAAATTCCAGCCGTGGTTGTCGCCGTATTTTTCGTATCCCTGATTGAATCTCTCTTTGTCTTGCCCGCGCATTTGGCCGGCACGCGAGAGGCATCACCATTATGGAACGTCCTCGATCGGCCACGACTGAAGTTCAGCCAAGCTCTCCACTCGTTTATTCATGAACGCTATCAACCGTTTCTTCGACTGGTCCTCACTTTTCGCTATTTAACCGTCTCCATAGGGCTCGCGTTATTAATCTTGGCCATAGGCACTGTGGCAGGTGGACATATTCCCTTTAGCTTCATCCCTGGCATTGACTCCGAACTTGTTATGGCTCAAGCCACACTTCCTTACGGAACTCCCATGGAATATTCACGAGAGGTATTACAGCGCCTTCAGCAAGGCGCTAATGCCACCGTTGAGCAACATGGCGGCAAAGATATTTTACGCGGCATTTTTGGTCAGATTGGCTCCGCCTTGCCACGGGTAGGACCAGCCGATGCCCCGCCGGGTCTAGCCGGAAGCCATCTAGTAGGCATGATGGTGTATCTGGTTCCGGCAGATAAACGAGATTTCAGTGGTGCGGATTTTTCAAATGATTGGCGGGCGGCCATCGGAACAATCCCTGGACTCGAGTCTCTCACCTTTAAATCCGAAACCGGTCCCACGGGTGGGGCACCCATTGACATTCAACTCACCCATCGATCCCGGCCCATTTTGGAAACAGCCGCGAAAGAACTGGCCGAAGCCCTGTCACATTATGCCGGAGTCACGGACATTGATGACGGTGTGTCGCTAGGCAAACCCCAACGGAGTTTCCGAATCAAACCCGAAGGTCGCAGTTTGGGGCTCAACGCGACACAGCTCGCACAGCAAGTCCGTGGAGCCTTTTATGGGGTAGAAGCCTTACGTCAACAGCGTGGACGCAACGAAGTGAAGGTGATGGTTCGGCTACCGGAGGAAGAACGCCGTTCGTATTTCACGGTGGAACATTTAATCTTACTCACCAAGGAAGGGGGAGAGATTCCGCTTGCCGAAGCCGCGGAGATTGAGTCAGGACATGCCTACACGGAAATCAAACGCCGAGATGGTCGACGCGTTGTAGCAGTCACGGGCGACGTGGATGATCAACTCGCCAACGCGAATACCATAATTGCCGAACTCACAGCCAACGAATTGGACGCGTTAATCCAAAAATATCCTGGGCTGAATTACTCATTGGAAGGAGAACAAGCCTCTCAGCAAGAATCCCTCTCAGCATTGGCCGTCGGGTTTGCCTTAGCCATGTTGCTCATTTATGGCTTACTGGCCATTCCGTTCAGAAGTTATATCCAGCCACTCATCGTCATGCTCAGTATTCCCTTTGGAATTATTGGAGCGGTCGCCGGCCATTTTCTTTTGGGATATGGTCTCAGCATCATTAGTCTCTTTGGAATCATTGCGTTGGCTGGGGTCGTCGTCAACGATTCACTCGTACTCATCGTCGCCACCAATCAACTTCGCGATGAAAAACATATTCCGTTGATCGAGGCCATTGTTCAAGGAGCTATGAGACGCTTTCGGCCTATCGTCCTAACCTCCTTGACGACCTTCTTTGGATTAGCACCGATGATTTTTGAAACGGCCCTACAAGCCAGATTTATTATTCCCATGGCGATCTCACTCGGATTCGGCATTTTATTTGGAACGGTGATCATTTTGACCATCGTGCCCTCGGTCTATCTCATAGTCGAAGATTTTTTGGGAAACCATCGGATCGCTCTGGAGGTTGAGGAAACACCTGTATCTAATATCACGTGAGGTGCCCCTCGCCTTCTTTTATCGGAGATACAAGACACCCGAGATGCGAGTGGAAGCCAATTAGTGCCTTGAAGATTCACCTGTCGCAAAAATAGCCAACAACGTGAGCAATCTTCCACATTTGAGCGTAGGACTCCCGAAAGGGTCTTCATCTTTGGGAGCGACAGCGGGCTCAGATTCAATCTTTGGCTTTGGGGTAGGGGGTGCTTTCGCAACTTGCGGTGCGGCAGGTTGGGATTCTATATCCAAGGGAGAGGCTTCATCGGTGATATCTGACGACACGCGGAAGATCCCCTGAGACCCATCTTCGCGCTCACAATGAACCGTCCACCGCTTCCCATTGGATTTTCCAAGAGAGATCGCCGAATTTGCAGTGGCGATTTCAGATTGTGTGGCTTGGGAAGAAGTTTCCTGCCCTAAAACATCTCCCGTTGCAGAAGAAACCAGAAGACAAAAGACGACTCCCATCACATCCAATGAAACTTCGAATTTGCAGAAGCACCGTTTCATCATTTTGACCTTTGGAGACAGTTCAACAGAACTAAAGCTTTCTCCCCTTGCGACAGGGAAACCAAATTATTATTGTTTCATTCCGTCGCTGATTGCCTATTCCTTTTTATTTTCTTTTCCCTCTTTAATTTATCGGTCAGGCTATCGATAATCTTGCAAGAGGGCAGAATCCATGCCTCCAATCTGCCTGAAGGGAAACAAATGCACATGAACACCCGCAATGCGTGAATATCTCAGGAATGAGCTCACTTAGATTAACCACCAAACGGACCATTCAGGCTTATACTTCTGGTTCCGAGGACTATTTTGCGGAATGGCATCGTCGTACCTATCGCACCCCTCCTCTCCTAACCACATGGATTCACCAACTTCCCAAGCACCCCCAACTCTTGGACTTGGGGTGCGGCCTCGGGCAAGATAGCCGATATCTTCGACAACAGAAGTTTCATGTTGTGGGCCTCGATATGACATGGCCCTTCCTTCAGGTGGCAAGAAAGCGCAGCTGGAGATTGTCCTTGGTTCAGGCAGATATTGAACGGCTCCCTTTCTTGCCACTCACGTTCCATGGGATTTGGGCCGCAGCGTCGCTGATTCATACCCCCAAATCCCTCGCCCCCCGAATCTTCCAAGAACTTCATGACATGGCGAAGCCCGGTGGACTATTGGGAGCCACTCTGTTGCATGGAAAAGGATCAGGATTTCTGGGCAATCAATGGATTCCAGGCCGATTTCTTTCGAAGTGGCACAAACAGGAATTGCACCAAATGATGGGAAAGGCCGGATGGGAGGTGGTGTTCCTGAAAACGGTCGTCAACCAGGAGCGAAAAGGCCGATGGCTCAATGTGCTGGCAAAACGGAAAACGTAATGCAAAAGATAAAAAATTTTACAAGTAATACCCGTTAGGGATCACGCTTTACACATCAGGATCCCCGTTAAGGCGCCACCCCACTTTTCAGAGCAATTTCACAAATATGATCGAGCCGTTCAATGTGCTCGTAGGCCGACCACGGATCTGACGCCATGGCACAGACCCCATGGTTAGCTTGACCAACAATATCATATTGCCCCGCGGGATTGGCTTCAGTCACACCCAAGGCCACCGCTGTTGCATCTCCCAGCTCAGTGCTAATGGCCGGAAGAAACGGAACAGAAGCCCCGACCCGAGTATACCGATGAATCTCGGGAAACTGTTCACACAGTTTCGGCAAATCAAATCCTCGATACATGGCCGCAACGACATGGGTAGGGTGCACATGAACCACCGCCCGAGTTTTGGGATACCCCTTGGTCAACAAATAATGCATATGTAATTCGCCGGAAGGCGAGGCACCCTCGGGAATAAACATTTGTCCATCTTTTAATTTAATTTTGACCATATGTTCAGGATGCACAATGGTTTTTCTCCACCCTGAAGGCGTGATATATAAATACGTGCTCCGAGCTGGTTTCACACTGCAATTGCCATCTCGCGTCGTAATCCACCCTCGTTCATAACATCGCCGTAATACATCTCCAATCGCTGTGATCATGCTACCGTTCCTTCGTTGAAATTTATCTTTGGCCTTCTGACTTCTTGTCGGTTAATGACTGATCAAAACTAAATGCCGTGAGCATGAAAAAGAAAAATTTTCTCTTAGTTTTTAACCATGCGTAGTGATCCGTTAAACTCGGTTCGAAATTATCTCTTCGATCTGATACAACCCTTCCATGTTTGAAACCCGCTCTCATCCTTTTCTCGTTCCCTACACCGGCACATTCACCGTGAAAGATGCTCGGACCATTCCATTGGTAGGCGCTCCAGGGAGAAAAGCATGTATGGTGCAACTCCAAAAATTAGTAAAGGAGTTGGATGATGTGCAGAGGATGCTCTATGCCAATGGCCAGTATTCTCTATTGTTGATTTTTCAGGCCATGGATGCGGCGGGAAAAGATAGTACTATCCGCGCCGTCATGAATGGTATCGACCCCTCTGGTTGCCAGGTGTTCTCGTTTAAAGCACCTTCGACATTGGAACGTGCCCACGATTTTTTATGGCGAACGACCATCCGACTCCCCGAACGAGGAAAGATTGGGATTTTCAACCGAAGTTATTACGAAGAGGTACTCGTGGTCCGTGTGCATTCCCAATACTTGGAAATGCAAAGCCTCCCCAACCACATAGACTTAGAACGGCTGTGGGAAGATCGGCATGAATCCATTCTTGATCATGAGAAGCATCTTGCCAGAAATGGAACAATTATTCTGAAGTTTTGGCTTAATGTTTCCAAGGCTGAACAAAAGAAACGTTTCCTGTCCCGCCTGAGTCATCCTCAAAAACACTGGAAATTTGCACAAGCGGATGTGGATGAGCGCCAACTCTGGGGCAAATATATGAGGGCTTATGAAGACTGCTTAAATGCCACATCCCGACCATGGGCCCCGTGGTATGCCATTCCCGCCGATGACAAACCGTACATGCGCCTGTGTGTTGCTCAGATCATCGTTGATACGCTCAAAAGTTTGGGGTTGGAATATCCAAAAGTGGGGATCAAAGAAAAAGCCCAATTCTCCCGAATGAAAAAGAAATTGGAAAAAGGGGGCTAAGCCCAGAACTGGCCTAAGCACGCAATTCAACCAAGGCCTTCACATAACCACGCATCGTCTTAGCCTCGAAATAGGCCCTATGCCCATGGCCCGGAAGCACCCATTCAAACGGCACATCCAGAAGCCGGGTCAAGGATTCCATCAATTTTTCCTTATCCCAAATTAAAACCGAGGGCGCGTCTAACTGTCCCCTAATCGGATCCCACCAAAGATGGTCGCCGGAAAAGAGAAACCGATTGTTGTAGAGTAGAGCCAGACTTCCCTGCGTATGCCCGGGTACGGGAATGAATGAAAATTCTGGACCTACTTGGACCACGTCTTCACCCTCCACTACCCATTCGGCCTCTGGCAAAGCCCGAAGGTCTTCCCGATGGATGATTCGTGTGGCCTCAAACACCTTCGCATAGCGGCTGGCATCGGCCACATCATCCTCATGGCTCAAAAAAATGTACCGAATCCCGCCCCGCTCTTTGAAGGCATCGACCAAGTGCTTAACATATCGTGGTGAGTCGATCAGCCAATTCCCCTCAGGATGTTCCACAAAATAGCTGTTCGCCCCAAATGACTTTTCGGAATTGAACCCGTTGTACAACACACCAGTTTCCAGCTCCATCGGAAATGACGCTTTCGCTTTGGTGAATTCGAAGTCATTATGCTCTAGCACCCCTATTGATCCGACCGGACAGGCTATTAACGCCTGATAGGCTTCAGACTCCTCAGTCTTATTTTCAGGTTGGTGGAACACCGTAGAGTAGTTGCCATCCTCGACAAATGTTGTCGGGGCTAACTGTCGACAAGTATCACAATCGATACATGTGGAATCGACAAAGAAATTACCTTCGATATTGCTGACAAGACGTTTGGAAAAATTGGCCATAAAAAACCCTTCATGAGGATTGTAACAACTGCATTGCTTTTATGGGAAGAAAATTAGGAGTGGATTATATAATACAGGGACGAAACCCCGTGTCATTTAAATAATCTCATAGCTGGACCGTGGGGTGTTCAGTGGCAATATTATTTGAAAATCCTCTCCCATTTTCCAAATGGGAAAACTCCATGGTTACCCCGCAGCAACTACCGGAACAAGAAAGTTCAAAATCTGGATTCGCAGGAGAGGGAGTAATAGATTCTTAACACGTTATGATGGATTAAGACCTACATGGTGAGTCAACTCATTTTCCACCTGATCTATCTGATCGCCACTATTATACATAACGAGATTTTGCAAATGCTGAAGACTTTCAGGGCCGAGAATTTTCGTAAACTGAAGGGCCATACCTTCAGAATCGTTTCGAATCACCTGTGCTTCTGTTTGAATGGTGATGGCCTCCACACCTCCTTCAAGCATCAAATTTAGAGTACAGGGCGTCTCAATGGGGAGATGGGTTGGGCAGGTCAGAAATAAACCACTCATACTGACATTGGCTAAAGATCCTGCAATATCCACGGTTTCCCCGGAGCGAAGTTCTGTCAACAAGTTCACCCTCACACGGGTAAATTGTCGCCGGTTGTCTGTGCTTTCCATAAGCTGTCACCCCTCCCATGAATTCGGACCTTCCTGCTCGGCGCCAGACACCACCGACTCAGGGCCGTCCATTCTGGAAATGAGAATGGACTATAACCATAAATTGCAACCCAGTGAAACAAAAGGGCCTAACCCACATAAGCTGCAACTATGTGTTACCTATCCACATCTTACCCCGTTATCGGTTGGAGCATGTGGAATATAAATGTCAAAGCTTTAGTAGGCGAATTGTACCAACGAGAATTGCCTTGGGCTGGTCACTCAAGAAGGGAAAACTCGCGTTAAGACTTTGTTCATTTATCACAATAGGAACATTAATTCCTTCATTATCATCAGGCAAAGTACTTGGATCGCGGGAAATTCACCGAAGGATTTTTTCTCACCTTGAATGGTCAAATTCAGCAATCACTCCATTGAGTGACCGAAATTACTGATTCAAAATCGAGAAAAAACCTCGTGGCGACCGAGTCAGATCTGCTCTCAGCTTTCTTGCAAAGTGCCAGGATTCTGCGTATGCTTCCCGGTCAACTCTTCACCCATGTTTTTCCCAAACAGTTTGTATGAGCGAGCAACTAAAAATAGAGGATTCCCGAAAGGAAATTGATCGGCTGGATGATGAAATCCTACGGTTGCTAAATGAGCGCTCACAACACGTGATTGCCATTGGCAAAGCCAAGCGCAAGGCCGATCCCAATGCTTTGCTACACACCCCAGGTCGAGAAGCCGCAATTGTCGAACGTTTGACCAAAAAGAACCCCGGTCCGTTCCCCAATGAAGCCATTCGCCCCGTCTACCGTGAGATCATGTCTGCGTCCCTCTCTCTTGAGGGCACGCAAACCGTGGCCTACCTTGGCCCGCCTGCGACCTTTACCCATATCGCCGCGCTCGGAAAGTTTGGAGAGTCGGCCAAATACTTGCCGGTCAATGGAATCAAAGAAGTCTTTAATGAAGTGGAACGGGGACGGGCGATTTACGGTGTGGTGCCCATTGAAAATTCCACGGAAGGGGTGGTGAATTACACTCTGGATATGTTCATTGATTCGAATTTGATGATTTATGGGGAGGTCGAGCAGGAAGTGTCCCATCACCTGATGTCAAAATCCACCGCTTTGGAAGACATCAAAATTATCTATTCACACCCCCAAGCCTTAGCCCAATGCCGTAATTGGCTGGATACTCATTTGCCCAATGTGCCGGTCGCGGAAACCCCCAGTACCTCACGCGCCGCCGAACGCTGCACTGAAGATCCCACCGCAGCGGCTATTGCCTCGGAATTAGCCGCTGAAATGTATGGATTGCAAATTTTAAAATCCCGAATCGAAGATAACATTAATAATTTCACGCGGTTTTTGGTCCTCTGCAAACATGCTTCCGATCCCACGGGAAAAGACAAGACCTCCATTATGCTGTCGGTCAAGGATCGCGCAGGCGCGCTGTACGATTTGCTTCGCCCCTTTGCGTCGAATGGCATTAGCATGACGAAGATTGAATCCCGTCCCTCGAGACGAAAAGCTTGGGAATATATTTTCTTTGTCGACGTGGAAGGGCACAACAGCGAAGACCGAATTCGGCGGACCCTCGACGAAATCAAACCTCGCTGCTTATTTCTTAAAGTTCTTGGGTCCTATCCCATGCATGCCTCTTGATGAAAAAAACATCATTCGCATCTCGTGAAGCGTATCTCGTAAATAAATACGAATGCCCGGCACGAGATACGAGATACTAAATACGAGATACAAAATGCCCCTTCACGTTCATCCAGATATTGCCAAACTCGTCCCCTATTCTCCCGGAAAGCCCCTCGACGAATTGGAGCGAGAATTAGGCATTCGAGGAGCAGTCAAGCTGGCATCGAATGAAAACCCCCTGGGGCCTTCTCCCAAAGCCATTGCCGCACTCGGTGAAAGCACGGAAACACTCCATCTGTACCCGGATGGCGGCGCCCATCATTTAACCCATGCCCTTGCCGACCGATTAAAAGTCTCTTTGAACCAGATCGCTGTAGGGAATGGATCGGATGAGATCATTAGCCTGTTAGTCAAAGCCTTTGTCGCCCCCGGCGATGAAGCGGTCATAGCAGATCACACCTTCGTGATGTATAAGCTGGCCGTGACAGGTGGGCATGGGATCATCAAAGAAGTCCCATTAAAAAATTGGTGTCATGATTTGCCGGCCATGGCCAAGGCCATCACCGACCGTACGCGACTAGTCTTTATCTGCAATCCAAATAACCCCACCGGGACTATCGTCACCAAAGATGAATTGGCGGCGTTCATGGCGAATGTCCCAGATCACGTGATTGTGGTTTTTGATGAAGCTTATTACGAATATGTCCGGCACCCGCAGTTTCCAGACACCCTTCAATATGTGAGGGATAACCGACAGGTGGCCGTGCTTCGAACATTTTCCAAGATTTACGGATTAGCCGGGTTGCGCATCGGCTATGGCGTGACCACTCCCGAAATCGTGGATTACCTACACCGGGTACGGAATCCCTTCAACACGAATGCTCTCGCGCAAAAGGCTGCGATGGCCGCGTTACGCGATGAGGAGCATGTGGCTACCAGCCGTATCCTCAATGAATCCGAAATGGAGATACTAGAAGGTGAACTCCGTGATTTAAGGTTGTCTCCCATTCCCAGCCAAGCCAACTTTCTCTACTTTGACACCCATCGCGATGGGCACGATATTTTCAATCGATTGCTCAAAGAGGGCGTAATTGTTCGGCACATTCGGGGATCCATGATCCGCGTCACCATTGGCCAGCCCGATGAAAACGTCCGGTTTGTCCGGGCTCTCAAAAAGGTTCTTGAGGAATCTGCCGCGAGCAATTAAGAGAAGTAATCATTTATGATCATCGTCTTTAAACCACAAGCCACTGAAGAAGACATTGACCATGTCACAGATCGTCTGCGCGAACTCGGGTTGAAATCCCAAATTTCCCAAGGCGAAGAACGTACCATAATTGGCGTCATTGGGGATGAACGATTGCTGGACAACCAACCTTTGAGCGTCTTTCCCGGTGTAGAAAGCGTCACGCCAATCATGGCCCCCTGGAAATTGGTTAGCCGGGAATTCCAAAAACAGAATACAGTCATCGATATCGGGAACATCCAAATCGGTGGAAACCGAATAGTGGTTATGGCTGGCCCCTGTGCCGTGGAAAAACTGGAAATCACCGTGGGTATTGCCAAGGAAGTCAAAGCCGCAGGGGGATGTATTTTACGGGGTGGGGCCTATAAGCCACGAACCTCCCCGTATTCCTTCCAAGGCTTGGGCCGGGAAGGCCTCGACTTTCTTGCCGAAGCCAAGAAACAAACTGGGCTTCCCGTGGTCAGCGAAATCCTTGATCCACGAGATACTGATATATTTTTGGAAAAGGCCGACATAATCCAAATCGGCGCTCGCAACATGCAAAACTTCGAGCTCCTAAAAGAAGTGGGCGCTTATGATAAACCGGTGTTACTCAAACGCGGCATGTCCGCCACCGTCAAAGAATTTTTGTTATCCGCGGAATACATCATGTCACGTGGCAATCGGAACGTGATGTTATGCGAACGAGGCATTCGAACGTTTGAAACCCACTATCGCAATACATTGGATCTTTCGGCGGTTCCCGCCTTAAAGGAAATGTCTCATTTACCCGTGATCGTGGACCCCAGTCATGCCACCGGGAAATGGAATCTTGTTGCACCCCTCGCCAAGGCCGCCATTGCGGCAGGCGCCGATGGTCTGTTGATTGAAGTCCATTCCAACCCAGAATGCGCCCTGTGCGACGGGGAGGAATCCATTAAGCCCAAGCGATTTAAGGAATTGATGATTGACCTCAAAAAAATCGCTGAAGCCGTAGGACGGGATTTATAGCTACCTCAAAATCGTTGTTCCTAATTTCGCATCTCGTGTTTCGTATTTTTATGAGTTCCGAACCTAGCATTCTCATTCATAATCCATAATCAATATGTTGACTCGGCCTTTCGTTTTTTCACGAAATACGAGTGACGAGATACCTACGGCGTTTACCCAATGACTGTTCATTTCAAACAAGTCACGATTGTCGGGGTCGGCCTGATCGGCGGATCATTAGGCATGATTCTCAAACAGCAAGGCCTGGCAGATCAAGTCGTGGGCGTGGGCCGAACTATTGAGAATTTGGAATTGGCCATCAAGATCGGGGCCATTGACCGCCACGTTCAAGATCCTCAACTCGTCATGCCGGGAACGGATCTCGTCATTTTAGCCACCCCCATCGAAAGTTATTCCGGCCACTTAAAACAATGGGGCCGATACCTCGCAGAGGGCACCATTGTCAGCGACGTGGGCAGCGTAAAAGGGCCACTCGTCGAACAAGCTGAATCTCTCATGCCTCCGGGCGTACACTTTGTCGGTGCGCATCCTATTGCCGGTAAGGAAAAATCCGGGGCAGGGGCGGCGACCAGTGATTTATATCAAAACGCCTTATGCCTCTTAACGCCAACCGCCAGGACCAACGCTGAGGCCTTAGGAAAAATTCGGCACATGTGGGAAGTTGCAGGATCCAACGTACATTCAATCGACCCCTTTTTACATGATTGGATTTTAGGAGCCGTGAGCCACTTACCCCATGTGGCAGCCTTTGCGCTCATGAATGCGTTGAGTGATTTGCAACAGCACACCAAGGGGGATGCCGAGTTATTGAATTATTCCGGTGGCGGGCTTCGCGATACCACACGAATCGCCGCCAGCTCCCCTGAGATGTGGAGAGATATCTTTTTATGGAATAAGGATAATCTCGTCCTCATGATTGAAACTCTTGAAAAACATCTACAACGCATGAAGTCGTACATTCAACAAAATGACGAAGCCGGGATTGAGCATGAAATCGCCAAGGCCCGTGACGCACGGCAACGCTTGAAATGAATTCTTTGACCATTACACCCAGAGGTTCGCTCAGAGGAACGATTCACGTTCCCGGTGATAAGTCCATTACCCATCGGGCATTAATCTTAAGCGCCCTGGGTGAGGGATCCGCCACGATCAGAGGATATTGTCGAGGACAAGATTGCCTGAATACGCTTACGGCACTGCAACAGTTGGGAATTTTCATTCAGATCGAAACCGACCAGGTCCAGGTTTCCGGGAAAGGGTTATGGGGCCTTACCGAACCAACGGAACCTTTAGATTGTGGAAATTCCGGCACCGGACTAAGGCTTCTCACCGGCGTCTTGGCTGGACAACAGTTTTTTTCTGTGTTGACGGGGGACGCTTCACTGCGCAGCCGCCCGATGGGACGCATCGTGAAACCCCTTCAACAGATGGGTGCTCACATTCAAGGACGAAAAGGGGGGGAATTAGCGCCATTGGCCGTCACAGGAAGTCCTCTGAAGGGAATCGATTACCTATCACCCGTCTCAAGCGCACAGATTAAATCCTCGGTGTTATTGGCTGGACTGTTTGCAGAGGGGGAAACTCGATTCACTGAACCGCTGCAATCCCGTGACCATACTGAACGAATGTTCCGATTTCTGGGGATCCCCTTTAGTACGGAAGGCAATACGATCCGAGTGACTGGTCGGCCCTCATTTCAGACCAAGGACCTTTTTGTGCCGGGCGATCTTTCCGCCGCAGCCTTCTTTATTGTCGGGGCTTCCATTGTTCCGGATTCCGAGGTTCGCATTCCCAACATAGGCCTCAATCCGGCTCGAACCGGGATTCTCGATATTCTCCAACAAATGGGAGCCAACATTCGGATTGAAAAGCCGCGTGAGGAATCTGGAGAACCGGTTGGCGACCTGGTCGTTCGGACAGCCCAACTTCGTGGTATTTCCATAGGAGCTTCCCAAGTACCCAAAACCATTGATGAATTTCCTATTTTTTGCGTAGCGGCAGCCATGGCCGAGGGCCAAACAACAGTGACAGGGGCCGAAGAGCTACGCGTTAAAGAAACCGATCGCATCAAAGCCATGGCCACGGAACTACAAAAGCTCCATGTGGATATCCAAGAGACTCCAGACGGGTTTATTGTCCAGGGTGGCTCGAAAATTCAAGGCGGACGTTGCACTAGTTATGGGGATCACCGAGTGGCCATGGCCATAGCCATAGCGGCATTAACAGCCTCCTCACCCACCAAAATCGAAGATACCGATTGCATCGAAACCTCTTTTCCTGGATTTCATGACAAACTATTGGAATTATTGACAAATTCCAATTGAATCCTATAATAATCAATCTTTTCGACGGAACTTGTGAAGGCGTCTGCCCAAACGCGACGTTTAGTGATTACCATTGATGGCCCAGCTGGCGCAGGGAAAAGTACCACTGCCCGCGCATTGGCCACTCAATTGGGTTACATTTATTTAGATACCGGCGCGTTGTATCGCGCGGTGGCGTGGAAAGCAAACACCGCCGGGGTTGATTGTTCAGACACAATAGCCATGAAGAATCTCTTGCAACACATGGACTTGCATGTCACATTGGAAGACACAACCACGAGGACCCTCGTAGACTCTCAAGATGTGACTCCCTATCTTCGCACTCCTGAGGTCACACGGATCGCTTCAACCGTCGCAGCCATGCCGGAAGTGAGAGAATGGTTATTACCCATTCAGCAACGGTTTGGCCAAACCGGAGGGATTGTCGTTGAAGGAAGGGATATGGGAACGCGAGTCTTCCCAAATGCCGATGTGAAATTTTTTTTACAAGCCGATCTGAATACGCGCACCGCACGACGATACCAGGAAAGTCGCCAAGCAGGCCATGAAGATAATCAACAACAAATTCGTGACCAAATTCAGGCTCGTGATGCCCGCGATCAGTCGCGAAATATCGCACCCTTGATTCCCGCGACCGATGCCGTGATGATTGATTCTTCATCTAGGAGTGTTGAAGAAGTCGTGGCCACCATGTTGGAGTCCATTTCGGCTCGCTTGTGAGCACCCTTGTCTATGGGATCTTGTGGGTCCTCTGTCGATGCCTGAGTGCCTTGTTCCTTCGCTATCGAACGAAAGGTACTGGATATATTCCCCGTAAGGGGGGAGTTCTTTTAGCCGCCAACCATGCGAGCTATGCGGATATCCCATTACTCGGGTGTGGGGTATGGCGACGTCTTTTCTATGTCGGACGCGCCAATTTATTCCCGAATCGGATAATAAACTGGATCATTCGTTCTTTGGGTTGGATTCCCCTAAGGACGGAGCGTTGGGATCGGAAAGCCTTCCAACAGGTCATTGAGTTACTCAACGCCGGGAAGGCTGTGGTCATTTTTCCCGAAGGGACGAGAACGCCGGATGGAACCCTTCAACCTGGCAAACCCGGAATTGGAATGATTGTGGCGGAGACCCAATGTCCCGTGATTCCGGTGTACCTTCACGGGACGTATGAAGTGTTGCCAACCGGGGCCTCTATGTTACGCCCCCATCCGGTATCAGTGACCTTCGGGCAGCCCATAGACTTCCGTCAGGACAAGGAACGACTTGAGGGGAAAGCCCTCTATAAACAGATTAGTCAAACTGTCATGGACCGGATTGCTGATTTACGTGGCGTGGGCCAATCAGCAACGCCGGCATTATAAACCTTGGTGATCTAGCTCCCACGTCCGCTGGAATCCCCATCACCTCTGTCGCGAATTTGCGAGTGAAGACTAAGGAAAAGCATGAGCACTATGTCCAACCCCATTATTGAAGAAGAATTTGACGAAGCGACACTAGCCGCAATGTATGAAGACACCTTCCGGAACTTTGAGGAAGGGACTATCACGGAAGGCCGCGTCGTGGCCATCCAAAAAGACCGTGTGATTGTCGATATTGGTTATAAGTCGGAAGGTGTGATTCCTATGAATCAATTCCTTCCCGATGAAATCCCCACCTTGGCGATTGGTGACAAGCTTCAGGTGTATATTGAACAGCGTGAAGATTCCGACGGGAATCTGGTTTTGTCTAAGGAAAAAGCGGACAAAATGAAAATATGGGAAGAGTTGGAAGTTTCCCATCAGGAAGAAAAAGAAGTACAAGGAAAAGTCATCTCCCGAATCAAGGGAGGCATGATGGTCGATATTGGGGTCAAAGCCTTCCTCCCAGGTTCACAAATTGACTTAACCCCAGTCAGAGATCTCGATGGCCTCGTGGGCAAAACCTTTCCCTTTAAAATCATTAAAATTAATCATCGCCGCGGCAATGTCGTCATCTCACGGCGCGCGTTGCTAGAAGAAACCCGTGACAAAAAACGACAAACTACTCTCGCCACCTTGGCGGAAGGGCAGAAAATCGAAGGGACCGTGAAAAACATCACGGACTACGGAGCATTCTTGGATCTTGGCGGTATCGATGGACTCTTACATATTACGGATATTTCATGGGGCCGTGTTGGGCATCCTTCAGATATGTTCTCCGTAGGAGATCGCCTGGAAGTCTTAGTGTTAAAATATGACAAGGAAACGGGAAGAATTTCTCTTGGCCTCAAGCAGAAATCCGCCGATCCGTGGATGGACATTGCCGCTAAATATCCAGAAGGAAACCGTGTCGCCGGAAAGGTCGTGAGTTTGACAGATTATGGCGCATTCGTGGAACTCGAGCCTGGCGTCGAAGGTCTCGTCCATGTTTCGGAAATGTCCTGGACCCATGAGGTCCGGCATCCCTCTCGCGTGGTGGCCGTTGGTGATGCCATCGATGCACAGGTCCTCCACGTCGATCAACAAGGCCGGAAGATCTCTCTTGGTATGAAACAAACCGCCCCCAATCCTTGGGATATTATTCAAGCCCGATATCCAGTGGGAACCCGCATCGAGGGCAAAGTCAAAAGCGTGACAGACTTTGGAGCTTTTATCGGCTTAGACGAAGGCATTGATGGGTTGATTCACATTTCGGATATGTCCTGGACCAAGCACATCAAGCATCCCTCCGAGTTATTCAAAAAAACCCAACGAGTAGAAGCTGTCATTCTGAGAATTGATAAAGAAAAAGAGCGTCTCTCCCTTGGCTACAAACAACTCACACCTGATCCTTGGGAATCAGAAATTCCTTCGCGCTACCAAGTGGGTGCCACCACCACTGGAACCGTGGCCAAAATAGCGGATTTTGGCGTGTTCGTCGAGTTGGAGGGAGATGTCGAAGGGCTGATTCATATTAGTGAAACCGGCCAGGATAGCCAAAGCAAACTGGAAGAAGTGTTTAAAATTGGCGATACCATCACGGCCAAAGTCGTGAAAGTTGATATTGAAGAACGAAAAATTGCGCTCAGTGTGCGTGAATACTCGCAAGAAACGGACACACAGGATCTTGAAGCCTTCAACAGCTCACAGGGCAGTGTCGACCATAGTCTTGGACGAGCCGCAAAGAACAAAGAAGGAACTGCCGAACCCGAGAATGAGTAACCCTCTTTCGTATTGAGGCATCATGTCTGAAGAAACCACCCAACGGTCAAAGCCCTCTCGCTGGCGTCGCATATTTTGGATGCTGGCGGGAGCTTTGATGTTGACCATCCTCGGTAAGACTTTGATCCCCGATCTTGCTGCCGTTGGGCAGGAACGCATTGCCCTCATCAGAATTGAAGGGCCAATTCTTGATTCTCAGGCAACCGTCAGAGAACTCAAACAATTTGGGGAAGACCCTCTGGTCAAAGCCATTGTCCTCCGCATTGATAGCCCTGGTGGAGGGGTGGCGCCCTCGCAAGAAATCTACAATGCCGTGAAGCGGGTACGGAAAGACAATCATAAGACGATTGTCACCTCCATGGGCACAGTCGCTGCCTCCGGCGGCTATTATATTGCCGTGGCTTCTGACCGGATTTTGGCCAATCCCGGATCATTAACGGGAAGCATTGGAGTCATCATGCAATTGGCAAACTTCCAAGAACTCATGGAAAAAATTGGCATTAAAAATACGGTCATTAAAAGTGGTCGCTATAAAGACGTGGGGTCTCCGTTTCGTCCTATGAGCGAGGATGAGCAGTCATATCTCCAAGCCGTAATGGATGATGCCCACCGTCAATTTATTGAAGCCGTCGCTGAGGGGCGGTCTCTGGATATTGCGGATGTGGAGGTGTTGGCAGATGGGCGAATTTTTACCGGCCAACAAGCCAAGGATGTTTTATTAGTGGATGAGCTTGGGGACCTGCAACAAGCCATTAAGCTCGCTGCGGACATGAGTGGTATGAAAGACCATCCGTATGTCATCGAAAACCAGAAACCTTTTTCTTTTAGAGAGATCCTCGGCAGTCGGTTATTGGGGGATACTTCCTTACTGCCTATTCCCACGGGGCTTAACCTCATGTATTTCATGGCGCTGTAAGGAAAATAAAGGAACGCTGTTCCTTCATTGCTGTTTCACACCACTTCCCGTATGGAAAGAGTCTCATACATGATCCGTCAAGGAGAGGCGCAATGACGAAAGCACACTTGATTGAAAAAGTCACCGAAAAAGCCACAACATTAAGTCGGCGGGATGCTGAAAAGGTGGTGAATTGCATTTTCGATTCGATTCGTGATGCATTAAAGAAAGGCGAAAAAACGGAAATTCGTGGCTTCGGAAGTTTTCGCTTGCGTATCAGGCGGACCAAGGATGGTCGCAACCCAAAGACAGGTGAAACCGTCGCTGTACCAGAAAAGCGCATGCCATTTTTCAAGGCAGGGAAAGAAATTAAAGAGTTGCTGAATAGCGACTAGTGAGGAACTTACCATGAGTGCTTCAGAACCCACCTCCACAGCCCCTACTTGGACAACCGATGCTCTTGAACGCCTCGAACGAGCCCCCGTATTTTTACGAGGGATGGTCAAACGGTTGGCCGAGAAAAAAGCTGGTGAACTTGGGCATCAGGTCATCAATGGGGCTTTGCTCGATCAGTTCAAAAAACAAATGATGGGTGGAATGGGTGGAGAAGCGGGGATGGCTGAAGCCGCCGACCAAATGGCCAAGGGACGCTTACCTTGGACCGCAGAAGCCAAAAAACGTTTGACCACCGTTCCCGAATTCATGCGCGCAATGACTCAACAAATCGCTGAAGAAATTGCCCGTGAGGGTGGACATATGGAAGTCAACGTCGAGTTATTTGAAAAAGTAGAGTCCATGGGAGAACGGGCCGAAGATGCACTGACTCCTCTTGAGTGGACTGAACAAGCTCAGGCCATGTTGCAAGAAAAAATTAAGGATTCTCCGCCGATTGCCCTTGAGTTCGTCACCGATATGCTCAAACGTGATGCTGAAGACTTAGCTCGTGAATCAGGATTGAGCATCATCGATGAACAGACCCTCACGAAAATTTGGGAGGCTCCACAGGAACAAGTCGCTTGGACGGATGAGGCTTGGAAACGGCTAAATACCTCCCCAGATTTTGTTCGTAGCGGAATTCGCAAGGCCGCTGAGCGCCGAGCCAGAAAATTGGGCCTCAAAGAGATTGATTCTGATCACCTCACCGTATTCCGCAACGAAGCCATGATGAAAGCCGTCAAGCGCATTCGTGCCTTTGGCTATCAGGAACTCACCTTCGATGCCTTTGATGATGCGCTGCACAAAGTCAAACGACTCAAGGGGAATGATCAAGCCGAACAACGCCTGTCAGAAATTCGAGAGTTTATGACGAAGGAAAAACCGGAGGTCGGTGTGCTGGGCGAAGAATTAATGGATCGATTCCGGAAATATCTTAAAGGCGAGGGAAAGTTGTAACAAACGCCGCGGGTATCTCGTAGTTCGTATCTCGTAAACGAATCCCGCCCACTTTATCTATCCCGCTCTCGCGGCGTCCCGAGCCAATTGATCGACAATTTCATTAAATTTCTCTCCAGAATGCGCTAAGACTTTTTTCCACCGCACGTCTATTCCATAAGCTTTGACCGTCGCAGCATAGGCCTGAGTAAAAGGAGTTTTAGCCTTCCACTCCCCAGTCACCCACGCCGCTAATCCCTGATAATCATGGTAAATGGTCGCTCGAGAAATTCCTTGAGCCTGGCACCAATTCAAGGCCTTCAGCACGGCTTGAATTTCCCCGGCGACATTACGCTGGGATCTGGCCTCTTCGGGAATATCATTTCCACTATCGCGATGGAGTTCTTCTTCCCCATTCAAAATAAGATAGGCCCAACCCAACTGTAAATTATCGCCATTGTTGTGGATACATGACCCATCCACCCAGATATCCACACCTGGTACCGGTGAGGGTGAGGGCTCATCCGGACCAGCCGTCGGACAAGAGTCAGGAACGTGTCCTTCCATAAAGAATCGGGCTTCATCCTGATTTTTAAAAGATTTATAAATTGCGTCAGGATATCCCTTCACCTGCGCCGCACAGGAATCCCATGTGGTATAAATGCCAGGAACACGACCTTTCCGGACCGCATAGAATTTCATGAGGATGACTATTTTCCTTTAAGCCGCTTCAAACGTTCTTCCACTAACATCATTCGCGGTTCTTCTTCGGGAATCCCCTCCACCAAGGCCAGGTACGTCTCATATTCCTCAATCGCCCGGCGCTTATTCATTTTCTCCAACACCTCTGCCAGATTAAACCGGGCTCGCGCATAGTTTGGACGTAATATAATCGCCCGTTCGAATAGCTCAATCGCTTGGGTCTGTTTATTCTGTTGGGCCAATACGCTCCCAAGATTATTAATCACCTCTGGAACATTCGGTCGTATTTCCAGGGCTTTTTCCAAATGGGTTTGAGCTTCTTGCAGTTGATCTTTATCTCGAAGCGCCAACCCCATACGATGGTGAGCTTCTGCTAACTGCTCTTTTTTGGGAAACCCAAGATTGACCGCGCGGCGATAAGCATCAATTGCCACCTCAGGTTGACGTTGGCCGCAAGAGGAAAACAGAGCTGCCTCTCCTCGAGCAAATTGCTGGAGGGCCAGGAACGTGTTCCCCTGACTTAATGCCAACTCCTTGGCCTTTTCTGTATCGGATGATCGTACCAACCCCGGCAAGTAGGCTTTTTGATAACTGGATAACAATTGTTCATAAGGATCTATAGACATAGAGGCGACAAGCAGCAGCGGGCGATCTTTGTCATCTAGAACCAAATATTGGGTGGTGCTCGTTTTACTTCCCGTCCGGAATAATACGGCAGATTTCGCCTTCGTGCTTTGAAGGAGCTGCGCAGGATCCAGGAAGAACGCTGAGGAAGGCGGTAATTGAGACAGCGTTCCGCGCAAAATCGGATACGGTTCCAGGTTCAACCCGGACCCGAACCGAAAAATAGCCCCAACGAGTACATCTTCTTCATTAAAGAAATAAAAGCGATCAAAATTCGGTTGTTGGCTCTGCGCTAATCGCTCCAGTCGTTCCCCAGATCCCCACGGCGTTCTGGTAAAAGTGCTCCCTTTCCATTGATTCAGGATCAGGGCCTTGTCATCACACAATTTGGTGGTTCCCAGCAATTCCAAATCACTGGCGGAAGGCGGCAGACCGGGTTCTGGCGGAGGCACGCTTCTACATGAAACACTGAAAGCGAGAATAAAAAAGAGCCACCCCCCGCCCCTAAACATCCATGGAAGTTTTCCCTGAGGCCGGGGAACGAAAGAGCAGGTGCACGCCGTTGAGGAGATCGTCAAACGCAAAGGAACGCCACGTGGAGGTGCAAGAAATTAAGAAGTGGTGGGCGATACTGGTATCGAACCAGTGACCTCTTCCGTGTGAGGGAAGCGCTCTCCCACTGAGCTAATCGCCCACGGAGGCCGATCGTATCATAGCCACCCTGATTCTGACAACGAAACCACAGGTTCCAGAAATGAAAAGCCACAGGCCTTTTTAGGTAAAGCACTTCCAAAAAACCCAAATGATTTCTTTATTTCTCACACTCCAGAGGGATGGCCGTGATCTTCTTCCTCTGAAGATAAGAAGGTAGAGGCCGCATGAGAAATCTGGCTCGATCTCTCATAGGACGCCTTAAAATCTTGACAACCCCCTCACACCGAGGCAAAGTGATCGACCAGTTGTTTCTTCAACTGGAGTCACCCCGCATATCCTCTCCAATCCCCGCATGAATAAACTTGAAAAAGAACGGCCCATCCAAGAAACCCTGTTTCAGGAACCGACAGGTGGGCACCCCTACAAATTCTTCCGAGCAAACGTCAACATTCTGCGTTTCACCATTATTGGCCTCTTAATTTTTCTTGGGGATTTGGCGCTTCCCCAACAATTAGCCTTACCGTTTTTTTATGTATTCGTGATACTGATGGCTTGGCAAATCACAGAACACCGTGGGCTTTTTCTCACCTCCACGGGATATTCCATACTCATCGCTCTCGGAGCCCTCATCTCCCCTGCATTGAGGGAAAACCATACTGAGGTGTTGAATAGAATCCTAGCCATTGCCCTGGTATGGAGTGCGACATTCTTTCTCTTCAAAAGGAAAAAGGAGGCAAGGTCATCACAAGTGGCCTTACAACAAAAAACGACCGAACTCGAACAAACACAGGCAGCCCTCAACACCAGCCTCCGCCATCGCCAGAAAACCGAACATGACCTTGCAGACCTCAATCGAACGTTGGTGGAGCAAAACCAGGAACTGGAAACCATTGTGAGTGTGGCATCTCATGACCTTCGCTCACCTTTGGTCAACATCCAAGGATTCAGCAAAGAACTGGCCAATTCCCGCCACCAACTGCAGGCCCTTCTCGAATCCCATAAACTCGCCCCAGGGATCAAACAAGACGTCATGGCCATCCTTGAAGGAGACATCCCCGAATCCTTGCATTACATTCAAACCGGGGCAAAAAAAATGGAAAGTCTCGTACAAGGGATATTGCGTTTTTCGAGACTAGGCCGCTTAACGCTACATTTTGAAGATCTCAATATGAATGCCATGATCACCAGCATCATTATGAGCATGGAGTATCAATTAAAAGAAAAAGGGGTCTCCCTGCAAATTGAAGACCTTCCCAACTGTACCGGTGATGCCACGTTAGTGAACCAATTGTTTTTTAATCTCCTTGATAACGCTCAAAAATACACATCCACCACGCGCCCTGGAATGATCCGCATCATGGGAGTTCGAGAAGGCGAGTATGCCAGATACAGGGTCGAAGATAACGGTATTGGAATTCGCCAAGACCACCAGGAAAGAATTTTCCAAATGTTTCATCAACTCAACCCGACTTCCGTGGGTGGAGAAGGGTTAGGACTCACCATTGTCCGACGAATTGTGGAACGCCATAAAGGTCGAATAACTTTGGACTCTCAACTTGATTGTGGAACCACCTTTACCATTGATCTCCCTGCGTGATTGGCGAAAATAAAATTTCCTTCGTTCCGAACTGTTTTTGGGATACCCTTCCAGCGCAATTTTTTTCCTTCCAAAGGTCTCTACACCATCTCTGAGTGAGTTATTCTTCGCGAGAAATATTTCGTGATTCCCACTCAAACCATTTTCTCTGACGAATCAGGGTACCCCTAAAGCCCAAACTCAAGGAAAAAATAATACTTACTTAATACTATCAATATCTCTTGACATGACCTAATAAAAGGTTCATATATATCATCAACTAAGGGTTAACACTTCTATTTTAAAAATTTCTTCAACTTTTTTAAGCCCTTATGGAAACAGATCATGTTTGATTTATTGATATTGATACGTTCAGATGCCTTTCATGAAAAAGGCATCTCTTGGCCACCCCCTCATTTATCCTGGTCTTCATTCTCTACATTTCATTCCAATACTCAAAAAAACGGGGAGAAATTTCACTTAGTTGTACAACCCTGGGCATGATGCCCATCTAGGGTGTGAGTTTGTATGTTGAACATGGGCCGCTTCGGAAAATTTGGTAAGTGAAGGGACAACGAACCCCTGTCCAAAAACGGTCCCAATGAGAAGACACTCAAACTCTTTCGAGGAATTCCCACAAGGGATTCCATCTCGATCCCACCGGTAGAGGGAACACATTTTCCCTATTTGTACCCGAGGGGCCTACAACCCGGAAGTGACACAAGGGATCGAACCTTAACCAAGGAGGGTCGATGTCTCGATTCAAGCCCTTATATCCTAAACCATCCTTTCAACCATTCGGACAACTTGAACCCAGTCACCCGCGCTTTCAACTACTCATCGAACAAAATATCGATGGAATGGTTATTGTTGGATCAGACAGAACCATTCGTTTTGTCAATCCTGCGGCCGAAGCCATCTTTGGAAAAACATGGGTGGATCTGGTTGGCGCTGAGTTTGATTTTCCTCTAGTGGTCGGAGAAACATCGGAAATAAATTTCGTTACTCCGGCAGGTCAATCCCTTCAAGCCGAAATGCGAATCGTCGAAATCGATTGGGAGGAAGAGTCTGCCTATCTCGCCTCGCTCCGAGACATTACCTTTCGAAAAATTGCCGAGGAAGAACGCAAGCGGGCAGAAGTCCAAATGCAACAAGTGCAAAAACTGGAAAGTCTTGGAGTATTAGCTGGAGGGATTGCCCATGACTTCAACAACCTGTTGATGACAATCGTCGCTCATGCTGGGCTAGCTGCAAAAAAAATGCCCCTTGACTCCCCAGGCCGCGAACATTTGATCAAGATCGAACAAGCCGCACTTCGGGGAGGAGAGTTGGCCAATCAAATGCTCACATATGCCGGACGAGGAAAACCCCTTATTCAGGCCATTCACGTGTCGACCCTCGTGGAAGAAATGGGTCATCTGCTTGCCGTCTCCATTTCCAAACGAATTTCACTACTCTATGATTTAGCGAAGTCCCTTCCGATGATCCACGTAGACCCGGCACAAATGCGGCAAGTGGTGATGAACCTCATCATCAATGCATCAGAAGCCATTGGCGAACGGATGGGGACCATCACTCTCAGAACCGGAAAAATGCTCATCACCGAAGACTATCTCCGTGAATGTCACGTTCGAGGCGACTTTAAGGACAAAACCTGTGTGTTTCTCGAAGTCGTCGATACGGGCCACGGGATTGACACTGAGACGCTGGAAAAAATTTTCGATCCATTTTTTACGACGAAATTCGCCGGAAGAGGTTTAGGGCTTGCTGCCTTATTGGGCATTGTGAGATCGCATGATGGAGCCATTAAAGTCTCTAGTGAATTAGGCAAGGGAACTGCTTTTCGCATTATCTTGCCAAGCACCCCTGGCACCGAAAATACTCTTGAGAGGCACGCCGCAAAACAGGAAACCCCTTCAGGAAAAGGCACAATCCTCGTGGTCGATGATGAGGAAGATGTTCGACTTGCCGCACAATTAATTCTGGAGGATACGGGTTACCAAGTCATCTGTGCCTCGGACGGCCTGGCAGGACTGGACCTCTTTCGTCAGCATCATCAGACCATTCGCGCCGTGCTTTTGGATTTGACCATGCCCCGTATGAATGGCGAGGAATTGTTTTCGGAAATACAACAGATTCGACAGGATATCCCAGTAGTTCTTTCCAGCGGATATTCAGAAGAAGAAGCCGTTCGACAATTTACAGGCAAATCCTTCAATGCGTTTATTCAAAAACCCTATCAGATTGATTCCCTGATCGAAAAAATTAAATACGTGCTCGACAAATCCGAGGCCAAAAAACCTTCCTAAATTACCATTTCCACTAGTTCGAGTTGCACCTGGATTTCTCCCCGATATTTCAGCTATGTCCAAAATTCACCTTTCTGCTTGAAGAATTCTAGACTTAGATTCAATCCTATAATAGGATGTAAAAGGGGCGTGGAATACATTTACTCCGTTCCCAAACTTCCTTGAGGGGGTAATTTTATGATCCCCAGAACTTATCTACGATCTGAAACCGAACGATTTATACTTTGGAGGATTTGTATGAAATGGAATAAAAATTTGAATTTTGTTCTTGGACTGACCATGGGAATCGTTGTTGGAGGCATGACAATTTCCCATGCCCAAACAGAGATTCAGCTAACTTTACCCTTAGGATTGGAACGAGAATCCCTCATAATTCCCGAGAACAATCCCCTGACCAAGGAGAAAGTTGCCCTGGGCAAACTACTCTTTTTTGACAAGCGGCTATCCGCCAATCACACGATCGCCTGTGCCAGCTGCCATATGCCAACCCTGGCCTTTACCGATGGACAACCCGTTTCCACCGGCATTCACCGACAACAAGGAGGTCGAAGCGCCCCCACAGCCATTAACCGTGCATTCAGCTCGGCCCAGTTTTGGGATGGACGTGCAGCGACGTTGGAAGATCAATCGGTAGGCCCCTTCACTAACCCCATTGAACATGGATTTGCTAATCATGACGAACTCGTGGCGAAGGTAAAGGGCATTGCCGGATACAAACCCCTTTTTGAACAGGCGTTTGGGTCTGGTGAGGCGACAGTGGAATTAATCGGCAAAGCCATTGCTAGCTTCCAACGAACATTGCTCTCGGGAAATAGTGCCTATGATCAGTTTGGGATTGGAGGGAAGGAATCAGCCTTATCCGCCAATGCCCAAAACGGCTTTCGGGTGTTCGTTGGAAAGGGTCAATGCCTGCGATGTCATTTCGGATTCAATTTTACTGACGAACGCTTTCACAATTTAGGCGTGGATTGGGACAAGGATCATATCGATGTGGGTCGGTATGGGGTCACGAAAAACCCAAAAGACCTGGGCGCGTTTAAAACTCCAACGCTCCGTGAAATCGCGAAAACGGCGCCCTATATGCACGATGGTCGTTTTGCCACCTTGGGACAAGTCATCGATTTCTATGACCAGGGGGGAATATCGAATCCGCACCTTGATCCCGTCATTAAGCCCTTGGGGTTAACGGATCAGGAGAAAGAAGATCTGGTCGAGTTTTTACACGGCTTAAACGGCGAGGGTTGGGAAGTCACCCCACCCAGCACCTTCCCAAAGTAATCCTTTTTGGAAGAGCACCTTCGGGAAAGCCTTCTTTGTTATTTGGCAGGTGTGAGAAATGCGGGATGGAGTTGCCCTTGATAGACCTCGGCCACAGGGCCTTTCATCGTCAGATTGTATTGAGCATCCACGGTAATAAGGAGAGTTCCTCCCGGAGCTTTGACGGTCACCGGGCTTTTGATTAACCCTAGCCGCACCCCGGCACTTGCAGCGGCGCAGGAAGAGGAACCGGAGGCCTGCGTTTCCCCTGCTCCGCGTTCCCAAATAAGAATGTACAATGACTTGGGACCCGTGGGTACCGCAAGTTGAACATTTGTCCGCTTGGGGAAAATCGAATGATTTTCGAGTTCCGGTCCCATGCGGAGTAAATCTTCCCGCGTCCATTTCCCCCCCTTGTCCTTAAACACGACACAATGGGGATTGCCAACACTCACCCCTGTGAACCGCAGGGATTGGCCTACGGCTTTAATCGGCTGAAGTATGAGTTCCGGGGCCCGAATTGTACAGGGAAGAGCCCGAGGCTGGAAGGTAGCCCGCCCCATATCTACGGTCGCCCCAACGACCTGCCCACGACGATCCACCTCCAAATCTATATGCACAAGCCCACCCTTGGTTTCAACACTAAACGAACGTCGCTTGGTAATTTTGGTGGCAAACAAATAACATCCAAATATTCGTAACCCATTCCCTGATTTTTCCGCTTCACTTCCATCGGGATTATAAATCCGCAGTCCAAAGTCAGCCTTTCGGGATGCTGTTAACGCTAAAATCCCGTCGCTCCCCACTCCCCAATGACGGTCACATATGGCCCGTATGGTTTTAGGTGTCAGTTTAAAGTCTAAATCTTTGGGGTTGAGAGCAATATAATCATTCCCCAATCCATGACCCTTAAAAAATGCATTCTTCATGACCGCCCCTGTGAAAATGATTGATCGGAAAAACTACATTCCTATTCCTAAGTCCTCACTTCAAGGCCGGTTGGAAGCGATTGAGCCATGTTGAAAAAATGGCTGTTTACCAGCATTTCCTTAGGATTCTCTAAAGATAAATAAAAGTGACAAGAAATTACAACGAAGGAACCAAGGGGACAGAAAATTATTGAGAACGGCGGGTGAACAACTGAAGGGGAATGGAGAGGCCTGCAGAGCCTTATTGATTGATTGCGTGAGCGCGGGTTTGCCAATACGCATCCCGAACGGCAGCATATAAATCAAGTGTGCCATCCTCGATGCCTTGAAATTGTTCGAGATTTTTTGCACGATCATTGACCGTTTCGCCAACTCGTTTAGAAGCCTGTGGCACAAACGGCAACACATAGTTCAAGGGATCCATCGCTAAATCCGCAAGAGTGCCCAGCCCGTCCCGGAGAGTGGTGGGAGGCAAAAACGGCAATACCAGGTAGGGGCCAGCTCCAACCCCAAGTTTTGCCAAAGTTTGACCAGCATCTTCCTCAGCAGGGGCAGCAAGGCCAAAATGGGCTTCGGCAACATCGAAAAGCCCGGCAAGGCCTATGGTGCTATTAATCAAAAACCGACCAACTATCACTCCAGCTTCAGAGACCTTCCCCTGAAACACATTATTGGCGAGGCTCGGCACGAAACGAATATTGGAAAATGCATTCCCCAGGGCTTGTTCTGCCACATCCGGCATGACCGTATGATATCCTCTTGCCACAGGTCGAATGATTCTTCGATCTAGGCCGAGGTTAAAATCAAATACCGAGGAGTTAAACCCTTCCCAGGGATCACTCACAACCTCGGACGACTTTTCATCAAATGGATCGAGATACGTATCTTCCACCATATATTCTTCAAGCAAAGGGACACCATCATCCAACTTTTGTTCCGTTGTCTTGAGCTTCCCTTCAATCTCTAAGACCACCAATGTCCCGGATGGCTCCACACGTGAAGATAGTGATCGTACCTTTTGGATTCGTTGTTCGATTTGACCAATTTGTTGATCGAGTTGCACTTTCTGTTCGAGGAGAGCCACGCGAATAGAATCTTGACCATAAGAATCCGCAATAACTGGCGACCCACTCAAGATCAACCCGATAATGAACGCTAACAAAGAAGCCAGTGCGCGGATACTGAGTAATAATGACATGAGACTCTTCCTTCCCACTTTATTTAAAACTACCGTGTCCATTACGTGCTCTTTTGTTCTCATACTGCAGGCTTGGTGCCAAAAAGATGGAGACAGGTGGTTGAGAAATTTTCCTTTGTTTTTCAATGAGTTTTTCAATTTCTACCTTTTTCTCTCCCTGGTATCTCCAGGGAAAGAAACAGCGTTATTTCATGGTCAACCGAAATATCGTGGACAATTTCTTTTCATTTTTGACAGGGGTTTGCAGATGGCGAGTCTCCTCACATTCCCATCTTTCCCCGTCGACTTGGATTGTGCTACACCCTTGGCTAAGGGTGTATTGAATAGATGCATTCACCCAATTTCGGGTGTGAGATAAACCTTCACATGATGATGACCCCCAAAAACCAGACTTCTACCGATAAACATTTGTGTTTAGTCGATGGATCAAGCTTTTTGTTTCGAGCCTTCCACGCATTGCCGATCCTCACCCGTCCAGATGGGACTCCAGTTAATGCAGTCCTGGGCTTTTCAAATATGTTGTTAAAGCTGTTGGATGACCTCCATGCCACACACCTAGCGGTGATTTTCGATTCGGCAAGAAAGACCTTTCGCAATGACATTTCCGCGGATTACAAGGCCAACCGGCCGGAACCCCCGGACGAACTCATTCCCCAATTTCCCCTGGTTCGGGATGCCACACGCGCATTCAATGTGGAATGTATTGAGAGTCCAGGGTTTGAGGCCGATGACTTGATCGCCACGTATGCCAAACAGGCCGAGGCCGAGGGTATTGAAGTCATTATTGTGTCCTCGGACAAAGACCTCATGCAATTAGTCACGGGTCGTGTGAGCATGTTCGATGCCATCAAAAATAAAAAGATTGGACCGAAGGAGGTGCTGGAAAAATTCGGCGTTGGTCCGGAGAAAGTCGTGGACGTGCAATCCCTGGCAGGAGATTCCACCGACAATGTTCCCGGCGTCCCTGGCATTGGTATCAAAACTGCCGCACAACTCATTCAGGAATATGGAGACTTGGACTCACTACTTGCACGCGCCTCAGAAATCAAACAACCCAAACGACGCCAGAGCCTCATCGACTATGCCGATCAAGCCAGAATGTCACGAGACCTGGTTCGCCTCAGAAATGATGTGCCGACAGACCTGGCCGTCAGCCAATTACAACGCCAAAACCCCGATCCGCAACAACTGCTCACGTTCCTCAACGAACAGGGCTTTAAATCCCTCATGGCCAAAGTCCATAGCCGCCTATTGGCTTCGGGGGAAAATATTCCGGATATCGGAGGCCGTCCGGTTACGGATCCTGCCACTACGCCTCCTTCCACCACTCAGTATGAACTGGTCCAATCCACGGCCGTCCTTCAAGACTGGGTCACGCAAGCACGTTTTGCCGGCGCCATCGCCGTCGATACCGAAACCACATCGCTCGATGAAAGCCGCGCGGAATTAGTCGGCATTTCGCTCTGTGTCAAACCTGGGCATGCCTGCTATATTCCTCTTGCTCACCGTCACCCTGAACCTACAGCCGAATTGGATTTCTCCGAAGCATCTGCAAAAAAGACATCCTCACCCCAAGCTGAACCGCTCATCCAAATCCCCATCGATGAAGCTTTGGATATTTTAAAGCCACTTCTCGCCGAGCCTTCGGTGCTCAAAATTGGACATAACTTAAAATACGATATCGTGGTGCTTCGACGGTATGGAATCACTATTAAGCCCATCGACGACACTATGCTGATGTCATACATCCTGGATGGGGGCAGCCATGGTCACGGCATGGATGAATTGGCCCAACTGCATTTGGGCCACACCACCATCAAATTCAAGGAAGTGGCGGGAGCTGGCAAATCACAAATAACTTTCGACCTCGTCCCCTTAGACACCGCCTTGGCTTATGCCGCCGAAGATGCGGACATCACGCTCCAGCTTCATCAAATGCTGAAACCTCGGTTATTGGCTGAGCAACTGGTCACGCCATATGAAACCTTAGAACGCCCGCTGATTCCTGTACTCGTGGACATGGAATGCGAAGGAATTAAAGTTGATCGTGAAAACCTAGAACTACTCAGTCAGGACTTTGCCAACCGCCAAGCGACGTTGGAACAAGACATTTTTCAATTAACTGGCCATGAATTTAACGTAGGTTCGCCGAAACAGTTGGGGGAAGTCCTGTACGAAGAAATGAAATTGGAAGGTGGGCAAAAGGGAAAATCAGGAGCCTACTCCACGGGAGCCGATGTACTGGAAGGTCTGGCTGCAGAAGGGCACGAACTCCCAGCCAAAGTACTCGCCTGGCGACAACTTGATAAACTCAAAAGCACCTACTCCGATGCGTTGGTTGAACAAATCAATCCACGCACCGGCCGTGTCCACACCTCTTACGCCATGGCCGCCGCTTCCACAGGGCGTTTGTCTTCGACCGACCCCAACCTGCAAAACATTCCCATTCGGACGGAAGATGGTCGAAAAATTCGGCATGCCTTTGTGGCAAAACCTGGATGCACCCTACTCTCCCTGGATTATTCGCAAATTGAACTTCGCCTGCTCGCACACATTGCCAACATCGACGTGTTAAAACAGGCCTTCCATGAAGGTCAAGACATTCATGCTCTCACCGCCAGCCAAATCTTTGGAGTCGACGCCAAAGCTTTGGATCCGGCCATGCGGCGCAAAGCCAAAGCCATAAACTTTGGCATCATTTACGGAATTAGTGCCTTTGGACTCAGCCGTCAATTAGGCATCACCAACGAAGAGTCGGCCGCCTACATGAAAGCCTACTTCGAACGATACCCCGGCATTCAGGAATACATGGATCGCACCAAACAATTCTGCCGAGAACATGGCTATGTCGAAACCCTCTTTGGTCGCCGCGTGCACGTGCCAGGCATTCATGAGCGAAACGCCGCGCGCAGAAATTTCTCCGAGCGTGCCGCGATTAATGCTCCTATTCAAGGGACCGCTGCCGACATTCTCAAACGGGCCATGATTCGCGTGCCACCCGGGCTAGCAAAGCACAACCTCGCCACCAAGGCTAAAATGCTCCTCACCGTCCACGACGAATTGCTCTTTGAAGTCGAAGAACATGCCATGAATCAAACAAGCGACGTGGTAAAAAAAATCATGGAATCCGCCTCGTTGCCGGCAGTGCACATTTCAGTCCCACTTACGGTCGATGTAGGACACGGCGCTTCCTGGGGTGAGGCGCATTAATGAGCGGTTTTAAAATGAAAGACCTAGAGTAACTGGTGGATTTCCTGAATTAAGAGCCGTGGAACACTCAAAATTCTTCCCTATAATTGGCTTCAGGAATTGCACTTCCTTATATGTCCAATCACAACATCCATTTTTTCTTTCAGGTCCATATGCTTCTCAAGGGTAGGTCGGTCATAGCCAGCAAAATTAGTTATTTCCGAAGCAAACTTAACTTTATCAAACGAGTTAACTTTCTTCAGGTTTTTAAATACACTGCCAAAGCTTTGAAACTTCTCCAATTGCACTGAAATCCCAAAATACTCTTTAAGCAAATTGCAGGGAAGATAATTTTCAATTTCACGGCCACAAGTTACCCATGAAATTGCACTCGGAGATTTCTCTATTTCCTGTAAAACACGCTCCACTCTTCCCTTTAAAGGATCACTCTCTTTGGATTTGTCACTGTCCATCAGGACAATGGCATTTCGATTTATCCTCAGCATTTGAATGAATTCATCATCCTCAGGTTTTATTTCTGCCGAGTAATGAGAAAGTATAGCGCCTCCATAAAAGACGCATTGGTAATGCAATCCATGCTCTAGCTTTTCCCCATCATTAAATAATTCAACCCATTTATTGAAATAAATTCTGTCCGATGGTCCCTCCAGCCACACAATACAGTTGGCTTGAAGAACATCACTTGCTCGCACTCCAAGATCGTTGAGAAGATTATGTTGATCGTTCCAATTATCAACCTTTTCTATAAAGGAGGCTTTCCCGTCATTAAAAGCTCGAAGAATTTGTGAATTGCTGTTGTTGCTAAACATATCGATAGCGACATTGGAATGTGTTGTGAGAAATAATAAATTTTCAAGATCATTTTCTATATAATCTCGAATATGTGCCAAGAGTTTTCGCTCCAATGAAGGGTGAAGATTGTTCTCAAGCTCCTCAAATGAGAAAATAAATTTCTTTCCCTGCAGGAAATGGGGAACAACATAAAGTATTACCATCACAAAAATAATGGTCTTTATTCCACTTCCGCAATCCGAAATCCTTACCCCACCCTTGTTGGCTTCTTCTAAATAAATCTCCCAACAATTTCCATTTCCATCAATTTTTGTATATAGCCTTGTAAATATCAGGTCAGGAGAAACCACAGCGTTAATTCGACCCAACAATTCAACTTCCACAAGATTCTGCCACCCGTCAAAATGTCCCTTTTCTTCGTTCAGGCACCTTACTAATAACTGAGTAAGGTTGGTGCCATCTGGGAACACTCTGTAGTCAAACTGGGAACCAAAATTCACTACTTCGCTTTTTATTTCTCGCTCGGCCTGGATTGAGAGGTATTCATATCCTTGAAAAGGATTTTGCAAATGACCTTTTAATTGATCCAGCCCCCGCCGAAAAGCATTCATTGCTCTTTCATGTGTGAGGTCAAAATCATGATCTAGTATTTCTGTTTTCTCAGGGGAATACTCTATTTTTTTGTGAAGCAATTTTACTCCAATGCCATTCCACCAATCCACACTGTGATTATTAATGATATAACCAAACTCACCTGATGCAGTGCTAGGACTAAAAACAGATTTTAATTCTTTCTCTTCAAGTGATTTCCGAATTAGTACATTGCCCACATTTTTCAAGGTTGGTTCACTGCCACGAGCTTTAATAAAATCACGCATAAATTCCAGAATCTTTGACTTGCCACTATTGTTTTTTCCGATAATGATATTTATGGGTTTAAGGACTTCAAAACCCTGGTAGTCGTTATTTGGCAAAAAACATTTGTAGCCCCTAATTTTAAAACTTTTTAGTTTCTGGTATCCCACAGCCTCATTCCTTATCTTTCATGCATATATTGGCCCAGGTATTCCACTTTTGAATCCTACGCCTTCATTCAAGACTTTTCAAAATCTCCTTAGAGTTTGTCAGTTGCCAATCGAACCCTTTAGAATCACCGTTATGAAGATCGCCACCTGGAACGTCAACTCCATAAAGTCACGACTACCGCATGTGACGGCTTATCTGAAAGAGGTGAGTCCAGATGTGTTGTTGCTGCAGGAAATAAAATGTCTGGAGGAAAACTTTCCTCAGAATGACATTGAAGACCTTGGATATAACTTGGCCATCGTGGGGCAGAAAACCTACAACGGAGTGGCTATCCTTTCAAAATATCCTATTGAAGTGGAACAACGAACACTCCCCGGTGATTCGACCGATGAGCAGGCTCGCTACCTCGAAGCCATTATAGGAAACATTCGTGTGGCCTCCATTTATTTGCCCAATGGGAACCCAATTGATACGGAAAAGTTTACGTACAAACTAGCCTGGATGGACCGCTTGTTCGCGCATGTGCAAACGCTCCTCACCTACGAAGAAACGCTGGTCTTGGGTGGTGATTACAATGTGTGCCCCACGGACGACGATGTATATGATCCCGACGGCTTTGCCTGTGATGCACTCTGTCACCCTGAGACACGCGCAAGATTTCGCAAGCTCTGTTATCTCGGACTAACGGACGCCCTGCGGGCGCAGCATCCACAATTAGGGCTCTATACGTTTTGGGATTATCAAGCGGGATGTTGGAATAAGGATCAGGGGTTACGCATTGATCATTTGCTGTTGTCACCCCAAGCCGCCGACCGACTAGAGGCATCAGGAGTCGATAAAGGCCAGCGCGGGAAAGAGAAGCCTTCGGATCATACCCCAGTATGGTGTACGTTAAAAGATTAGCGAACCGAACTCGACAATTGTCTCTCTCCCAACCCTTCAACCACTGGGGTATCAGCATCCTGAGAGGGAATCGTGAAATGAAAGACACTGCCGATACCCTTGGCCGATTCCGCCCAAATCCGACCACCATGATGTTTCACGATTTTTTTGCAAAGCGCCAAACCAATACCACACCCTGGATACTCACTTTTGGGATGCAGGCGAGAGAAGGGGTTAAAAATTTTCTCAAGGCATTCGTGGTCCATGCCAATTCCAGTATCTTCCACCCGGAAATGCCACATCGCTCCCTCCATTGAAGCGGAAATGGTCACAGTCCCCGGCTGTTCCCCTTGAAACTTTATGGCATTCCCGACTAAATTGTGAAAGAGCTGTCGGAGCATCGTCGGATGCCCCATGACCGTAGGCATGTCTCCAAACACAAGGGTAACCCGCCTTTCCATCATGGCATCCTCTAGATCACAAGCAATTCCATTCAGGATTTCCCGCAGATGGACAGTTTCAGCCGGTTTTCGGTCTCCACCAACTAGAGAATAGTCCAAGCTATCCTGGATCAATTGACGCATCTGCATCGCATTCTGAATCGTCCGATCAAAATACGACTGAGTTTGCGGACTTAACTGCTCCTTCAAATCCTTCTGAATCATTTCCAAAAACGACATGATTCGACGAACCGGGGCCTGTAGATCATGGCACAACACATATGCAAATTGTTCGAGTTCCTTCTGGGACCGCTCAATGGCCAACCGCTGTTCTTCGGTGGTCCGAAGAAGCGCCGCCCGCTCCACGGCATGTCCGATTGCTCGGTGCAAACCCACTGCCGTCAATTTTCCTTTGATGAGGTAATCTTGAACACCGTTAGATATCGCCCTAACGGCAATTTCCTCATCCCCTTGTCCGGTCAACATCAACACAGGTACTCGATTCACACCTATTTCTTTGTTTAGCGCCTCGATAAACTCAAGACCATCAAAATCGGGAATTTGATAATCGAGAAGTACGCAATCGGGGTTTTGGGTGGTGATTAATTCCCACCCTTCAACACCCGTTTCAGCTTCCAGCACCTCATAATCCCCAAGAGCCTCCTGCTCCAAATGCCGTCGGAATATCTCCCGGTCCTCATCGCAGTCATCCACAATGAGGACGGTTAGGCAACCAGACTTCATGGTAGTTCTCCCACTTTTTGACTGAAACCTAGGTCAAGCCATTCCTCTTTTAACCGTATCATGGCCTGTAGAAATTCTTTCGCGCTTAGTGATTTAGAAATATAACCGTTAGCACCAAGTGCATAACACGCTTCGATATCCCGATCGTCCTTCGAAGTTGATAACACCACAACGGGAATAAGTGTGAACACTTCATCCGCCTTGATTTCTGCCAACACCTCGCGCCCATCCGTACCTGGCAAATTTAAATCCAATAAAATAATACCTGGATAGAGAGCGGCCTCATTCCCTTCGAAGGTTTTACACTGCACGAGATATTCCAAAGCTTCATCACCGTCCGTACAGTGCTGAATACGATTCGAGAATCCTGCGGATTTCAGGCTCCGCTGGGTAATTTCATAATCCTCAGGACTATCTTCAACGAGCAGAATAGGTTGACTCACCAACAGAGACATGTTGCACATTCCTTTGTAGGGTGAAATAAAAAGTACTGCCTTCCCCATACACAGACTCCGCCCACAACTCGCCTCCATGACGTTCAATGAGTTTTTTGGTAATCGTCAATCCCATTCCCGTTCCGCCTCCGAACTTGTCTCGACCGTGAAGACGCTTAAAAATACGGAAAATATTCTTAAGATGTTTTTCGCGAATGCCAATGCCATTATCCCGTACGAAGAATACGGGACACCGGCCAGACATTTGCGACTTCTTCTCGTCTTCGTCTCCATGATCGATCCACCCGATTTCAATCCATTTTTCGTTTTTGTCCGAGTATTTCATGGCATTCGTGATTAAATTCAGAAAAATCTCACGGACGCGCACGCGGTCGCATTTGATAGTAGGGAGGGGGTTGGCAATTTTAATAGCGATGCTCCGTTCCTTCAGACTTATGGCTAAGGAATCAAAAATTTCTTCGATAATGCCCTGGAGAGGGACAGATCCATATGCCAACTCCGTACGCCCCGCACGGGAATAATGAAAGAGAGAATTGATTAAATCTTCCATACGCTGGCAAAGGCGAATCAACGTTTCGCACTTTGCTCGACCTTCTTCCTCCAAGGCTCCGCCATAATCTTCCAAGAGGAGAGAGGAATAGTTATGGATACCTCGTAACGGCTCCTTTAAATCGTGGGAGGCAATATACGCAAAGTCATCCAACTCTTTGTTACTCCGCTCTAACGCGATGGTCCAATCATGCCGAGCCTGTTCGTCCTGTTTTCGTTGCGTGATGTCATTAAATGTCACAACCGCGCCCACGATTTGATCTCGGTCGTCCTTCACAGGTGTACTGGTATAGGTCACGGGGAAACTCGTGCCATCTTTCCGCCACAACAATTCGTATTCGATTCGCTGGACGGTGCCCTCTTTAAAAGCTGCATACATCGGGCATTCTTCTTTCGGATAGGATGATCCATCCGGCTTTGTATGGTGCATGATGGGGTGCATGGGCATACCTATCAGTTCATCAGGAGTGTATCCCAGCATATTCGCGGCGGCTGGATTTACAAAGGTGGTTCGCCCTTCGGTATCGAGCCCGTAAATACCTTCACCAGCGGAGGATAATATTAGGGAATTTCGCGAAGCGAGTTCCCTCAAATTATCTCTTAAAACCGCGTTGGCAGCCATATGTTCCTGTTGCATGAGAATAAGGTGCTCTTGCTCCTTTAGGTGCTTCCGTAGTTCGAACTGGGCCACGACCTGTCTCGCTAACACCATGAGGCCTGATCGTTGTTCGACAGTTAACTCACGAGGCACTTGGTCGATCACGCAAAGGGTACCGAGGGCATGGCCCTCCCTCGTCCGTAATGGGGCACCTGCATAGAATCGTATATGGGGCTCGGAAGTCACTAAGGGGTTCTTAGCAAAACGTGGGTCCGCCAATGCATCAGAAACAAGAAGAAGGTCTTTTTCATGAAGTGCATGGGCACAAAACGCCCAGTCCCGAGGCGTTTCACAGGCCGTTACGCCAACTTTGGATTTGAACCATTGCCGATCGGGGTCCACCAAACTGACCAAGGCGATAGGAGTTTGGCATATCTGCGCCGCTAGGATTGTCAAGTCATCAAATTGAGGCTCAGGAGGGGTATCCAGGATTTGATACGAATTCAATACCGCCAGGCGTTCAGATTCATTTTCTGGGAGAGATGCTACAATCATACAATTTCCCTCTGCCTTGAGGTATGACTCACCCAACAAAGGAAATAGGGTGCCTTTGAATCAAATTGGTTATACTCGCTGATAAAATTCGCAAACTTCTCCATCCTCACAATGGAAACGTTGAACCGGTTGAACGGATGGCCGCACACCCTGTGCATCAGAATCCAAGGCCAGGGCTCGAAGAAATCGAGTTGATTAATTGTTAGGTGCAGGTGCATCCTAAACTACGTGATTACATGCAAAGGACTAGACAAACCAGGGATCGTCTTGAGGATTTCACTCCCGATGTTTGCCATCTTCACCTCAGACCATTCAGTTTGAATAATGTCGCACAACATTTGTCAGGATCATCCCGGATCTAATTCCAACCCATGGGCCAGCTCTTTCTATTATGTTGAGGAATTGTAGATTTCAGGTATTTTGGGGAATTTCTCCTTTTCGGTCTGTTTGTGCTAAATCTTGAATGAATCACATTGAAAACCTGGCTGATGTGGGAAATTCAATGGGGGGCAGCTAGAATGTGAGTGAAACGAGTTGGTACAGTGATGAACTAACCGTTGTCTCCTCCAAAGGAACAAAAATTCCTACCAAATAAAAAGTATGAATGATTCCTTGAGCACAAATTTCAATAATCGCGATGCTCGGCTCGCGCATTTCACGATTGAACGAGCTACGGACCCAATATTTTGGGTGGACTCACATGGCCAGTTTTATGGAGTCAACGAGGCAGCCTGCCGACTCTATGGATTTTCCCGAAATGAACTCCTGGAAATGAAGGTGTTTGACATCAACCCAACGGTCACACCGGAGACCTGGCCAGAAATCTGGAATGAGATTCGGACTCAAGAGTCCATGACCTTTGAATCCGAACACGTGCGAAAAAATGGAGAACGTTTTCCTGTCGAAGTGTCTTTAAATCACGTCGAATTTGAGGGGGAGTCCTACAGCTGCAGTTTCATTAGAGATATCACCCAACGAAAACGGACCCAAGAGGAAATTGCCAGCCTTTCTAAATTCCCTGATGAAAACCCTAATCCTATCTTACGCCTATCTGACGACGGGAAAATTTTATATCACAATAAAGCCAGCACGCCCTTATTGAACCTGTGGAATTGTCAAACGGGACAATTGTTTTCAGGTCCGTGGTGTCCCATAGTTCAGCGAGCCTTTGAAACGGGCAAAGTACAGCACACAGAGGCGTCAGTAGGAGATCGTATCTATTCCCTCAACTTGGCGCCGGTGTCAGGAGCCGGGTATCTCAACATTTATGCCCTGGATGTCACGGAACGGAAAACAATTGAGGCCGAACAAAAACGCAGTCGGGATCGAACCATTCAACACCAAGCGGCCTTATTGAGTTTGGTTCGCGGATCATTCTCCTCTCGCAACACGGTTTGTCAACGTGTCACGCAGTTGGTCGCTGACACTTTAGAAGTCGAGCGAGTCAGCATCTGGATGTTGAATCCTGAAAAAACCCATCTCACATGTCTGGATATCTATGAACGCAGCAAAGGCATTCACGATCAGGGCGCGAAACTCTTTATCGAACAATACCCTCGCTATTTTTCGGCACTTGGCGAGAACTTGACGATTGCCGCCAATGATGCTCCCTCAGACCCACGAACCAACGAGTTTGCTCAGGGATATCTTGATATTCAGGGTATTACCTCCATGATGGATTCTCCCATCTTCGAGCAAGGGCATACCATTGGCGTGCTCTGTCACGAACATGTTGGCCCACCCCGTGTTTGGAGTTTGGATGAACAACAATTTAGCAGTTCTATCGCTGACTTTGTGTCGCATACGTTTGAGTCACTCGAACGACAGCGCATTCAAGAAGAAGCCTATGGGCTGATGGAAGATTTAGGCAGCCGCGTCCGGGAACTGACAGCGCTTCATCATACGGCCCGGCTCATTCAACATCCCTCAGCCTCACCTCAAGAAATCATGCGGGAACTTCTTCCCCTCTTGTGCGAGGCATGGCAATACCCCACGATTACCGGAGCTCGGATATCTTATGGGGGTCTCAAAGTTGCTACTAAGAATTTTCAGCCCACGGACTGGATGCAGCAGGCAGAGTTCTCAACGGAGGATGGTACTTGCGGTCTGTTGGAAATTTGTTATCTCGAAAAACGTCCGATCCTTCAGGAAGGTCCGTTCTCAAGTGAAGAACGGAAACTCATCAACTCATTATCCGAAATGTTGCGAACGTTTTTTGAGCGAAAACGCGTGCAGACTGCTCTTGAAGAACGTCTTCGCTTTGAAGATTTAATCGCCACGATCTCAACGAAACTCATTAATTTGCCTGTTTCTGAGATCGATCATCACATTTGCGGAGCGCTGAAAACCATCGGCCAGTTTGTGGGTATAGAACGAGGCTTTGTCTTCTTACTCTCGAAAGATGGCAACACCATCAGCGCGACCCATGAATGGGAAACCGAGGGGTTTCAAGAACTCGGGCCTGAATTTCAAAATATTCCGGTAACGGCCGTCCCTTGGGGAATTGGTGAGCTTCGCAAACTCGAACCCGTCCTGGTTCCCCGGATAAGCGACTTACCCCCTGAAGCCGAGGTAGAACGCGAACTGTTTTTGAAGATTGACCCGGTTCAATCCGCCATTCTCATCCCATTGGTGTGCCAAGGCAAACTCATGGGATTTTTAGGACTCGATTCCATTAAAGAAGAAAAGCGATGGGATAAGGATATCGTCGATCTCCTCAGGATTGTTGGAGAAATTTTTGCGAATGCCTTCGAACGAAAGGCCAGTGAGGAGGAATTGCACCAGGCTCAAACCCAATTGGAGCAACGAGTCAGGGACCGGACGGCTGAACTGACCTCGACCAATGCTCGGCTACAGGAAGAAATTGCGGAACGTGAACGTGGTGAACAGGCATTACAACGCGCCAAGGAAGCCGCAGAATCCGCGAATCGCGCCAAAAGCGAGTTTTTAGCGAACATGAGCCATGAACTGCGGACTCCCCTCAACGGCATTCTCGGGTATGCACAAATCTTGAAGGGAGATCCCACGATATCTGAAGATCAGCGGTCGGGGCTTGATGTCATTCACCGAAGCGGCGAACATTTACTCATGTTAATTAACGACATCCTTGATCTTTCAAAAATCGAAGCGCAAAAGCTCGAACTGCTCCCCACCACTTTTCATTTCCCAGAATTTTTAAAAACCATCACCGAGATCATTAAGGTTCGGGCAGATCAAGCCGGACTAACCTTTCATTGCCATTTTCCGGAATCTCTCCCCAAAGAAGTTCAAGGAGATGAAAAACGATTACGCCAGGTGCTCTTAAATTTATTAGGCAATGCCGTCAAGTTTACGGACCACGGTGAGGTGGCATTCACGATATCTCAAGAATCAAATACTCAAGACTCTCAAGTCTTACGATTTCTTGTTGAAGACACAGGGATCGGAATTGCGCCAGAACACCTCAAAGATATTTTTCTCCCGTTTCAACAGGTCACTGATCCCCAACGACAAGTCGAAGGAACAGGCCTAGGACTGACCATCACGAACAAGCTAGTAGCACTGATGGGTGGAAAACTGGAAGTGGACAGCACGCTGGGAGAAGGAAGTCGTTTTTGGTTTTCGATTCCACTGCCGCTCGTACTCCAACCTTCCATCGGCAAAACCCCCGACCGACGACGGATTATTGGAATTCGCAAAGGCCCAACCAGCGTCTTAGTCATCGACGATAAGTTGGAGAATCGATCGGTCCTCGCGAATCTAATCAAACCCAAAGGATTTACCGTACAAGAAGCTGCCAATGGTGAAGAAGGAATCCTGATGGCCAAGAGGCACCATCCTGACATCATTTTCATGGACCTCATCATGCCTGTCATGGACGGACTTGCGGCGACCTCAGCCTTGCGAGCCATGTCTGAATTTTCCAGTACGGTCATTATCGCCTTATCCGCCAGCGCCTTCGACCACAGCCGCCAGGAAAGCCTTAATGTCGGATGTAATGCGTTCTTATCGAAACCCATCCGAGAACAGGACCTACTCGAAGCGCTTGAACAACATGCGAATGTTACATGGGAATATGCGACAGAAGGCTCGGTGGCCAATAGGAGTTCCCAGGAAAACCGAGCCGTACCGACCCCTCCACCCAATGTTCTTCAAACATTGTATGAGATGGTAAAAAAAGGGCAGATTCTGGAAGTTCGAAAACAGATAGAGGCCATTGACCAAATGGACCCTCAATATGCCAACTTTACAAAAGAACTAAAGGTCTATGCCCATACGTTCCAAATGAAACAACTCGGCGAATTCTTAAAACCATTCTTAGGCAAACCAAAATGACACTCATTTCCTCTCACAAACCATCGATCCTGTTGGTGGACGACACCCCCACGAATCTCGAAATCTTAGTTCAGGTGTTTGACAAGCAGGGCTATGAAGTATTTGTCGCCACAGATGGGTTAAGTGCCATTGAGCAAGTGTTTTCCACACAGCCTGATTTGATCCTACTGGATGTCATGATGCCGGGTCTAGATGGCTTTGAGACATGCCAACGGCTAAAAGCTGATCCCGCCACCAACGATATACCGGTTATCTTTATGACGGCCTTGGCTGAAACACTCGACAAGGTGAAGGGATTTCAAGTCGGCGCGGTTGATTATGTCACCAAGCCCATACAACACGAAGAAGTGCTGGCCCGCGTCACCACACATCTCAAACTCCGCTCTCTTCAACGGCACCTCGAACAACGGGTCGCTGAGCGAACGGCAGAACTCCAAACTGCGCTCAGTGAAGTCGAGCAATTAAAAGCGCAGTTGCAAGCCGAGAACACTTATCTCCGAGAAGAAATACAGCTCGAACACAACTTTGCCGACATCGTAAGCCGGGGAAAAACCTTGAAGAGGGTACTCGCTCAAATTGAGCAAGTCGCGCCTACGGATGCCTCGGTTCTGATTCTCGGTGAATCGGGAACCGGGAAAGAGCTACTGGCACGAGCCGTGCACAACCGCAGCAAGCGAAGCGACCGCCCTTTGGTCAAAGTGAATTGCGCTTCCCTACCAAGTAATTTAATTGAAAGCGAATTGTTTGGTCACGAGAAAGGCGCTTTCACGGGGGCATTGGCAAAAAAAATCGGCCGATTTGAACTGGCCGACAAGGGCACTATTTTCTTGGATGAGATTGGCGAACTGCCTCTTGACCTGCAAGCTAAGCTCCTACGGGTTCTCCAAGAAGGGGAATTCGAACGACTCGGCAATCCCCACACTACTAAAGTGAATGTTCGTGTCATTGCAGCCACCAATCGAGAATTAGCAAACATGGTCAACACAGGAAATTTTCGTGAAGATTTATATTACCGACTCAATGTATTCCCCATTACGAGTCCGCCCCTTCGAGATCGAAAAGAAGATATTGGCGTTTTGGTCGCGCATTTCCTCAAAAAGTTTTCAACCAAAATCGGGAAACACATAGATACTGTCTCGCAAGAAGCGATGAATGCGTTTGAGGCCTACCACTGGCCTGGAAACGTTCGGGAACTTGAAAATACGATCGAACGTGCCGTGATCTTGGCTCAAGAAGAAGCCCTCACCATGAATGACCTTCCTGAACTCCGGAACTTCGCATCTGAAAAATCGCGCCACCGTGATGGCGTCTCCAGGAGGCTTGCCACCCTTGAAGAAATCGAGCGTGATCATATTCTCGTTGTTCTTAAACACACCAATTGGCTGATCGAGGGCCAACGCGGTGCGGGGTCAATCCTGGGATTGAACCCCAGCACTCTTCGTTCGCGGATGAAGAAATTGAATATTAAGAAACCAACACTCCCACTGTAGATACAGTTTTCCGTCCTTCCTTTAATTCCTTCCCCTACCCGTAGCTGCACGATCTTAACCGTCCTAAATCAATATCCAAGAATCCTGTCTCTTCATTCCCCTTACTTGCCCAGCCCGAAAAAGACAGTAGCTGGCCCAGCCGAGCCCATTCCACCGAAGGCTACAAAGGTAGGGAACGGGTTCGCGTTGGCGAGTGAGGTGCTGCGGCGACAATTTCTATAATTCAACGAAATTTTGCTACGGCATTTCACGGGCCACGAAGTATCACAGAGGCCACAAAGGTTTCTCCTGCGATCTCTTGTTGCCCCATTCTTGCAACTTGTTATTTGTAAAGACATTTATTCCGTTTTTTGGTTTTTGATCTTTTTGGCATTGTGATTGCTCTAACTAGGGTATGAAACGTGGCTCGAACATCAAACCGAGGAGCAACACCATGAAACATACAACCTCATACTTCACAGCCCTAATCATCACGGCGACAATCTTTCTCAATGTCTCATCCGTGCTGGCTCAAGAGTGGAGGGTATTTCTCGGCCAAGGTCTGTCTCAAGAAAATCAGATGGCCCAAACCATGAAAAAAAATTCCATAAAAGGAAATGATTGGCTGGCGACCCAAACACCATTGTTAAAAAACGCGCCGATCCAAAATATCAGTCCTAGCCCAAGACCGATCGAGGGACTCCTCTTGGGTTCGGAATACACACAGGCAGGTTCTTGGGCACCGTTACCCAACCCCCTTGGCAAGGATGGATTTACCTTGTTTTCCTTCTGAGGTGAGACAGGGGATAGCAGGTCTGATGAAATCCGGTAATACGATGGAAGGATAGTTGATGAACAAAGATAATAATGAACAGGAAATGGAAAGATCCACTCACTCCTGTCATTCATATGCCCACGAACTTTGTAAAAAAGCTAGGGAAACATTAGACAAAGCCAATAAACTCTTGAACAAATCTGAGGAACAGCCCGATTCAATTACGGACAGAGATGGAGATCAATCATCATGAACACCACAACGACTACGACACTTTACCGATCTAGAACTTCGATTTTCTCGACGTTAGTGATCAGCCTCATCCTGTTCATGGCATGGCCGGTCATTTCCGTAGGACAAGAGTTATTTAGTTTATCAACTGATTCAGGTCTGGAGTTGTATCAGGTTGAAAAACTTCGTGAGCTTGATTTGCGAATAAATTTGTTCCGCGCCTCAGAGCACCCCAAGGTCCCAATATCTGACATCATGATGGAGACACTCATGGTAGATTCTGGACTACAGAGAACACCTCATGGAAGGCTCTTTACGATGACAGCTCCTTACATTCAGCATCCATCCCATAAAATGGATGCTCTCATAGCGGAAATTTTTAAGGAAAATTTTCCTAAGCGAGAACATGAGGACCTTGGCCAAGGATCCTTGGCCTTTCGAAGCCACGAAACTGATTGGTCATCACAAATAGAATAAACAACGAACTACCCACAAACCCCAGGATAGAGATCGGGCTATTCGCACTCCTCCAGATTTTCAGCCCGATCTCTTCCGCTCTAACACACCTAACGCCCCAGTCAAAAACAATAGTGTCAACGGAACTGGCACCGCCGCTATTTCACCAGCCTGAAAATGCGTCAGGGTCGCGACCAACATGGTGATTCCCAATACCGCCACGCCAAATAATCGTAGAGATCGAACCAACAACAGCACGGCTCCGCCGATTTCCACCACTCCAGTGAAATAGACGAACCACGAGGGGTAGCCCCATTGTATGAATATTTCAACATGTCTCTCTGGATTCATTATCTTTGATAATCCCGCTAAGGCAAAAAACAGCCCAAGGATTATCGCCAGCAGTAAAACAGCTACCCTCAACCATCGACTATTTTTTATGGTCACACCACACCTATACCGACCTCATAATCTGCGCCGTAAAAGTCCACACAAAACCATCGACTCACGCACCGCTTTTTAGCGTCAGCATATAGCTCGTAAGATCATTTCGTTCCTTTTCAGTGAGGGGGAATTTAGGCATGAAGGACCCAGGAGACATGGAGGGAGGATCGAGGAAATGTTTTAAGTGCCATTCCCGATCAGGTCGGCGATCAGCCACGAAGGAGAGGTCCGGAGCAATCGCCCCACCTTCGCCATGAATTCGATGGCAGGTTTTACAAGAATGCTTTTCCACCAACTCTTGGCCACGAATGACAGATGGATCCGTCTTAGGGACCGCATACAAATCATTTAGGGAAATCCCAAGCAGGACAAACATGCCTGTGAGAAATGCCATACCCGCCCCTAAGGTGACGGGCCTCCTCGAGATTCGTCGTTCCGGATGGCGGTCAAAAAATGGCAAGAGGAACAGACCGATAAAAAAGATTGATGGGAGAATCCAGGTGGCCAGTGGGGCAAAGGGGCCATGAAAATATTTGAGCAATTGGAAATAGAATAAAAAATACCATTCGGGAACCGGCATAAAAGAATTGTCTGTTGGGTCAGCTTTATCTGCCAAAGGAAATTCAATCGTCGCGGCGAGTACCCCAACGACAATAAAGATCCCCAACATGACCACGGCATCCATATAGACCTGTCGAGGATAAAACGTTTCACTGCCTTGCTTCGCCCTGGCTTCATCCCATGGCCCAGCAGGACCTACACGTCGCAGAATAAAGAGGTGCAGCATGATTCCAAAGATAATGATTGAAGGCAAAATCAATACATGGATCGCAAAAAATCGAGACAAGGTTAGCGCACCCAACATCTCGCCACCGCGGAGAACATGAACAATAAAATCTCCGATGATGGGCACCGTCCCGGCCATATTGATCCCAACTTGTGTCGCCCAATACGCATTTTGATCCCATGGCAAAAGATACCCCGTGAACCCGAATGCCATCATGATGAGGAACAACACTACTCCTACCATCCACATCAATTCTCGAGGCGGTTTATACGCTCCATCAAAAAACACCTGAAGCATATGCAACCCAATCGCTAACATGATGGCCGAAGCGCCCCAATGATGGAGGCCGCGCACAAACCAACCAAACAATACCTCTTGTTGAATGAACTGAACCGTATCATAGGCGTGATCCGGAGAGGGTACATAATAGACGGCCAGGAACATTCCCGTGATGGCTTGGAGGACAAACAAAAATAATGTGGCTGAGCCAAACACATAATTCCAACTCGCCCCCCCAGGGATCGGCTCATCAAGAAGAGTTTTTTCGATTGGCTTCAACCTTAAACGGCTGTCCAACCATGAATAGATTCGACCAGCCACGCGTTACAACTCCACTTGCTTAGACAATCCCGATTTATATTCTTTGTAGATCACCTTAAGCTCCCCATCCTCTATCTTCGAAGGCAACTCATCTAAGGAACGCGGCGCCGGCCCCCCTAATACTTTTCCCATTGGATCGTAGACACTCCCATGGCAGGGACACGTAAATTGGCTATCCTGCTGATTCCAACGAAAGCCACACCCCAAATGAGGACAAATCGGCGAAAATACTTTGACCTGATCGTCGGGCTGACGAACCACCCACACCGCTTTGATCGTCTTGGTTTCCATCCAACCATCTTTTATCGTCATGCCATAATCAAGTGTTTTGGGAATCCCGACCGGAAGGTCTTCAACCTTTCCAATTGACACCCACGATTGTTTGCGTCGAGTCAATGCCGGGGAAATAAAATACCCGGCTAAAGGGATCGCCAGGCTTAAACCAATCACACCAGCAATGGCGCCCGTCACCCATTGAAAAAATGTCCGTCGAGAACCCACGGGGGTAGAAAAGCCCTCGGGAGTCTCATGTGGCTCGTGTGGGGTGAAATGATTCATCCGGAAACACACCTCCTGTGTCTAACCATGAAGACGTTCGGGAATTCGAACTATCGAAGAGTATCTTGATGCCAATGATGGGTCAGCGGATTATGGCTCCCGTATGGATGAACGGGCGAGGCACCCGCTATCGTTTGACCTGGAGCGCCTCCATCTTCGTAGGGTTGGAATTCCTGAATACCAACGCTATCAACAAGGCCCTCAGCAGAAAAACTCATGGAAAAAGAATGTCCGAATTGGTCAGGAGGAAGAGCCAAAACACCAAAGATCGGCACATATTGCAAAGGATGAAGAGGTGGGTCAGCCTTGGCATACGCCCACGACTCTCGGGCACCTTGAGAATCTGATGCCACCTGGAGATCCCTGGGATTGCCAAACATTTTTTTGACTTCGTCCTTGGTAGTTTTGCCAATGTGCACGGAGTCAAGATGCGATGGATAGGTTAACCCGAAGTCCATCTGGCTTGTTTCAGGTATGTGTCGATCCCCAACCGAGGTACAACCTGCCAGAGCCCAAATAACCACCATCAGGACTAGAAGGCATCTCTTTCTTCCGCAATTACGAGTGGAAACCAACAGTACCTCTTTTTTCCACACACAAAACAATTTCAAGCATTAACAATTTCTTAAGGTATAAAGTTTTTAAAGCTTACACGAAAAAATAAAGAATACAACACTGGCACGACTCCCAAGGTTAGGATCGTGGCAAACAACAGCCCTGACATAATCGCCATGGCCATCGGCTCCCACATGGGCCCCCCTCCCGCATACAAGGGCAGAAGACCTCCCACCGTCGTAATCGTCGTTAAGAGAATTGGCCTCAGCCGATGTTGCGCAGCTACAATGATAGCCTTGGCGGGCTCGAGTCCATTGTCTTGTATTTCAATGTTTATCCGGTCAATCAGCACAATAGCGTTATTAATGATAATACCCGACAAAGACAGAATCCCCAGCATGGTCATGAATCCAAAGTACAATTGTGTCGCATGAAGCCCGATGACCACGCCAATAAGTCCTAGAGGAATAGTCAGAAGGATGATCACAGGTTTTCTTATGGAATTAAATTGTGCCACGAGTAGGAACAGGATGATTAAGCCTGCCACCGGTAATTTTTCCCCAATCGAGTCGTTTCCCTTGCCAGACTCTTCGGCTTCTCCCCCGAATTCCCAAAAGTATCCCAAGCCCCAGGTCTCTTTCTCCTGATTAAGCCAGGGCTCTAATTGCGCATTCACTTCTGTAGCCGTCGTGCCCTCCTGTAACGCTGCCTCAACAGACACCTGTAACAAGCGGTCCCGTCGATGAATCGTAGAGGGCTGCCATTGGATGTTGATATCCGCAACTTGTTTAAGCGGAACGGATTTTCCCGTCGCTTGGGCGTATACATTAATACTTTCCAACTTCGCGATATCATCGCGAACCGCTCCCACAGACCGAAGAGTCACCGGAATTAATTTATCATCCTCACGATACTGCGTAATATCTAAACCGGTAAGATAGGCTTGAAGCGAAGTGGCGACATCCTGACTGGACACTCCCGCTCGAAGAGCTCGTGGTTGATTGACTTGCACCACTAGTTTTTTGGATCGGCTTCCCCAATTATCATCAATTAACTTAGTGCCAGGAATGGATCGGAGTTTCTCCTTCACCCGATCCATGATTTCAAATAGTTTACGGCTCTCACGACCACTCACTCTCACGACAATCGGCGGATAGGTCGGAGGGCCAGTTTCCAATGGCCGAATAATAGCTTTAAGATCCGGAAAGGCTTCCTGACAAAACTGCTCAAGACGATCAATAATCGAGGAAAAGTTTTCGCGAGAGGTGGTGTTTACCAACAAGTAGGCAAAGTTAGGACTCGCTTGAATGGGATTAAACGGCAGATCAAACCGTGGGGCACTTTCTCCGATAAACGCACCCCAATTCACAATACCGTCTTCTCGTTCTTCATTCACCATCAGATGCTGCTGGATAAAGGTTTCGACATTGGCCACCATCGCATCAGTTTTTTCAATGGGCGTACCGTTCGGAAACTCAAGTTTTGCGGTAAACGTCGGTTTATCATTAGCAGGAAAGAAATACACGGGTAGTTTTCCAAATCCCACCATGGCTATGAGGAAAATGGTGATGGTGGCCAACAAACTCAACCAGGGATGCCGAACACCCAATAACAGGAGAGATCGATAACGCTGATAAAAGGGGCTACTGAAAGGGACTTCATTTTCCATGGGTGTTACACGAAAAAAGAACACGCAAAGCAAGGGAATCATGGTAATAGTTAGGACCCAAGAACACAGGAGTGTAAGCGTCACCACGGTGAAAATCGGCGCGGTATATTCTCCGACATTCGACTCGGCCAAATATATAGGCAGAAAGGCAGCAGCGGTGGTTAACGAAGATGTCAGAAGCGGAATTTTTAATTCATTAGCCGATTCAATCGCGGCATCTATTGCCCGTTTACCCGCGCTCATTTGCACCATCGTGGCTTCGGCCATGACAATGGCGTTATCCACAAGAAGCCCCAGCGCGATAATCAACGCTGCCAGGGACATCTGATCAAGTCCTATCCCGAACACCGACATAAAAAAAATACTCATCACAATGGCCATGGGAATGAGGCTGGCGACAATGAAACCCGTTCGCAACCCCAAAAACACCAGCATGACCACCGTGACAATCACCACGGCTTGCAGCAAACTACTGGTAAAATTTTTGATTTTTTTATCTACGACCGCCGGTTGAAACTGGACTTCATCAAATTCAATACCAATAGGAAACTCCTGCCGAGCTTGGGCAATAACCTCGCGAACTTGCTGGCCCAACAAAATAATGTTTCCCCCTTTTTGCATAGAGATGCCCAACCCCAACGCTGGTTCTCCAGTGGAACGCATCAACGTATCCGGCGGGTCAATGTACCCTCGATACACCTCAACAAGATCTTCTAAAAACAACACCTCACGACTGCCCGGTAAACTCACGACTGTACGGCGAATTTCTTCCACGGATTCAAAATTGCCGGACGGTTCCAACACTATTTTCTCATCGGCGGTTTGGATATCGCCTCCAGGCAGGACAATATTTTGTGCCTCCAACAATTGCCGGAGTTGGCCTGGGGAGACTCCTAGTTCCGACAATCGCGCATTATTATAGTCAAGGAATATCCGCTCCTCCTGATCGCCATAAATATCGACCTTCGCGACTTCGCTCTGACGCAGAAGTTCATCGCGCACATCATCGGCGACCTCTTTAATGTCACGATAATTAAAACCATCACCCATCACGGTCAGGACAATCCCAAACACATCGCCAAATTCATCATTGACAAAGGGACCACGCACCCCCTCTGGCAATTCCTGGGCCGCTTTATCGACCTTCCGACGCAAGTTATCCCAAATCGGGCGCATATTCCGTTGGGTTTCAAGAATGTTCACATAAATCATCGAGACCCCAGTCTTGGACTCACTTCGCACAAAATCCAACTCCGGGATCTCTTGAATCGCTTTTTCCAATTTATCTGTAACCAACTGTTCGACACGTTCGGGGCTAGCCCCTGGGAAATAAGTCATCACCAAGGCCACGCGAATAATAAAACCCGGATCCTCGTTTCGAGGAAGTTTTTGATAGGAAGCAATGCCTGCCAGAAAAATAATCAGCAGCGCCATTGCCGTGATTCGATTGTTATCAATGGCGAATTTGGTGAGCATGGGAGGTTAGAACTTTAAAGGCACATTTATCGTTCGTCCGCTGCGTCACCCATCAAGCGAACACGTTGCCCATCGTGGATGCGCCGGACACCCGCCGTGACGATGCGGGCACCATCTTGCAGACCGTCAATAATCTCCAGCCCTTCCGGGCTTAATTCCCCGATCACCACCGGCGTTCTTTTGACTCTGCCGATTCCATCATTGAGTTCATCGAGAACATAGACATAGCGACCTTCAGGATCTTCTCCAACCGCAACCGGCGGGACAAGAATTCGGGCTTCCCCTTTCCGACCCTCAAATCGGAAGGTGACTTCAGCGGCCAGACCCGATCGAAATCCTGGCACTGCTTGTTGTAATTGTACCGTCACCGGGAAGGTCGTCCCAGTTTGGCCAGACGCCACCCCCACCTTGGTCACCAAGGCTGGAAATTGAAGGCCCGGAATGGCGTCAAACGTCACCGTCACGGCACTGCCCCTTTTGACCCGCGCGATGAACACTTCCGGGATCCCTACTTCGACTTCCAAGCGAGATCCGCACACGACTTCCATAATGATTTTTCCCGCCTGCACATTTTCATTCACCTCCACCGGAACCGAAGCGACATAACATGCCGCAGGAGCAGACAAACGGGTATAGTCGAGTTGAAGGCGGGCTAATTCTAAGTCCTTGGCACTCGACGACACTTCCGCCTGAGAGGATTCCGCCGCAGCCCGTGCTTGATCCAAATCGTTTCGTGAGGCATTCCGATTTTCATATAACGCCCGAACTCGCGAATAATCTGCGGCAGCACTTCTAGCCGAGGCCTTAGCACGTGCCAACGCGGCCTCCGCCCGTTGAACTTGCAACTGGTAGTCTTGTGAGTCTAGCGAGGCCAGCACTTGGCCCTGTTTAACTTTATCTCCAACTTTCACGAACAATTTCTGAAGAGTTCCCGCCACCTTAAAACTTAATTTGGCCTCCAGACCAGCTTGTGCGGTTCCCGAGAAAGTCCGAACTTGATCGCTTCCTGTCAAAAACACCTGCTGAGATCGAACGGGCCGAATGAGTTCTTCGGCCTCGGGTGGATGTTGTTCACTGCAAGCTCCCAGAATGGTGATCAGTCCACACAGACTGATGCACACGAGAAAGGGAACCGAATGTTTTTTTTTAATTATCAAAGGAATCGTCCTTGGATGATCAATGCGAATTGCACTGGAGAAGGCATATGGAATCTCCATGCCCACATCACTGCTAAAAAGGGCTACTCGTCATAAGTTTCGATGGGGTGACTCCCGCTTGTTCAAAAAATTCAGTCAGCCGCTCAAACCACGCCGCACGATCCTCTTCATACAAAAAATAATCAAAACGTCCGACCGCCCGTTCGATACTCATTAAGTCAATTAAAAAATCGTACACGGCGTTGGCCGCAGCTTCATTAGCCGTCAACGCGGCATTTTGACTATTGAGTAATTTAATAATATCCACGGCTCCTCGTGAATATTGATCCACCACCAATTCTAGGTTTTTCTTGGATGCCTCCGCAGCCTCACGAGAAAGACGAATACCAGGGAACGACGCAGAAGCTCGAAACATGGCTGACCGTATGCGTTCTTCTACTCGCCCGATTGTAGCTTCCCGTTCCAGGCGAAGACGCCTTAATTCTTCTAGGGCCTTACTTTCGGTGGCTTCCTTACTCCCCCCACTAAACAAAGGAAAGGTTAACCCCAGACCCACCGACCATTGCGTATTATCTTGGCCTGGCAGAAGACCCGCAGGGGGTCCGGCTTGCCCAGCTCCGTCAGATGCAAAGCGTTGGTCCACATCGGCTTGTAGTGCCAGATCCGGAGCCCAATAAGCCCGCTGTGCATTCAGGACGGTGCGCTCCTGCCCGGCAATGACGGCATTCAGTCGTTGAATTTCCGGCGAGACATTGAGTCCTTCCTGCACCTGAAAATTTCTGAACAAACCAAAGTGCTTGGGGTTATCAATGAATGTAAAGAGACGGTTGAGATCACCAAACAGCAACGGATCATGGAGACTTGCTTCCTCCGTAATAAACGGTTCTTCCAACGGACGATGCAACGTCCGGTTTAACGAAACATTAACTTGCTTCAATTGGGCTTGGGCCTCAAGCACGGCAATCCGGCCATTAGCAATTTCGCTTTCCCACCGAAAGACTTCGTCCCGGGCTGCCGAGCCTACGGACTCGCGCACCCGAGCAAGTTCCAAGTTTGATCGAGTTAACTTCAGATTGTCCTTCTGCACCCGAAGGGATGTCTTGGCCCGTAAAACATTTAAGTAGGCGACTGCGGCTTCTTGAAGAATGTCCAATCGTAATTCGTTGCGCTCCGCGACTCGAGACAACTGCGCCTTTTCCTGCACTGTGAAATCACTCCACGCCTTGTCGGAATAGAGCAATTGCGAAAGACTGCCGGTGGCCCGCATGCTCCGCTCCGGGTTCGCCCCAAAGGCCGACCTGGCTCGATCCTGGTCAATAATCGTGGCTCGACTCCCCATGCCGATTTGAGGCAACAGCGCGGAGCGCGCATTTCGAACATCGGCTTGTCCGCCGGAGACTCTACGATCCGCGGCCGCCAGATCAAGATTCACCGATACGGCTTCTCGAACCACAGAATACAACGAGAGTCGTCGCGTCACAGATTCCACATCTTCGTTAATGAGGTCCGCTTCGGTCAGCACTCGAAATGTCGGCCAGGCTTCCACAGCCCGGGCTGTGGCCATATTGATGGTCAAGCGTTCGGCCTCAGGCAACGACACCAAAAAACTTCCCGCATCTTCTCCAAGCAAAATTCGATGAACATTCAGCGCAACTCGACGAGCGAGACGAAGCGTATTGGTTTCCGGAGCAATCGAGGCCAACAACCCATACTCTACTTCCTCTCGACCAAACAGGGAAAAGCTCGGAAGTTTTCTTTCCACTAACCCTTGAGTCAAAGCCTGAAACTCAGACAGCGGAAGACGGAGGAGTGGGGTCACCAATACCGCTTCTGCATCATCGGGGATCGCGGCCAGAGCCGGTTGAATATAGGTGCCAACCGGCACCGGTGTGATCTGTAAATTACTCGCCTTTGCCGCGCGCTGAATTTTCACTTCCAGCTGCGGCAAGGCCTCGATAACGGCTTGATCCACAAAGAGGGTCATTTTGGTAAAGGGAAGGATTTCTCGGTAGGCTTTGACTGCCCGCTCAAAGGAATGCGGCAACGATAAATAACTGAGATTGCGAACTCCCGATGTGCCACGATGAAAGGGCAGCTCCTGAAGTTCGATATCAATCACAAAAGGTGCCACCGCCGGTTTGGGTAAAAAAGGCCGACGAGCGATATCATGGGAGGCGAGAACGCCCAGCGCTAAGACCAAATCCACCTTGGGATCAGCCAATAAAAAATCCACCGCCTTTTTGATCTTTTTGACCGACCAATTCCCATGCACGAACGCATGTTGAGGAAAAATGACTTTATATTCACCACGGGTCAGCTCTAGAATTTCTTTGAGAAATAATTTGCTGTTCACTACCTTGCCCCATCCATAATCCTGATATGGCCCATCCGCCACGACTCCAATTCGAACTTCGGGTAATCGCGAGGCACCCTCCGCAGAAAATGGGATGGAGCATAGTAGAAGAAAAAGCCAAAAATTGAAGTGAAGGAAACGAGGCATGTCAGCTGCGGCCGGGATACCAGAAATCTGGTTCTTTCTTCAGAAGGGTCTTCTAAAATTTTCTTTTCCCACAGGTGAGCAAAAATAGTTGGAATATACGACAAGGGCCTATATTTAGGGTCCCGTACGGCGCACACTACCATGTGTTGAGGTATTCAGGAAACCCCTTAGGCAATACCCCTCCTCTACGGACATACAATATTTCAGGTCCAAGGCAGGATTTATCCCCCCTTGCGTCCACTGTTGAAAGGGTCTTCCCGTTTTTTTACCCTGAAATATTTTAACCCCACCCCTTTGTGGACCTTGGTGAATACATCAAGAGAACGGTAGATCCCGATCACCATCTTTCTCAGGCAGGAGAGTTTCCCATTGATAAAAATGCAGAGGAAGATTAGAAGGTGTCTTCAGGAGGCTGAAACATGACGACAAAAAATATCTCATTAACGCAGCGGCCAAGTTGGAAAGCCTTAGAAAAACATTACCAAGAGATCAAACCGCTTCATCTTCGGAAACTCTTTCAAGATGACCCTGATCGAGCCGAACGGTTTTCACTTGAGGCACTCGGCATCTATTTGGACTATTCCAAAAACCGAGTGACGGATAACACGATGCGACTTTTGTTGGACTTAGCCGAAGCTGCTGATATCCGAAGTCGAATCGATGCTATGTTTTCCGGTGAGAAAATCAATGCAACGGAACAGCGGGCCGTGCTTCATGTTGCCCTTCGTGCACCCAAGAAAATTTCCATTCTGGTTGATGGAGAAAACGTGGTGCCCAAGGTCCACCAGGTACTCGACAAGATGGCAGCCTTTGCCAATCGTGTTCGCAATGGTGAGTGGACGGGACACACCGGGAAACGCATTCGGAATATCGTGAACATCGGGATTGGAGGGTCTGACCTTGGTCCCATGATGGCCTATGAGGCCCTCAAACATTATTCCGATAGAAACCTCACCATTCGATTCGTCTCTAATATTGACGGGACTGATATCGCCGAAGCCTTACGGGACTTGGACCCGGCAGAAACCCTTTTCACGGTATGTTCCAAAACGTTCACCACCATCGAAACCCTGACAAATGCCCAAACTGCGCGTGATTGGTGTCTCAAAAGTTTGGGCGATCAACAAGCCGTGGCCAAACATTTCGTGGCTGTGTCCACCAATGAGAAGGAAGTGGCAAAGTTCGGCATTGATACCGCCAACATGTTTGAGTTTTGGGATTGGGTCGGAGGCCGGTATTCTTACGATTCAGCCATTGGCTTATCCCTCATGGTTGGCATTGGCCCAGAAAATTTTCGGGACATGCTCTCCGGGTTCCATGCTATGGATGATCATTTTCGGACAGCTCCTTTTGAGAAGAATCTGCCAGTCCTGCTGGGATTACTAGGCCTGTGGTACATCAACTTTTTTGGCGCTGAAACCCACGCCATTTTGCCCTATGACCAATACCTATGGCGTCTCAGTGCCTATTGCCAACAACTGGACATGGAAAGCAATGGGAAACATGTCGATCTGAATGGACAGGTTGTCGACTACCACACCGGACCGGTGATCTGGGGACAGCCCGGAACCAATGGCCAACATGCGTATTATCAATTGATTCATCAAGGCACTCGACTCATTCCTTGTGATTTCCTTGGCTTTTGCCAGTCGTTGAATCCTTCGGGAACTCACCACGATTTGCTCATGGCAAATTTTCTGGCCCAAACCGAGGCATTGGCTTTTGGGAAAACCACGGAAGAGGTAAAGGCCGAAGGAGTCTCCCCAGCCTTAGTTCCGCATCGTACTTTTGAAGGTAATCATCCGACCAATACTATTTTGGCGGAAAAACTGACACCAGAGTTGTTAGGCAAACTCATCGCTTTATATGAACACAAAGTCTTCGTCCAAGGCACCATTTGGAACATTAACTCATTTGATCAATGGGGGGTGGAATTGGGAAAAGTGCTGGCGACGCGAATTACACCGGAATTGGTGAACCCGATCGAGCCACCTTTGAATCATGATGGTTCTACTAATAGGCTGATCCAACGTTACCGCCGTTTTCGGGCACAGGCGTAGCCTGTCCTAAGGAAAAGCAGCCATCACTCTTCCCCAATTTCTCATGCCAAGCTACACGTTTCTTGCAATAATCCTTGAACAGGTTACACTTCTATTATCGTGCAATGAATGCCGGGCATCCCTGACGAATTTATGTGGAGGAACACACATACCGGCAAACCTTTAAACCAACCAAGACCTTCCGAACATTTCTTCATATGGCCGCAATACGGTTTACTCGATCACCTGAAAATACCATTCTCGTGGAATTGCTTGGAGCCTGGCGGATTCAAGAACCTCGCCCTTCCCTTCAGGACCTCCTTCGAGAATGCCATGCAGACCCACCAGTCCGCCAACTCCAATTTTCCTCCCAAGCCCTGGAAAGTTGGGATACGGGATTAATCACTTTCCTTTTGAATATCCAACGCTTCTGTGAATCGAAACATATTACAGTCGATTTTTCTGAGTTGCCTCAGGGCATTCATCGCCTGATGAAACTCGCGGCAGCCGTACCCGAACGCCTTGAGACAAGAAAATCATCTGGGAAAATTGGGCATGTGTCGCGGCTGGGAAACAAAGCTCTCAGTACAACGGATGGCGCCCAGGACATGGTGGCCTTTATTGGAGAAGCCTTTGTGACGTTTTTCCGATTTCTCCGGGGACGGGCGCAATATCGCCGCTCGGACCTTGGGATTACCATTCAAGAATGCGGAGCCAAAGCTCTACCCATTGTTACGCTAATCAGTGTACTGGTTGGGCTTATATTGGCATTTGTGGGAGCCGTCCAATTGCAGCAATTCGGCGCACAAATTTATGTGGCGAACTTGGTGGGCCTCGGCATGGCAAGAGAAATGGGGGCCATGATGACGGCCATAATTATGGCGGGGCGTACCGGAGCGGCCTTTGCCGCACAGCTGGGCACCATGAAGGTCAACCAGGAAATTGATGCCTTTATCACCATGGGAATTTCCCCCATGGAATTTCTGGTCTTACCTCGAATGCTCGCGCTGATGCTCATGATGCCCCTGCTGTGCATCTATTCGGATTTGCTCGGTATTCTCGGGGGAGCGATTGTCGGAATCACGATGTTGGACTTAGGCTCGGCCCAATATTTTTATCAAACTCAAGGAGCGGTGACTCTAACGGACTTTGCGGCTGGGCTCATTAAAAGCATCGTATTTGGCGTGTTAGTGGCCATTGCCGGATGCTTGCGTGGTATGCAGTGTGGCTCCAGCTCCGCCGCCGTGGGGCTGGCGACAACTTCGGCCGTCGTCACCGGAATAGTCTTTATCGTGGTCTCTGATGCGGTCCTGACGGTGTTGTACGACATTCTGGGAGTGTGAAGAAAACAACGTGAAGCTTCGCTCGTATCTCGTGAAAGAGTCTTCGGAGAATCCTCGACTGGATGTTTCCCATTCTTGACAGGAGATACATTTTCAGCCCATCCATCATGAGTCACGACCCAAGGAATTCTTTATGCCCCATGCCCCTATAACCGTCCACAATTTAACAATGGCCTATGGAGATGTCGTCATCCAACGCGATTTAAATTTTACGGTAAACCAAGGCGATATATTTATTATCATGGGCGGAAGTGGATGCGGAAAAAGTACGCTCCTTCGCCATATGATCGGGCTGAAACGACCGGCACGGGGAGACGTCCTGTTCACGGGAGAAAGTTTTTGGCAAGCTGATGAAGAATCTCAAAACCGTTTGATGCGCCGCTTTGGCGTCCTCTTCCAAAGCGGGGCCCTCTGGAGTTCCATGACCTTATCAGAAAATGTCGCACTCCCCCTGCACGAATATACGGATCTTCACGAATCACAAATTCAAGAAATCGTTTCCTTTAAACTCGCGTTAGTGGGATTGGCTGGATTTGGTGACTATTATCCAAGCGAATTAAGTGGTGGGATGCAAAAACGAGCTGGCTTGGCCAGAGCCATGGCCCTTGATCCGGATATGTTGTTTTTCGATGAACCCTCAGCGGGCCTCGATCCTATTAGTTCACGACATTTGGATGATTTGATTTTAGAATTACGGGAAAGTTTGAATACGACCGTGGTGATGGTGACTCACGAATTAGCCAGTATTTTTGCGATAGGCAACAATTCGGTCTTCTTGGATGCCGAGACCAAAACCATGTTGGCCACAGGACACCCCAAAACGCTTTTGGCTGAGAGTCCCATTCCAACCGTACAAAATTTCTTGCACCGGGGCGAAGTCCTTTCCACATCCCACTAAGAAACTGAAATGAGTCGAAAAACCAATCCCACAGCCGTCGGAGTATTCGTCATTGGAGCCATCCTCCTGCTCATCATGGGCATCATGATATTTGGCAGTGGGAAGTTACTTTCCCGAAAAGTCCCATGGGTGTTGTATTTTGATGAATCCATTAAAGGATTACGAGTGGGTGCGCCAGTCAATTTTCGCGGTGTCAAAATCGGATCCGTAAACGATATCAAGGTCACATTCGATCCAAAAGACAACTCTATTCGCACCCCTGTGTACATAGAAATCGAACCGGATCGGATCACGCCTATCGGCAAAGAACCAGTGAAGGAAGACCTTATGGCCAAGGTTCTTGATGCCATTTTTGAAATGGAACTCACCACACAAGCCGACCGGAGCCAGGCGATTGAACTGATCCAGCGGGGTTTGCGGGCCCGATTGGAAATGCAAAGCTTTGTCACAGGCCAACTCTCCATCGGTCTTGATTTTCATCCTGACACGCCGATCACCTTGCATAAATATCAAGACCCCTATCCTGAATTCCCCACTATTCCTACAAGCTTTGAAGAACTCACGGCGAAGCTGGAAGATATTCCGCTTGAGGATCTCGTCAATGGAATTCTTCGGGCCGTCACAGGCATTGAACGATTGGTCAACGCCCCTGAATTACTCGATGCAATTCGTTCGCTCCAAGGCACAATGGACCATGTGCAAGGATTGAGCAAAACCCTGGATACTCGTGTGGTGACTTTAGCGGATAGTATTGAGGCCACCTTAGTGACCGCTCGCAACGCGTTACAGCAAGCCGAGACCACCCTTGCCATGAAAGAAGGGGCATCGGGAGAATTAGCAGCCAACCTTCACGAAACTTTGGAAGCCACTCGCGCCGCAATGGATCAAGCCCAAGTAACCTTTACTTTACAGGAAGGTCCTGCCGCCCAATTGATTAAAGACTTACGAGCCACCGCCAAAACCATGGACAAAACCTTTATCCAAGCTAAAGATACGCTCTCCACCGCCAAGGGCATCGTCGATGAAAATTCTGGATTACGCTATGAACTGGGAAATACGCTTGAGGAATTATCTGCGGCTGCTCGATCCATTCGAAATATGGCAGAGTATTTGGAACGACATCCAGAAGCACTGATTCACGGCAAAGGAGAATCTAGGGAGAACTAAAGGGAAAAAATCCGAAAATCAAATATCGAAATCCGAAACATTCCAATGAAAAAATTTCAAAACAACCCCTGTCCGCTGAAGTCGAAATGCTTTGTTTGAAACATTCGATTTTCGAATTTAAGATTTGTTTCGGATTTCGATATTCGGATTTCGATATTCGGATTTCGAGTTTTCATCATAATCCGTTTAACTTAATTTTGCGCGAGTTCTAACATGAACAAAAATTTTGAGTATTGGAAATCGATAGGCGTGATTTTAGTTTGTTTGTCTCTTGGTGGATGCACCGCCACCTCACAACCCTCCAAGTTTTATTTACTGAATTCCTATTCCTCAACCAAACAGGCCATCGCAAAGGCACCGGAAGGTTTGGCCGTTGGCGTTGGGCCACTGACTATTCCCGAATATGTGGATCGGCCCCAAATCGTCACAAGAGTCAGCACGAATGAATTAAGTTTGGCAGAGTTTCATAAATGGGCCGAACCTCTTAAGGATAATATCCCTCAAGTCCTCATTGACAATTTGTCTGTTCTCTTGAAAACCGATCATGTCGTTAGTTACCCATGGAAACGAACCACATCCATTGAGTATCAAGTGGCCATCGATATCACGCGATTTGACGCAACGGCTGATGGGGAAGCCCATCTCACCGCCCGTTGGTACTTGTATGGGGAAGACACGCGAACCATTCTAGACACCCATAACTCTCATCTCACGGCACCGCTTCAAGGGCCAGACTACGCATCAATTGTTGCTGCCCTAAATCGAACTCTTGACGAATTAAGCCAATCGATTGCTACCTCGATCGTCAATGTCCATTTGAAAAAGAAAAAATAGAGATTGAAGATTTTTTAGACAGGGCAAAAAATCAAAGGAAGGAGGGTCAGGACTAAATCCCCAAATCTGCGGAATGAGCGATTAACGCACCTGCGGTTTGCATATCTTGAATGGCTTTTTGGGAATCCCCGGGTTGCGCCTCGATACCCCGAACACCATCTTCCAATACCACCACTCGAAATCCCCGTTGACAGGCATCTAACACGGTCTGCTTCACGCAATAATCCGTGGCGAGCCCAAGGACAAAGAGCGTCTTAGCCTCGACATCTTCCAACCGATCCTCCAGGGACGTGCCATCGAATCCCGAATAGGCTTCTTTTTTGGGGTTGGTCGCCCCCGACACAATCAACGTGCCCGGGGGCATTTTTAAATCAGGATGAAATTGCGATCCTCGGGATCCTTGCACGCAATGAGGAGGCCAGGGCCCGCCTTGGGCTTGAAAGGAACAATGGTTTTCTGGATGCCAGTCACGTGTGGCAATAATCGGAAACGCTTCCCGTGAAAAGAACTGAATGCATGCATTCGCCACGGGAATGACTTGATCGCCCCCGGCCACAGCTAGAGCACCACCTGGACAAAAGTCATTCTGAAGATGGACTAACAGCAATGCCGATTTCTTGTCAGGCTGAGGAATAGCGGAACGGTTTTTACTTTCGGTACCGGCTGGAGATTTGGCGAATTTCATCGTATTGATTCTTCAGGGAACATACCCCATTGGGCACTTCCATCGACCATTTCTAAAATTTTAAATTACTTCCGAGATACGAACGACGAGATACGAGCAACGGTTTTTACTATGCCACGATCTCCGTGCCAATGCCTTTGTCCGTAAAAATCTCTAGCAAAATTGCATGCGGGACTCGCCCATCGATGACATGGGCCTTCTGCACGCCAGCTTCAATGCCAATTAAACAAGATCGCACTTTGGGCAACATGCCCTCGGAAATCGTACCTTTCTTCACCATCCGCTCTACGTCTTTTTTCGAGAGGGTGGAAACATGCCGATTGGCCGCATCACGAATACCTTTAACATCCGTCAGCACCAACAGCTTTTCCGCTTTCAGAGCCCCAGCTACCGCACCTGCTACGAGATCGGCATTGATGTTATACCGCATACCCTTTCGATCCACGCCGATAGGAGCAATCACTGGAATAAAATTCTCCTGTTGCAATCGCGTAATCATCTGGGGATCGATTTTTTCTACCTCCCCCACGAAGCCGTAATCTTCATCCGCCTGGCTTTGGGAATCTTGACTCATTCCTTGCGACCAAGACTTGGCGGAAAACGGCTTACACACCATAAATCCCGCATCGGTTCCCGTGATACCGATGGCCTTTCCTCCATGTTGATTGAGCAGCGTCACAATTTCTTTGTTGATCTTCCCACCCAACACCATTTCTACCACATCCATGGTAGCTTGGTCCGTCACCCGCACTCCGCGCTTAAAAGTGGATTGAATCCCCAGGCGCGACAACATGTCATTAATTTGTGGCCCGCCGCCATGTACAATCACCGGGTTGAGTCCAACATACTTCATCAACACCACATCTTCCGCAAAACCGTCTTTCAAGTCATCCTTCGTCATGGCCGCGCCACCGTACTTAATAACGATGGTCTTATCCGCAAACGTCCGAATGTACGGCAGCGCCTCAATGAGCACATCTGCTTTTTTAATGAGTTTTTCCATGTTTTTTCTCAAACTAGGTTTTTTGTGTTTCCACGAAATGCGAGCGACGAGATAGGAGCGACGATTTTAAAGGATGTATCGACTTAGATCTTGATCCTTCACAATATCTTTCAAATGCTCTTGAACATAGGCAGCATCAATGACCACTTTTTTCTCGTCCAGCTCTTGCGCGGCAAAGGACACATCTTCCAGTAAACGCTCTACAATAGTAAAGAGTCGTCGGGCGCCAATGTTTTCGGTCCGATCGTTGACCTCAACCGCAGTCGCGGCAATTTCTTCAATACCATCCTTCGTGAAATCCAGCGTAATTCCTTCCGTCCCCAACAATGCTTGGTATTGCTTCACCAGAGCACTTCGAGGTTCCGTTAAAATTCGAACGAGGTCTTCCTTGGTTAACGCTTCTAATTCCACACGGATGGGGAATCTCCCCTGCAACTCCGGAATCAAATCCGATGGCTTGGCCACATGAAACGCCCCCGCTGCCACGAAAAGAATATGGTCCGTCCGAACAGGACCATATTTGGTATTGACGGTAGAGCCTTCTACAATCGGCAGCAAATCACGCTGGACTCCCTCCCGCGACACATCCGGGCCCATATTTTTTTCCTTGCCGGCAATCTTATCGATCTCGTCCAAGAAGACGATCCCCGATTCTTCGACACGATGAACCGCCTCGCGGGTAATTTCATCCATATCGAGCAGTTTTTGGGCTTCTTCTTGAGTAAAGTACTTCAACGCTTCTGGGATTTTCATGACCCGGTTTTTCTTCTTCCCCGGCATCATCCCACCCAACATTTCCCGAAGATTGTTTTCGATGTCTTCCATGCCGCCCACATTGGAAATAATTCCAACCGGCAGCGTACGTTCTTTGACTTCGATTTCCACCGTGCGCTTATCCAAAGCTCCCTCGCGTAACTGTTTGCGTAGTTTTTGTCTGGTGGAATCCGACTCTCCCACAGAAGCTTTACCATTCGACTCTTCATCATCGTCCCGACTGGACATCGCCCGAGAAGAGCTTGGGGGAAGCAACAAATCCAAGACCCGGTCTTCTGCCCGATCTTCGGCTTTACGCTCCACGCGTTCGAGCGAAGCATTCTTGACCATATTGACGGATTGTTCCGTCAGATCCCGAATAATCGCCTCGACATCGCGCCCCACATAGCCAACTTCGGTGAACTTGGAGGCTTCCACTTTAATAAACGGTGCATCGGCAAGTTTGGCAATACGTCGAGAGATTTCGGTTTTTCCTACACCGGTCGGTCCGATCATAATGATATTCTTTGGGAAAATTTCTTCCCGAAGCTCAGGATCCAATTGCTGCCGGCGCCATCGACTCCGCAGGGCTATCGCGACCATGCGTTTCGCGTCACTTTGGCCAATCACATAGCGATCCAACTCTTCGACAATTTGTCGTGGAGTCATCGAATCAAGTTTCACTGACTGAGAGGGTGTATCCGATTTCATAATCATTTGCGTAACTCTTCGATGATGATTTCCTTGTTTGTGTAAATATCAATGCCGCCAGCAATGGACATGGCTTCCTGCACAATGGTCTTGGGATCTAATTCCGTTTTGGCAATCAGCGCCCGAGCCGCAGCCAACGCATAGGGGCCCCCAGATCCAATGGCCAAGATACCATCTTCAGGTTCAATGACATCGCCGGTTCCCGACAGAATGAACGACTGGGTATCATCCGAGACGGCGAGCAAGGCTTCCAAGCGACGCAAAACCCGATCCGTTCGCCAATCTTTGGCCAACTCCACGGCGGCGCGTGTCAAATTGCCTCGGTATTCTTCCAGCTTCACATCGAACTTTTCAAATAAGGTAAACGCATCCGCAGTAGATCCGGCAAAACCCGCGAGGATTTTGTCATGATACAATCGTCGAACTTTACGAGCATTGGCTTTCATCACCGTGGTGCCCACGGTAACTTGGCCATCGGAACCCATGGCCACAGCGCCGTTTCGCCTGACAGAGAGTATCGTGGTTGATCGTATTATCATGCTGACTTTCCTTTTTGAGCCTTTGAAACCTGAGACGCATGTCCTGCTCGTGGATGCGCTTTGTCATAGACTTCCATTAACCGATCCGTCGCGAGGTGTGTATATTTTTGGGTCGTGCCCAAGGAGGCATGGCCTAAGAGTTCTTGAATTACCCGAAGATCCGCTCCTTCATCGAGTAAATGAGTGGCAAAGGAATGTCGCAACGTATGGGGCGTCACAGAGCCTACCTGCAAATGCCCTGCATATTGCCGGACGATTCGCTCCACCGTACGGACTGATAGGCGGCTTTTGCGGTTATTCTGAAACACTGGTCGGTCTTCAGAGAACGCCAACGATTTCACACCCATCGCTTCAACTGCAACCTTGTCGGTAGATAATTTAACCGACCCCATGGCCACATAATCATGAATTGCGTCGATCGCGACTTGGCCTATTGGCACCAGTCGCTCCTTCTTGCCTTTTCCCCGAAGCCGAACCATACCATCCTCAAGATTCACATCGCCCCAGTTCAACCCAACCAATTCACTGACTCGCGCACCGGTGGAATACAAGGTTTCCAAAATCGCCCGATCCCTTGCGGTTTTGGCTCCTGCATCTTCGTTGGGTGATTCCATCAACCGATCGGCGTCATCTTTCGACAAGACACGCGGGAGATGCTGGCCCAGGCGCGGAGCTCGAATATGCGTCGTTGGATTCGTGGTAATCATTGCTCGCAAATTCAAAAATTTATAAAAACTCTTGAGGCAGGCCAGTTTTCGCGCTTGGGATGTTTTTTTCTCTTGTTTCTCGGCCAACCAAATTAAAAATTGACGAATCGTCGTGGGATCAACCTCGCCAGGGTCCACCACGGCTTCTCTATCGCCACTTCGCAGAAATTCGACAAATTGCCGAAGATCCGATTGGTAACTCCGTAGGGTTTCGCGGGAGGCACCCCGCTCAAGGTCCAGATGGGTTAGGAAAGCGCGAATTGCGTCTTCCATGCTTTGAACTCATCTATCGCTCGTTGGTGGATCATCCGCCGCTTCTGCTCCTTGTTACGAACCTTCGTAGGCAAGGGCGGAAATAATCCGAAGTTGGTATTCATGGGCTGAAAATGCTTGGCATCACTCGTCGTAATATAATTGATCAACGCCCCATGGGCCGTGCCTAACGGTGGAGTGATGAGTGGCAAATCCGCTAACGCGCGCGCCGCATTAATCCCAGCTAATCCACCGCTCGCTGCCGACTCCACATACCCTTCCACTCCAATAATACAACCTGCCAAGAATGTCGTCCCGCGCATCTTCACCTGCAAGGTGTTTCGCAAGATCTCCGGCGAGTTCACAAACGTGTTTCTATGAATACTCCCCAGCCGCAAAAACTCCGCCTTTTCCAATCCGGGAATCATACGAAACACCCGCTGCTGCTCTGGATATTTTAACTTCGTTTGAAACCCTACCATGTTATAACACGAACCATGCTGATTTTCTGCTCGTAATTGCAGAACCGCATGCGGACGCTTTCCCGTCCGAGGATCGGTCAACCCCACGGGCTTCATGGGGCCAAACGTTAAGGTTTGTTTCCCACGCTCGGCCATGACCTCGATGGGTATGCATCCTTCAAAATACGGCACTTTTTCAAAATCCTTGGCTTCGACTTTTTCGGCGGCCATCAACGCATCATAAAACGCCGTATAGGCTTCCTCATCCATCGGACAATTGAGATAATCTGCTCCACCCTTATCATACCGAGAAGCCTGGAACACCGTATCCATATCAATTGACTCGGCATCGATGATCGGCGAAATGGCATCAAAAAACGCCAAGTTCTTTTTACTCGTCAACGACGCCAACGCCTTGGACAAATTCTCTGAAGTTAGCGGCCCCGTGGCCACAATGCAGAGGGCATCACGGGGAATCTCTTGAATCTCTTCACGAATAATTTTGATATTCGGATGCGATTCCAACGTTCGGGTAATTTCTTGGGCGAAGATATCACGATCCACCGCAAGTGCCGAACCCGCTGGTACCCGAGCCAACTCAGCAGCTCGAATTACCAATGAATTCAACAGGCGCATCTCTTCTTTCAAGATACCAGGCGCACTCATCGGATCGGCGGAACCTAGAGAGTTTGAACACACGATCTCAGCTAAATTGCTGGTCTTATGCGCCGCCGTCTCCTTCTTGGGCCGCATCTCATAGAGCGTGACTTTGGCCCCCCGCTCCGCCGCCTGCCACGCGGCCTCAGACCCAGCGAGTCCACCACCTATAATGACTACATCATCCCGCATAAATCGTCGCTCGTATCTCGTATTTCGTATCTCGTGAAAAAACCAAGGAAGATCACACTCTTCTGACGTGATCTTCAACAAGTTACCACTTTTCCCTAGAGAAAAAGGCAGGAAAGGCATTCTAGGGAGTGGGGGAAAATAGTGTCAAGGAAAGGGGAAAGGGGGAAATTTTACAAAGGCTTTTGTAATCTAAGAGTTGAGAATAAAGAATATTGGATTCTATTGAATGCGGGGTTCCGCTCTTGCGGAACGAGACACTTTTTTTACGGAAGTGGGCACCACTATTAAAGAGAATCCTCTGGAGTGAGTTCAATTCCCTTAAGAGCGTCTTGAACTTCTGCAATCGTTGAGCGGGGGGTTCGCCCTTCCCGAACCGCAGCAGAAAGCTCGGGTCCCACTATTTTCATTATCGCTTTGGAAATGTCATCAGCGGGCAACCCTCCCATTATTGATGGCAGATTATACACCGAGGTACCGTTGGAGGTGTGAAGGTGGCTCCACCCGCCCCCCTGACTGTCTACGTGAGTACAAATACAATCGCGACTGACAGACCCGTTTCTTTGTTGCTTCCAAGCAGTGAGATGTAAATGCACAAGTACTGCTTCAAATTGTTGGGATGTCAGGTTCCGACGCTTGATAGCTTGGACTGCAACTCTCTTGTCTTGGCGTGAGAGAGCATCTCGCCCCGATCCAGAGAAATATACGGAGCTACGGATCCGAGGAGGAGCGAATGTGCCAAAAACGCCGTTACGTGCTGAACCGCTGTTATAGTAATTTCCTGTTCGGTCTGACGAAATGACTTCAAACCTAGGCTTTCCTTCTACATTCGCAACGATAACAAACTCATGAAGGGTTGCTTCCAGAGGGGTGATTTTCTGGGTTGCCTTCTCTGCGAGCAAATTTCGGAACTCAAGATATTTAAGTTTCTGGCCTCGGAGAATTCGCTTCAGCCATTCGCTAATTTGTAGGTCTCGGACTCGCCCAATACCAGCATAGCTGACCAAGGCCTTACCATCTTGAAGGTCTAACCTCACGGTCTTGGTGGCATCATCAGTAAGTGTTGTGGTCCCACTCCAATTCATCAGGCGTCGGTCACTGACTTGATAGAGTCCTTTGTTGCTTACGGCGGAAATCACTAAGGTCATATTGAGCCACCTTTCTGGCATATTTTAAACTGTTTTTTAAATTCAGACCAGGAGGACACATTTTTTACTTTACTATTCTAATCCTTTTCCTAATAGTGGTTGGATTTCCCGCCTTCGGGCGCGGCTGGTCCGCCACCCCGAATCCGACTGTTCTGGCGAGGGCTGTTTGAGCAGAGCGAGTTCCCGAGCCATCTTGATTCGGGATGGTGGAGCAGGTACCCGCAGGGACGCGCCCGGGCGGAAATGGTTTTGGGCACTTTTGCCGAAACAAAAGTGCCTCGTCGCGCGGGGGCGAAACCCCGCTATAAATATTATTTGTTAGGAAAAAGAAAAAGGCCTGAGTGAATTGGACGTTTTTCACTCAGGCCTTTCCATTTTCAAGAAGAATTATTGCGCAGGCTGCGCCGTCAACCCCAATTCCTTCGCAACCGGCTCTAATCCTTGTATCACCTTCTCATGATACGCCCCATTGGTCGCCACCAATCCATGGGTATTCTTCAACTGCGTGAGGCCATACCGAATTTGTTCCCCAAGTATGTTCGTAAATTGTCCACCCGCTGCCCGAAGAATGGCTTCCGGCCCGCAACTATCCCAGAGTTTGGTATAAGGACCCGGTTCTATATAGATGTCCGCAAGGCCTCGAGCAATCAATCCAATTTTTAAGCCGACACTCCCTGAGGGCACTTCCTTACCCACGCCGATGTCTTTTCCGATTTTTTCTAACATGGGATGACGATGAGACCGTGAAACAGCCTGTGTAATTGAAGACGAAAGGCCAGGGTTTTTAACGACTAACGGCATCCGCTTGCCATTCCTCTCCATCCACGCTCCCTGTCCTACCACTCCGACGTACAGTAGATCCCCATCTGGCCGGAACACCACACCTACCTTGGCTTGCCCATTGATCGACAACCCGATCATCACAGAGAACTCACCATTTTTGGCAATAAACTCCTTCGTCCCATCCACAGGATCGACATACCAAATCCGGGTACCCGCTTGGGTCGCATCGGGTCTTGCACTTTCTTCGGCAACAATAATATCGTTGGGAAAGGCTTGCCTGAGCCCTTTGACAATCATTTCGTTCCCACGTTTATCCGCATCCGTCACCGGATCATTTTTTCCTTTATAGGCCACAGTGAAATCTGTGGCATACACCTCCATGATGACGGCTCCTGCTTTTCTGGCTAATTCCGTTGCCACATTTAGTTCTCGCGCAAAGTCTGTCATTCTTAACCTTCCATAATCGTTAAAGGTGCTCTCAGTTTTCGGTTTAAAAGGGAGGAAAATTAAACAAACCCCATAATTGAAAAGAGCAAAATTAAATTGAATTTACTCAATTAATGCTCACGAATGGAAAGGGGTTGTTGAAAAAGGTTGTCCAGCAAGGCCGCAGGGGATTTGGCGCCCGCAGCGTACATCAGTACGTGAGGACGGCAAAGCCCCGAGAACGCCGCTGGCGGCCTTTTTCAGCAACCCCCTAAGCGGATTTGGGAATGGGCCGGATAGAGACCCCATCCAATGTTTCTTCAAACCACCGGCTCACGTGAGGATGGCAGGTGAACACAAGAACCTGATGGGTGAGCGCAATTTGCCCAAGCACCGCAATCGTCGCCTTGGCACGCTCGGGATCGAAATTAACCAAAATATCATCGATCACCAGTGGCAATGGCCCGGCATGTTTTGCGTACTCACAGATAAACGCCAACCGCATGGCCAAATAAAGTTGCTCCGCAGTTCCCCGACTAAGAATATCCGTTGGCGAAGATTTTCCATCTTCCGCCTCGACTTCCAGTCGCATTTCGCCCAACGGCACTTTCACCCGGACGTATCGCCCCCCTGTCATGGAGGCGAAAAATTTTGAGGCTTCCCGCAACACCGCTGGCTGCCGTTCCCGCTCATAGACTTGCCGCGCTTTATCCAACAGGTGCTGGCAAATGGAGCGAACAGCCCATCGATTCGCATGTTGTTGTAATTGCGCCAATAACTCTTGGCGTTCTAACATCAAAAAAGAGAGCTGTTCATTCCGTTCAAGATCTTGTAATCGCTGCTCCACCCGACCTTTTTCTTGTAGTTTTTTTGTCAACACATCAACTAACCGTTGCTGCCCCTCCCGCTTGGCTTCGCTCCACTCCCGCTCTAACTCCGCGCGTGATTTGTTTGACAGGCTGGCTTCCATATCCTGATACCGTTCCGCCGACCCCGCATGAACCTTGAGGGCAAATTCTAATTGTCGTTGCTGTCGTTCCAATTCAACCTGCCGCGTATACAATCCCGCGCGCTGACGAAACGATTCACTATCTGATGCACCGCCTGCGCGCAGTAAGGCTTGCAATTGATCCAGGTATCGAACTTTTTCCGACTCCGCGGCCTCCACTTCCGTTTGACGTTCGGCAATGAGTTCTGTCAGGCGAGCCAATTCTTGATGACTGGCAAGACTTTGTTCCAGCGATTTCCGAAGCGCGGTCAATGCACCCGGAGAATGTTCCACTTCCACAGGATCCCAGCCGCACTGTTCCAAAACTTTATTCAATTGTCGCGCCGTATCGACCACAAAACGTTCGACATGCTGCAACTCCCTGGTCACATCACGCCATTCGCGTAATTGCCCTTGGGCTCGCTCCGCCCCTGCAATCACTTCAAGTGCGCCATCCGGCGTCAGGTCTTCTGGAAGTTCCAAGCCAAGTAAAAATTCCTGCCATGCCTGTTGGGCGCTTTCTTGGTTGGCTTCGATTTCTTGGCGAACCTTTAGGGCCACTTGGCCTTTTTCGAGTAAACCGACTAAGGTTTCCTCATCATCCTGAATTCGCACATTGATATCTTCGCGACGCTCGGCTAACCGTCGCTCGGCTTCTAATGCCCGACGGGCTGATTCGGCAACATCCAATGAAGTCATTTCTATACCCAGCACTTGTTGGCTCAATTGGGTCATTTCCTCGGCAAGCGCCTTTTCTTCCATATCTGCTTGTTGGGTTTCACCCTGAAGTTCTTCCCACTGCAGAGTAACCGACTGAATCTGGTCTTGCAGTTCCCCCATTCGCACACGCCGTTGTTCCTGCAGTTCGTGCCGCCACCAGGCCAACAACCCAATCGCCACGATCCCTGCCGATGCCAACACGATGGTCAAAGATATTTCTTGTTGTACTCCGGCGTAGGTCCCCAGTCCAATAAACATGGCACTCACCCCAAGCAGGGCCCACCATGAACGGTCCCGCCGCGTCTCGACAGCTGTGAGTTCATTGGTAATAGCCTGAACCTGATCTTCGAGTGCGGTGGTTTGGACTTGTAAGTCTTGCCGGTGTTGCTGGGTTAATGCACGCTGATGGTGCAATTGGACCCATTGCCTGATCGCCCGCTCGCGTTCATCCAACGACACTCTGGTAGGACAGTCAGGAGCCGCCAGTTGCTCCAACTTTTCTTGAAGCCGTTCAAGCTCTCCATCCTTTTCCTTTTTCATGCGCTCAACGTCTTGCTGCGCACGATTGGCTTCGATCACTTCCTGCCGACAGGCCTCTAGCCGATCACGCAACCCACGAACGCGCTCTCGAATGGGAATGGACGCTTCAAATCGATCCAACCGGGCATCATCCCACGCTGGACCAAGACGCCCCAACATTTCATCAAGGACTTTGCGCCGGACTTCTGCTCGCGATCGAAGATCGCTTAACCCATCCAGCGCTGTCTTGAACTGTCCGCGAAGGTCTTCTAAGGCTTCAATTTCGTTTTGATTCTTGAGAATTCTCGGGTCGGGACGCAGATTGACTCGGCGTTCCACCGCCTTTCGTATTGTCGATCGAATTTCATCTAAGCGAGTTTCCACGCTCCCCAAGGCCCGTTCCACTTGTTCCAAGCGTTCGATGCCACCAGCAGGAAAACTTTCAATGGTCGGAATCTCTTCCAATTCCTGGCGAACGACTTGAAGCTGCTCCCAATCAGTCCTAGCTTTTACAAGAGACTCCAACCAATCACAGCGAGTCTTGGTTTCTTCTAATTCGGTTTGGTCTTCTTGAATTTCCTGATCGAGGATCACCAGTCGGTTTTGCAACGTGTCATATTCGTCAGGGAGTGTTTGCAAATCACGAATAGCGGTCTGCGATTCCTCCAGTGCTTGAAGAAGTTGATTGATCAAGGGCTTTCGCCCTCCTGGTTTGAAGAGCTGCGACTGTTCTGCATCCAATCCACTTTGGACGATGGTGAGTGGCGTCAATCCTGTTCCCATCCCTACGGTATAAATATGATGGCTGACTTCGTCAGCTTGGAGAGTATCTAAGCGCTCAAGCTCCCCAATCCCGAAAGCAAACACGTTTTGGTACAGCAGTTTTGACGTGCCGTAGAGCAGTTGGCGAAGGCTTTCTTCATCCGAACGATTGGTTTCGACTTCGGAAACCGTATGTTGGAAAGGAAAAGTGGCAGATACTTTGACTCGACCACGCGCGCCAGAATCTACACGTTCAATACGAAATCGTCGCCCATCCTCGGTATCGACGACTAACGCGCCGCCATGGCGTCCTCCTCGAGCAGGTTCGTATCGATTTGCACCATTTCGCCTTCCTTCAAACCCAAAAAGGACCGCTCGGATATAGGCCATGAGCGTGGTTTTGCCGGCTTCATTATGTCCTTCAAACACCGTGACTTTTGGATCGAGGTCGCTTACGGTGACTTCCCGAAAGACCCCAAACCCATCAATGATCATTTCCGCGATGCGCATACGGTTTTACTCGTCTCCCGTCAGTAAGCGATCCAGTCCCAAATGCTGCGCAGTCTGTACCCATTCGCGAATTTGCGCGTCCGACGGCGCCCCCAGATAGCGATAGACTCTCGGATCATCAAAAAGGGGCTCTATGGCCTGGCGAATGTGCTGAAGGTTGGAGGCATCTTCGATTTCCGTTAAACGAATAAAGTCGCCAAGGAGATTTTCTTCATGCCGAATCCCATCAAGATCGACTTCTCGTCCGGTTCGATCATGAACCGCTTCGGACCAGACAAATTGAGAGCCCGTTCCCCATTTTTCTCGAATGGTCATGAGAAGATCTTCCAGACGTCCTGGGCGAATCAGCTCTCGGTGTAAGGGGCCTCGCCCCTCGAATTGCCACCGGACGACCACTCCTCGGCCTTCGCTTTGCTGACGGATTACATGAACTCGCTCATCCATTCGGTTCAACAAATCGTCAAAATCTCCAAGCCCCATAATCGTCAACCGTTCATCATACCAACGCACCACATCGACCGGAACAAATTCCGGAGACGCATGGCCTTGGGAATCCACGCTCACGAGGTAACAACCGCGTGGCCCTGTTTCGCGCACATGTCGCCCTTGGGGATTCCCTGGATAAATGATAAGAGGATCTTGATCTCGAAGAATGCGATGGGTATGTACGTGTCCCAAGGCCCAATAATTCATTCCTGCTCGGACAAGATCGTCCAATTGACATGGTGCGTAATTTCCATGATTGGGGTCTTGACCAACATTGGTGTGTAAAAGGCCGATGGACCACGGTGCCTCGGGGTCTCCCTGGAATTGCTGCGCGAGGTTGTCGGTCACTTTTTCCATGCCGAAACTCACCCCGTAGATTCTGGCAATTTCCGCCCCCTGAACCAGGACCGGGCGAGCGGCGACCTCCTTCGTATCAAAGACCCAGACATTGTCGGGCCAAGAAAAGTGTTCGCTCCACCCGGTTAAGGGATCATGGTTTCCATGGCACATAAACACAGGAATATGATGGTCCGCGAGGCGTTCGAATCCTTGTCGTAGGCGAGTCAGCGCTCGTAGACTTCGATCAGAGGCATCATGAATATCCCCGGCAATGAGAAGAAAATTCACATCCCGATTAATACAGAGATCAATGATGCGTTCAAAAGCTTGGAACGTTGCCTCCCGCAGGACAGACTGTAGTGCCGGCGCAACTTCCGACAAGCCCCGAAACGGACTATCTAAATGTAAATCGGCAGTATGTACGAATTGAAATGCTGACATGGTCGTAGCCTAGTGACTACAAGCTGCTTGAGTTGGATTGGAAAAAACTTTATTACGACAAGGCATGATGGACTCCCTTCATCCGTGAAGGAATGATGTAACCTTTCCCTAAAAGCGTTTCAGCTCTTCCACACCGGCTGGACTTAAGATGCACCGTCCAGAAGTTTTCGACCGGACAGCATTAACTCATCAAGGCGTTCCTTCGTGGAGGCTTCTCCATAGCATCGAACCAATGGTTCCGTCCCCGATGGTCTGAGCAAAAACCAACTCCCATCTTCCATTTGCAGCTTGCAGCCATCAAGCTGATTGACCGTTTGAATCGGCTGCCCCGCAAAGGCACCAGGAGGCTCTTCCCGAACCTTTGATAAATTTTCCTGCATGGATTCGGTAACCATTACATCTTCCCGCCGGGAATAGACTGGTCCGACTCGTTCAATAAGATTGGTGAGAAGCTCTTTGATGCCCTTTCCCGTTCTGGCCACCATTTCCGCCACCAACAGACAAGCCAATATGCCATCCTTTTCTGGAACATGGCCCGAGATTGACATTCCGGCGCTTTCCTCTCCACCCATCATCACATCGCCTCTAGCTAAGAGCTCCCCGATGTATTTAAATCCCACGGGCGTTTCTTTGGTAGAGAGCCCATGCAAGGCCGCAACCCG